>JAFRMM010000161.1 GCA_017430675.1 Prevotella sp.
GACTCAGACTCCGTCCGCTGTTCAGGCATTGCTGCAGGTGCTGGTATATCTCCGATGAGAAGATCACCGTCTCTGCCTGCTGCCGTTTCTCGTTCTCTATCATCGCCACCTTATTATTATAATCAAGCGTGGCTTTCTTCTCCTCGAGTTCGAGGCGGAGCAGGGAGTTCTCGTCGCCGAGTTTCTGCAATAATGTCTCCAACTCACGGATCTTGGTCTCGTTCTGCTCGATGTTCTGCCGGCTCTGGGCCTGCTGCGACTCCTGGAGGGCGCGTACCTTATCAAGACGCTCCTGCAAGGCCAGGACCTTCCGTCGGCTGATCTGCACTGTGACAATGAACAGCACCGCATAGACCAATATTCCTATGACCAGTTCGTAAATCATAGCGCAAAGGTAAACATAAAATCTGAATCATCCAAATTTTTACGTTCGCAATAGTTTGCAAATGCTTTTCCAGTTCGCAAAAGTTCGCAAAAGGCAATAATCAGGTGATTTATGCGTTATATTATCTGATGAAACACCAGTTAAAGAGAATGGCGTTGATGCTGGCGATGCTCCTGACGAGTACCGTCCTGATGGCCGATGGCTTCACCTTGAAGGGAAAAGTCATCGATGAAGACGAGAATGCCCTGGAACTGGTGACCGTCTCCTGTCTGGCGCAGGGAAAGGTGACAATGACGAACCTGAAGGGAGAGTTCAGCATTGATCTCCAGTCGGCGGATTCCGTGGAAGTGCGTTTCTCGATGGTGGGCTACAATCCAAGGAAACGGGTGTTCCGCCGCCCCAAGGGGACGATGACCGTGCAGATCGTGTTGTATCCGATGGAGGCCCTACAGGAGATCACGGTCACAGAGCGCAGACGACAGACAGGACAGACGGAGCAGTTGGATATCAAGGATATCAAGCAGTCTGCCTCTACGACGGGTAATGCCGTAGAGGAACTGATCCAACAGCAGGCTGGCGTCAGCAGCCACAACGAACTGTCTTCACAGTATAATGTGCGTGGCGGCTCCTTCGACGAGAACTCAGTCTATATCAACCAGGTGGAGGTCTATCGTCCCATGCTCATCAGCAGCGGCAATCAGGAAGGACTCTCGATCATCAATCCGGACATGGTGGAGAAGATCGGCTTCTCCACGGGTGGATTCGAAGCGAAATATGGTGACAAGATGTCATCTGCACTCGACATCACCTATCGGCGCGTCAAAGGCTTTGAGGCATCAGTGACGGCATCCCTCTTGGGAGCCAGTGGCTATATCGGTGTCGGCAACAAGAAATTCTCCATGAGCCACGGCCTCCGCTACAAGACGAACCGCTACCTGTTAGGCTCCCTAGAAACGACTGGAGAATATAAACCGAATTTCCTTGATTACCAAACATATATCAGTTATAATCCGAATAGCAGATGGTCAGTGGATGCCATCGGATACATCTCGGACAACCACTACAATTTCAAGCCTGAGGATAGGGAAACGAGTTTCGGCACTTTGGCAGATGTAAAGTCGTTCAAGGTGTATTTCGACGGTGAGGAGAAAGACCTGTTCCGCACCCTCTTCGGCACAGCCAATATCACCCGCCACTTCGAAGACTCTACCAGTATAAAATTCCTGACATCAGCCTTCCACTCCAAGGAGCGTGAGACTTACGATATCATGGGTCAGTACTGGCTCGACGACACCCAGACGCAGGAGAGTCTTGGCGTGGGAACCTATATGGAACATGCCCGCAACTACCTGACTGCCGATGTGGTCAGTTTCAAACTGATTGGCACCCACAAGACCCATCACCATGACATAGAGGTAGGCATGACCTATAAGACGGAACATGTGAAGGAACAGTCGAAGGAATACGAAATGCGCGACTCCAGCGGCTACTCCATCCCCCACTCCGCCGACCGTCTGGACCTGATCTACACCCTCACCGCCAGGAACGACGTGAAAAGCCACCGCGTGGAGGGCTATATCCAGGACACTTATCGTTTCTCGAAAGGTAACACCTTCTACACGCTGAACTACGGCGTAAGGCTGTCTAACTGGTCGTTCAACAAGGAAACAATCGTCTCCCCGAGAGCCTCCTTCACCATCGTGCCAGGATTCAACAACGACTGTACATTCCGCTTTGCCACAGGTCTCTATTACCAGGCACCTTTTTATAAAGAGATGCGTGACACGGTAACAGCCAATGGTGTCACCACAGCGATATTAAACGAGAATATCAAGAGTCAGCGATCACTGCAGTTCATCGGTGCCTTTGACTACCGCTTCAAGATGCTGAACAGACCTTTCAAATTCTCGGCAGAAGCCTATTACAAGGCACTTTCCAACCTGATTCCCTATAACGTGCAGAACATGAAGGTGACCTACTACGGCCGGAACCTCTGTTCGGGCTATGCTGCCGGACTCGACCTGAAACTCTATGGGGAGTTCGTGCCAGGCACTGACTCCTGGCTAACCTTCTCCGTGATGAGTACCCGTCAGAAGATGGAGGGCCAGTGGATTCCCATGCCCACGGATCAGCGATGGGCCGTGAACCTGCATTTCACCGACTATTTCCCAGGTACCGACCGTTGGAAGATGACGCTCCGTCTGGCCTTTGCCGACGGACTGCCCTTTGGTCCGCCCCATCGTGGTCTGGAAGGCCAGCAGTTCCGCGCTCCAGCCTATAAGCGTGCCGACATCGGCATGAGTTATCGTGCCATCAAGAACAGCAAGGGTATCAAGAACCTGTGGATAGGCATAGACTGCCTGAACCTGTTCGGCATCTCCAACGTGAACAGTTATTACTGGGTGACAGACGTGACAAACCGCCAGTGGGCAGTTCCCAATTATCTTACAGGCAGACAAATCAACGGAAAAGTGAGTGTAGAGTTTTAATAATGCTTAATTATTCACTCTACCCTTTTCACTCTTCACTTTTTTTTGTACCTTTGCAATCTAATAATTCGACTTATTACAAATTTTCTAATTTTAAGCAATTATGAAGATATCGCACATTGAGCATCTGGGCATTGCCGTTCAGAGCATTGAAGAGAGCCTGCCGTTCTTCAAAGACGTGTTGGGCCTGGAGTGTTATGCAACAGAAGTAGTAGAGGACCAGAAGGTGAAAACCGCCTTCCTTAAGTGCGGCGAAGTGAAGTTGGAACTGCTGGAGCCGACATCACCTGAGAGCACCATTCAGAAGTGGCTCGACAAGGGTAATAAGGGTGTTCACCACGTGGCTTTCTGTATTGAGGACGGTGTGGCCAATGCCCTGGCAGAAGTGTCTGAGAAGGGCGTACGCCTGATCGACCAGGCTCCGCGCAAGGGTGCTGAGGGGCTGAACATCGCCTTCCTCCACCCGAAATCTACCTGCGGCATCCTTACTGAACTCTGCGAACACCCAGAGTAAATCGTCAAATAGTCAATTGTCAAATAGTCAAATACAAAAATGAGCAAGCAATTAGAAAAAATCAAGCAACTCATCGAGAAGCGCGAGCAGGCTCGTCTCGGTGGTGGTGAGAAAGCAATTCAGAAACAGCATGAGCGTGGCAAATATACGGCCCGCGAGCGTATTGACATGCTGCTCGACGAAGGTTCGTTCGAGGAGTACGACATGTTCAAGGAGCACCGTTGCCACAACTTCGGCATGGAGAAGAAGCAGTTCCTCGGCGACGGTGTCGTAGCAGGTAGTGGTACGATCGAAGGCCGTCTCGTTTTCGTCTTCGCACAGGACTTCACCGTTCATGCTGGTTCTCTGTCAGAGACTATGAGTCAGAAGATCTGCAAGGTGATGGACATGGCCATGAAGATGGGTGCTCCCGTCATCGGCATCAACGACTCAGGTGGTGCCCGTATTCAGGAGGGTATCAACGCTTTGGCCGGCTATGCAGAGATCTTCGAGCGTAACATCCTCGCTTCTGGTGTGATCCCACAGATCTCAGGTATCTTCGGTCCCTGCGCCGGTGGTGCCGTCTATTCCCCCGCCCTCACCGACTTCACCCTGATGATGGAAGGTACATCCTACATGTTCCTTACAGGTCCGAAGGTGGTGAAGACCGTGACTGGCGAGGATATCGACCAGGAACATCTCGGTGGTGCTTCCGTACACGCCACGAAGTCGGGTGTGACCCACTTCACCGCTAAGACGGAGGAGGAAGGTCTCCAGATGATCAAGACCCTGTTGAGTTATATCCCCTCCAACAATATGGAGACGGCTCCGCGCAGACCGTGCAACGATCCCATCAACCGCATGGAGGACAGCCTGAACGAGATCATCCCCGAGAACCCCAACGAGGCCTACGACATGTACAAGGTCATCGGTTCGGTGGTTGACAATGGCGAGTTCTTCGAGGTACAGCCCAAGTTTGCCAAGAACATCATCGTCGGCTTTGCCCGTTTCAACGGCCAGAGCGTGGGTATCGTAGCCAACCAGCCCAACTGCTATGCCGGTGTGCTCGACGTGAACGCCAGCCGTAAGGGTGCCCGTTTCGTCCGTTTCTGCGATGCCTTCAATATTCCTATCGTATCACTGGTTGACGTGCCGGGATTCCTGCCAGGTACTGGTCAGGAGTACAATGCCGTCATCCTGCACGGAGCCCAGTTGCTCTATGCATACGGAGAGGCCACCGTACCCAAGATCACCGTTACCCTTCGTAAGTCGTACGGAGGTTCTCACATCGTGATGGGTTGTAAGCAACTTCACACCGACCTGAACTACGCATGGCCGTCATCTGAGATCGCCGTGATGGGTGCTGCCGGTGCTGCCGCCGTGCTCTATGCTAAGGAAGCCAAGGCTAAGAAGGAGGCTGGTGAGGATGTGAAGGCCTTCATCGCCGAGAAGGAGGACGAGTACAACGAACTCTTCGCTAACCCGTATCAGGCAGCCAAGTATGGCTACATCGATGACGTGATCGAGCCGCGTAACACCCGTTTCCGCATCTGTCGCGGTCTGGCCCAACTCGCTACCAAGCGTGATGCCCTGCCCGCCAAGAAGCATGGTAACATTCCTATGTAATACAGAATGCTTATGAACAACGAAGTATATGCAGCGATTGCCATGGCACTCCACGAGCATCTGGGCAACAATGTCCACGATACGGAGACAGGCATCATTACAATCAACGCGCATCCCACCCAATGGAACGGTTACGCGCAAACATTCACACAACATCCCTGAAGCGTATGAAAGAGTATAAATATACCATCAATGGTAACAAGTATGAAGTGGTAGTAGGTGATATCAAGGATAACATCGCTACACTGACTGTCAACGGTGAGGAATACATTGTAGAAATGGAGAAGCAGGCTGAGCCCGAGAAGAAAAAGCCCGTGGTGAAGGCTGTTGCATCCGCTGCCAGCGATGAAGCACCTGCTGAATCGAAGGGCGCTGTAAACAAGGCCAATGCTATCAAGGCCCCGCTGCCTGGCGTTATTACCGACATTCTCGTTGCCGAAGGCGACGAAGTGAAGGCTGGCGATACGGTGATCGTACTGGAGGCCATGAAGATGGCCAACAACCTTTCTGTAGAGAAAGATGGTAAGGTGACGGCCATCTGCGTCAAGGTCGGTGAGAGCGTCATGGAAGATGATGCCCTGATTGTGATTGAATAAAGACTCTTTCCGCTCATTTCCAATCAGCCCCGCCAATTGGTGGGGCTGATTATTTTGTACATATTTTTGTCGTACTCAATATGCATGGTCCTGGGAGTTCCAGGAAGATGTTTGGTCAGGCACAGTGCCACATGTCCCATCGTCCTGCGGAGATTGATTTCCACACAGGGATGCAGCAGGAATCCTTCCTTGTCATCCCGTGCCACTACCATCATATCGACTCCAAACGGCCCCTTGTACTTACCCTTGTACAAGTTTCCTGTAAAAGTCGCAATTTCCTGTTGAATGGATTTCAACAGATCCACTGTCACATAATGACTTATCATCTCTTCCTTTTCTTCCTCCGAGGCGAGGATGTTCCCAGTATAGGCTCCATTGGAAGTATGAAACAGGGAGAGACCGAGATAAGAGACATGTCCCTCACCGTCGCTCTCAAACTCCATGCCGAAATCCTTCACCTTATTATAATAGGGCTCCACCATGACAGTTCCCTGACGGACGATAACATTGCTGATCCAACCAAAATCAGGTTTGTTCATTTCTTTATCCAGAAATCGAACTCCTCGTCCGCTACTGCTCCATGGAGCCTTGACAACGATTCTTCCCATCTTTTCCAGATACTTACGAACCACCATTGGCGAGTCTGTCATCAGGGCCTCACCAATAACTCCCTCTCCTTGCAATTGCGCCAGCATCTGCTGCGCATACCGACGATGCGACAATTCGCGGATCATAGCCATCTGATCATCGGAAGGCAACAGTTGTCTTGCTACGCCCTGTCTCATGAGAAACGAGCGGATGGCCAGATCCCATCCCCACACATCAACGTCGGTAATGACCAGATGAGCCATCTGCTCCTTAGTGATAAAACGCCCAAAGGGACGTTTTACTAGCAGACAGTACCGCCACTCCGCATCCTCCACATTCTCCACGAGCACCATATCATCCTTGGCTGCCCACAGAGCCGGAATATATCCCAGATCCGCACGCAACTGACGACCAGCATGAGGAGCCGTAAAATTACTCAGGTTCGCGGCCAATGCCAGATCATGCTCAGGGTTAAAGACATGTAATGTCATCTTTCAGCCCGCAAATATACAATGTTTTTTTTGCATGAAAAATTTTCTGAAGTAAAAACTTGTATTTCTCCCTTTCTTTTTGTACTTTTGCAACGACATAGATATTTCTTTAGCCAAAAACAAGATCAACAGATATGAAAAAACTATCCATTATCACCGTACTACTGACAGCCCTACTCATCATAGGTTGTGAGAATAAACCCAGTCAGGAACAGATCACCAGAGGCAACGCCCTGATAGAGTCGGCCTATAAGAAAAAGAACTATGAACAGATCCAACTGCTGGCCGACAGCCTTGGTCGCACAGACGTGTTGGCTCCTTCCAAAGCCTACTACTGGCTGGGGTATGCCAGCGACAGACTGAAGAAGATGCGTATGGCTGAGTTCTACTGGAAAGCATCGTTGGAGGCTGCCGCCAACTCCACCAGTGATGAGAACACGGATATCTATGCCAAGTCTGCAAGCCGTCTGACTAATCTGCTCAGCGTCAGAGGCGACTATGAGAACGCGTTGAAAATCGCCATCCCCGCAGCAGAGCGGCTGGAGAAATTGGAGTGCGACACCACCAGCGACTACGTGAACCTGCTCATCTACATCGGCTGCTGTCAGGCGGGGCTCGGCAATTCGGGCGAATCGACAGAGGACGGCTTCAAGCGTGCCTACAACAAGCACCTTGAGAATATTGAGAAGAACCATACCGACGAGGCCTACAAGGACGCCATCGCCGGACTGATCAACATCGCTTATGCCTGTAACTACACGAAGAACTACAAGGCTGCCCTTAATTGGATATCCCACTTCGGGGAACTGATTGGCGAGTACGAGCAGCGTCCTAGCACCGACGGCGACTATATCGACAAGCAGGTGGCACGCTTCGATATCTACAAGGCCATCGCCCTGGAAGGGCTCGACATGAAGGACGAGGCTGCACAGGTGTATGAGAGGTATCTGGAAACGAACTACAGCAAGACCCCTGAGGGACGTATTAACGCCAACGACTACCTCGTGGCCGCCAATCGCTGGGAGGAGGCTGCCGACAACTACCGCAGCCTTGACACCATGTTGGAGAAGAACAAGGGTATATATACGATGGACGACATCCGGACAATGCTGCTGAAAAAGTATAAGGCCAATTTACTCGCAGGGCGCAGGGACTCAGCCATCACCGTCAGTCTCCAGATCAGCAATGCCCTTGACAAAGCCTTCGATCAGGCCAAGCGTATTGATGACGAGGAACAGGCTACCATTGTTCAGAAAGTGGAACAGATGACCAACCAGAGGGCCAAGGATGAGCGTATGAAGGCATGGGGGATGCTGGGCGTGTTGGGACTGGTGATACTGGGTTTCATTATCTACTTCATTTTCAGCCGCCGTTCCAAACTGATGATGAGGGAAGCCTACCAAGACCTGCAGGAAGAGTCAGAACTGCTGGAGAAGAGGACGACTGATAAATCGCGTGCTGAAACAGAGCACCGTATTACACGCAGCATCCAACAGAGGATGGTTTCGCCGACACTACCACAATACCCTGGACTCGGACTCAGTGCCATGCTTATCACCAGCGATGGTGTCAGCGGTGACCTCTACGACTGTATGATACGCGACGACAAACTCTTCTTCTGCATCGGTAACCCCGCAGAGAAAGACGTAGAGTCATCAATGCTCTCCGGCATGGTATGGGCGCTGTTCCGTAATATCGCGTGCCACGAGGATACACCTGAGGTAATCATCACCCTCATCAACAAGGCCCTCACCAACAACAGCGACAGCCAGATGGGCGTATCGATTTTCGTGGGCGTACTCGACCTGAAGAAAGGTGTTCTGTCGTACTGCAATGCCGGCTATCTCACACCGATGCTGTTAGATCAGGAGGTGAATCTTCTGGCCGAAGAAGAAGATGAGCACAATAACCTGCCTGTGGGCATGAAGTCCAACTATAAATACACGACGGAAGAAGTGTTCCTCGACAAAGGCGTGACGCTCTTCCTCTATACCAACGGACTTGCCAAGGCCAAGAACAACCACTCCAGACAGTACGGTAACAAGATGGTTCGCGGCGCTGCCCTGCAGTCCATGAAACTGAACCCGAAACCAGATCAGTTCCTGGATGGTATGCGCGAAGCCATCGAGAAATATACTGGTGACACACCACAGGACTGCGATATGACAATGCTCGTCATCCGCAGGTCATAGAAACAAGAATCCCCAGCCGTCAAATGCTGGGGATTACTGTATCTGAGTGTGTCAGGATTATTTCTTCTCTTCCTTTTTGGGCTCTTCGTCCTTCTTGGCAGCGGGCTTGTAACGTTTGTTCAGACCGTTGATCACATCGTTGGTGATGTCATATTTCTTATTGGCCATGAGAATGTTATCACCGGCCTTGGAAAGAATCAGGTCGTACTGCTTGTCCTTGTTATAGGCTGTGAGGAAGTTCTGCAGAGAATCGCGCAGAGCATCATTGAACTTAGCCGTCTCTGTGGCAAGTTCATTCTCCAGACGAGCCTGCAGTTCCTGAAGGTCACGCTGCTGGCGCTCGATGGCGGCCTGCTGACTGGCAGCCTGCTCACGGCTCGTGAAACCGTTGTTGTTCAGTTTCTGCTGGAAGTTGTTCACGGCGGCCTGCAGGGCGTTACCCTTCTGCGTCAGCGTATTGCGGGCATTGTTTGACTTCTTCTGGAGCGTTACACTGTAATCCTTGGCGAAGTCGTACTGGGTCATCAGGGAATCCACCTCGACATAGGCAACCTTCATACCAGATGCGGAGGCGTCACCAGCGGCAGGCTGTTCGTCCATTTTTGAACTTGCATTGTTGCACGATACCATCATGGCTGCGATGGCAAGTGCTGAGAAAACGTACTTTTTCATTTTATTTTTCTATTAATTAATGTTTAATCTTTAATGTTCATCGACAGCGAACTTGCTCTTCGTGCGCATTTCACGATCCTGATCCATCACACAGTGGATACCCCGCTCTTTCATTGCCTCGGAGTCGTGGATATGCTGCGAAGAAAACTTCCCATTCTTACGGAAAATCAGTTTCACGCAGAAAAAAGCCATTCCTATAGCAATTATTAACGTGCTGATGAGCAGAGTTTCAATCATTTTTCGTAATTTTGCGCTGCAATTCGGCTGCAAAGGTACGAATTAATTCACGAAATCAGTCAAAAAATACATTAATAATGAATAAAAGTGATTTAAAACCAGCGGTTGTCTTTGCGGAATTTGCGAAGATCAACGAGATTCCCCGCCCTTCAAAGCGTGAGGAAAAGATGATTGAGTATCTGAAGAACTGGGGCGAGAGCCGTGGACTGGACACGAAAGTCGATGAGACGGGTAACGTGATCATCCGCAAGCCAGCCACCAAGGGTATGGAGAACCGCAAGACCGTCATTCTGCAGAGTCACATGGACATGGTGTGCGACAAACTCGTCGATGTGGAGTTCGACTTCGACAAGGATGCCATCAAGACCTACGTCGATGGAGAATGGCTGACGGCAGAAGGTACGACATTAGGTGCCGACGACGGTATCGGCTGTGCCATCGAACTAGCCATTCTCGCCTCTGACGAAATTGAGCATGGTCCCATCGAGTGTGTCTTCACCCGTGATGAGGAGACAGGACTGTCGGGAGCCGAGGGCATGAAGGCCGGTTTTATGACGGGCGACTATCTCATCAACCTCGATTCAGAGGACGAGGGCGAGATATTCGTCTCATGTGCAGGAGGCCGCAACACCACTGCCAAGTTTATCTTTGAGCGTCAGGAGGCCCCGCAGGGCAGTTTCTTCCTAAAGGGCTCGCTAAAGGGCCTCGTGGGCGGCCACTCGGGCGACGATATCAACAAACAGCGCGCCAATGCTATTAAAATCCTTGCCCGTTTCATCTTCCAAACAATGAAGCGCTATGAGGGCATCCTGCTGGCCCAGTTCCACAGCGGCAAATTGCACAATGCCATCCCCCGCGACGGCTACTTCGTGATAGCCGTACCCAATAACCTGAAGGAGAACGTGCGTGCCGACTGGAACATCTTTGCTTCGGACGTTGAGGACGAATTCCATGTGACGGATACACAAATGGTCTGGAACATGGAAAGCGCAGAGGCAGAACCTGTCATCGACCTGCAGGTGGCCAAGAACTTCATCTGGGCTCTGCAGGCCGTCGATAACGGCATCTATGCCATCTGTCAGGATCCCGAACTGAACAGTATGGTGGAGACCTCCAGCAATATTGCCAGCATCCACACCTCAGAAACCACCATCGACATTCTGTCGAGCCAGCGCTCTAACGTGATGTCGAACCTTGACAATATGTGCGCCACCATCCAGGCCGTCTTCGAACTGGCCGGCGCCGAGGCCATCTCTTCCGACGGCTATCCCGCCTGGAAGATGAAGGCCAACTCTAAACTCCAGGAGATCGTGGTGTCGTCGTACAAGAAACTCTTCGGCAAAGCCCCCATCGTTCGAGGCATCCATGCCGGACTGGAGTGCGGTCTCTTCTCCGAGCGCTACCCTAACCTCGACATGGTGAGTTTTGGTCCCACCTTGCGCTTCGTACACACCCCAGACGAACGTCTGCACATCCCTACCGTCCAGATGGTGTGGGATCACCTGCTTGACGTGCTCAGAAACATTCCACAGAAATGAAGTCGCACACATATTATATTATAAGTGGAATATTAGCCCTGCTGCTGTTCGTTTCATGCGGACAGCAGTATCATGCCGAGAATACGGTGGAGGCTTTTGTGGAAGCGAATATGGAACAGCACGACAAGATCATGCACCGTGACTATGCCGATATCGGAAAGACGCGCCACATTAACGACTCCGTTATCAATGTCATGCGTCAGCGCGGGGCTCAGGGATTCAAGAAAGACATCACCTACGGACAGATGCCTGAAGGTGACCTCTTTTACCTGAGAATGAGATACGTACTCGAGGGCGACACCCTGCAAAACACTTTCTACTTGAATCATGAACTGACGGAGGTCATAGCATTCAAATAACTTTTTCAAAAAAAATTGTCGAAAAATTTGCAGAATCGAAAAATAAGTCGTACCTTTGCACCCGCATTTGAGGAGATAACCCCTCGGTTTCTAACACAAAGCATTCTTGGAAGGATGGGTGAGTGGCTGAAACCAGCAGTTTGCTAAACTGCCGTACGGGTTCCCGTACCGGGGGTTCGAATCCCCCTCCTTCCGCCAGGGGGCAGACTCCAAGAGAATGCAGCGCGGTCGATTCATCTAATGGTTAGGATACAAGATTCTCAATCTTGGCATAGGGGTTCGATTCCCCTATCGACTACAAAAGCCGCTGAATATCAGCGGCTTTTTTGTTTATACTTTATGGTATCAGCAGCGAAGAGTCGCCATAACTGAGAAAACGGAAATTGTGGGAGAGAGCGTAATCATAGATCTTATGCCAGTCGCCTTTGACAAAAGCACTCACAAGAAGCAGGAGCGTAGATTGCGGTTGATGGAAATTGGTGATGAGCATCTTTACGATCCTGTAGTCGTATCCAGGGGCAATAATAATCTGCGTACTGCTGTGGAGGACGTCCATATTGTGGGTGTCCATCCAAGATAAAATGGCCTTGAGGCTATCATGTGCCTCACACAGGGGACAGTCTCCGTGTGAGGTATAGGGTTCCCATTGGGCGACATGAAGTTGGGATTCTGTCAGATGGGGGTTCTGCATCACCTTCAGCCCCATGTAGTATAGGCTCTCCAGAGTGCGGACACTGGTGGTGCCGACGGCTATGGCACAGGCATCATGGGCAATCAACTTCTGGATCGTCTCACGGCGCACACTGATAAACTCGGTATGCATCTCGTGGCCCTCAATCTCTTCGCTTTTGACGGGTTTGAAAGTGCCTGCGCCAACGTGGAGCGTCAGTTCCTCACGATCTATACCTCGGACATCAAGTTCTGCCAACACCTCAGGAGTGAAATGAAGTCCCGCCGTTGGCGCTGCCACACTACCCTTGATCTTGGAATAGACGGTCTGATAGGTAGTCTTGTCGCTCTCCTGCGTCTCACGATTCAAATAAGGAGGTATCGGTAATTCACCCATTGTATCAATGACCTCTGCAAAACTGACATTACCTGTCCATTCGAAATCGATGCGATGGCTAGTGCCATGGAAAGAGCCTCGTGTTGCCTTAACGGTTACTGGTTCTGGGTTATTAGTTATTGTTATCGTTCTTGTCAGCGTGCCTTCCTTCCATTTCTTCAGATTGCCCACCAGACAATACCACGCACAATGACCCGTGGCCTGGAACATCAGTTCGTAGTCGGAAGGCTCGGCGGGCTCCAGCAGGAACACTTCGATAAGGGCTCCCGTGTCTTTGCGGAAGTGCATGCGGGCCTGAATGACCTTCGTATTGTTAAACACCATCAAGGATCCCTCCGGCAGATAGTCAGGAAGATGATAGAACACATCCTCCCCTACCTCACCCTTGTTGTAGATGAGCAGTTTGGAATGGTCGCGCCGGGCTATCGGAAACTTGGCGATACGCTCGTCGGGCAGCGGATAGTTGTACTCGCTGATATGGATATGTCTGGGATCGGACGTCATAGGATACAGGATTTTATCAGGGCAAAGACCAGTGTAAAGACCAGGACAACGACAGGGATGTCACAGTCTTTGTGCTGATAGCCCGTAGATGTGTATTGCGAGGAGATGAGCCGCCGACCTGAGGTCATGTTACGCGTCAGTCGGTAGAAAAGGAAATAGACAATGGTGCCGACGAGGAAACCCCATGTCAGTCCCACGAGGATATCTCCTGGGAAATGAACACCCAAGTAAAGGCGCGTCCAACAGTTTGTCAGTGACCAGGTGATCATGGCCGTAGAAAGTAGTCGGCTTCTGATGAGCCAGCAGAAGAATATGGCGATGCTGAATGTGTTGGCGGCGTGGGCGGAGAAGAAACCATACCTTCCTCCCCTGTAACCATCGACGACATCCACCGCTGCTCCGATAACGGGATCATGCGTAGGGCGCCACCTGGCAACGGTGGGCTTGACGATCAGGTCATCGACAGTACCAGCCAACAACACACACAGGCCAGCGGCCCCAAGGATCATCAATACCTTACGGAAGTTCTCATTGTTTCTCAGCACTACAATGAAAAGACTGACATAGAGTGGAACCCATGTGATGGCCGTCGTCAGCACATGAGCCATACGGTCGAGGAACAAGGAGTCGCTGCCATTGACTGCCAACAAAGCCTCCCTGTCGAATGATTCCAACATCGGCAGCAAGCCCTGGGCTTCCATGAGTATCGTCTGTAGTGCCGTCATCAGATCTCCTCCAGTTGTTTACCCTCAATCCATCCTTCCTTGCCGTCAGCAATACGAATTTCCTTCCAGTCCTTCATCGAGCCGTCAGTTATCGTCACCTTCGTTCCCTCGTGGAGAATGAAGAGGTCGGTACCATTGCTGGCAGGTGTACTCTTGACCGTCACTGACGGAGTGATAACGATGGCTCCTTTACGGAAGAGCAGGTTTTGTTTCTGCTGCCAGGCAAAGATATTACTCAGTGCAAACAACACCAACAGCACTATGCCGCCGAAGAAGCCTATCTTACGGAGCCATATAAGATTAGAGAACAGATAGACCAGCAGGAGAATGATCACCAGAGTCAGGGACACCAATGCGCTACGGGCCCAGCCATCGACGCTCATCAGGTTTACCAGTGATCTGTACCATGTGAAGAAGAACATCTCCGACTCGGGCACGATTTTGTCGATGGTCTTCGCCTGCGCTATCTGGAGGTTGAAGCGGATATCACGGTCGCCAGGCGAGAGTAGCAGGGCCCGCTCATAGTTCAGCACGGCCCGAGTGATGTTCTCCGAACGGTAATAGGCATTACCCAGGTTATAGTAAAGAGCGGCAGAGGCTCCCTGCTTTAGCAAGGCCTCATAATCCTTGATGGCCTGCTGGTACTCTCCTCGAGTATATGCACTGTCGGCCTCGGCCTTAGTGACAGCCTGTCCTGCTGCTGGTATCAGCAACATCAGGAGAAGCACAGCGGTCTTCGCTGACGGACGCCGTTTCTTCATCGTGGCCTCGATCTGCTCAATGGCAGTAATGGCCTTATCATATACCTTATTCATATTACCCTTCGGATCACCCGGTGCATAGCGTTCAAACTCACACTCGTCGAGGGCACCCATAAACTGGCTGACGGTCTCCTCACCGACGTTACGCTCGGAGAGCCGCTGACTGATGTTATCGTGTGAGAGTTGTTCGACAGGGATGGTCAGTTTGTCACCGACATAGCCCCACAGGGCACGGAGTACCTCGTCGTAGAACTCACCAGGCTTGTTGTCCGTCATCAGGCGGGCTGCTTTCTTCAGACGTTTTGTCGCCACCTTATTGGCCTTCTTACCCCGCATCTTGGTGACATTGGCATTATCGATGGCCCGCTGGCGGAATACGATGAATAGGGTGATGAACACCAGTGCCAGCAAGGACAGTGATACCCAGTAACCGGTAGAACCAAAGAAAAAATCATCAAGTGAGTGCTGGCGGGTGTCGCCTGTCTTGATATAGCGGATATCCTTTGTCAACTCCTGCAGATCCGTCTGACCTGAGAAATCATTGACGGACGCTGCTCCAGAACCCTTGGCGACGTCAAGCGTAAACGACTCACTCTTAACGGTCTTATAGGCATTCTCTGAAGTATCGAAATAAGTAAACTCCACTGGTGGAATCTCATATTTGCCCTGATGGCGCGGTACCACCAGGATATCGTAGATCATGGAGCCTTCAATGCCATTGGTTGTCAGTTTGGTCTTATCCGTGATCTTCGGCTCATACCTGTCAAAGTCCTTGGGGATATTGATGGTGGGCTGTTTAATGAGTTTCAGATTTCCTGTACCACTGACGATCACCTGTATGGAAACGGGGTCATTGGCCTTCACCTCTGTCTTGTCGAGTCGTGCAGAGAGATTGAACTTTCCGACGCCACCAGAAAAGTTGGCAGGACGTTCCGGCAGGGGATCCACCTGGATCTCGATGCCAGGAGCCACGATTTTCTTCTTTACCTCCACATAGCCGGAACCGCCATTGAAGAATGCCTCAAAGGGGTCAATGTTGCGGTTCTGCTGTACGACGATACCCTCGAAGGTGATACTGGGAATCTCCAACTTTCCTGTCATCTGGGGGAACATGACGTACTGGCTCCATGTCGTGGTCTTGTACGGACGGCCATTAAAGGTCTCTATGGAGAAACTCTTCTGCTGCGGCAGATCCACCTCCTGTGTGTAGAAACTCTTAAGGTCGGGCATATCACCACGCAGACTCGTCAGTCCCACAAGCGTATAGACCTTATAGGTCAGCAAGATTGGCTCCTGCTCATGAACCCGTTTCTTGTTGGCACTCACCTTGATGAAGAGATCGGAGCCGGAGATCTGACTACCTGCATCCCTAATCTCGCCACCGTCATCCTGCTGGTGCTGACGGGACATGCTGCCATTACTCTGTGCGGAGCCAGACACCTTGATTGTCAGAGGATTAGAGGCGATGCTCTTACCTCCTACCACGACATGAGCCGGGGGAATGGTGAACGAACCGTTCTTGGTGGCACAGACGATATACGTATAGGTAATCGACGACGAGGAACTCGTATGGCCGTTGATCATCTGATAACTCGACTGCGTGGAGCGGTTAGGACCTATCAGCACCTCCAGTTCCCCTGGGATGTCACCAGCACGGAAATCACTGACATTCTGGGTGTTGACTGTATATGTCAGGCGGAACTGCTCTCCCACCGCGACATGCGAGGGGGCAGAACCTGTCAGTGTCTGAGCCATCGCCGCTATCGCGGCCATCATCAAACATACTATCGTAAATAATCGCTTCATGACTACCAATTCTTCTGGATGTTACGGCGCTGGGGCTGTTGCTGTGCCTTTTTCAACTTGTCCTGCGTCTGTTTTTCATTCTGGATAGCGGCATTCAACAACTGCTCCGCATTCTCCTTGCTCATCTGGGGCTTGGACTGTTCCTGTTGCTTCTGATCCTGCTTATCCTGTTTCTCCTCCGGTTTCTGCTGGTCTTTCTTGTCGTCGTTCTTCTTGTCATCATTGTTCTGCTGATCCTGGTTCTGCCTATTCTGATCCTGCTTCTGTTTCAGATGCTTGCAGAGAACGAGGTTATAGCGTGTCTCGTCATCATCCGGGTTCAGGCGCAGGGCGTTCTTGTAGGCCTCAATGGCCTCACCATACATCTTATGCGTCTGGCAAACGACACCCATATTATGATAGGACTGCGACCTCCGAAGGGGATTGGTCTCCAACTTGGCGGCACTCTCAAACTGCTCCACGGCGGCAGAGTCTTTCTTCTGCGCCATCAAGGCGTTGCCCAAGTTAAAGGCAGCCTGCGGATTCTTGGGATTCTTCTCGATGGCCTTACGATAAGAGACCTCAGCCCCAGGATAGTCACCACGATGAAACTGCCTGTTTCCCTGACGGATATACTGGCGGTCTGTCTGTGCGACAGCCGTCATCGTCATCAGGAGGAACAACATCGCCGTCACCTTCTTCCTGCTGCCAAAGAGTGAGATATTTTTCAGCAACGGGTTCTTACGGTCAAATATACAGATCTCAAGGATCAGCAATATCAAGGCCAGTATGCCGAAGGCCTGGAACTGCTCGTCGAACTCGCTGTACATGGTAGAGGTCGTCTCTTTCTTGGACAGTTTGTCCAACTCATTGTCGAGTTGCTCCTGGGCAGCGCTGTTGTTCTCAACATGGATATAGGCACCACCGCCAGCCTGAGCCACCTCTTTACACATATCCTCGTTCAGGGCAGACATCACGGTATTGCCCGCATTGTCCTTCATATAATCACCCGTACCGGGAATGGGAACAGGCGCACCATTGACAGAACCGACACCAAGCACATAGACGCGCATCCCGTTGTCCTTGGCGGCCTTGGCAGACACTACCGCCCCGCCCTCATGGTCCTCGCCGTCAGTGATGACCACAATGGCCTTTCCTATGCCCTCCTCCTGCGTAAAACTGTGGGTAGCCATATCAATAGCCCGCGCGATATCCGTTCCCTGGGTGGCAATCATCGACGGATCAATACTGCTGAGGAACATCTTGGCAGAGACATGGTCGCTCGTGATGGGAAGTTGCACAAAAGCATCACCCGCAAAGACAATCAGACCAATCTTGTCATTGGAGAAATGGTCAACCAGATTCTCCACCATCATCTTACTGCGATCCAGACGGCTGGGCACGATATCCTCTGCCCGCATGGAGTTACTGATATCCATCACAATGATCGTCTCGATACCTACTCGCTTCTCATGGCTGATCTTCGTACCCAACTGCGGACGGGCCAGCATCACGATGAGCAGAGCCAAGGCACCTTGCAGAATCCAAAACTTCACGGAGGGGCGGAGACGGGACACGTCAGGCATCAACCTTTTCAGCAATGTGATATCACCAAACTTACGGAGCCGTTTCTTCTGGTTCCTGTAGGAAATAAACCTGATGAGTGCCAATATGGGAATCAGCACCAGCAGGTAGAGATATATGGGGTCTTCAAATCTGAACATATTACGGTATCCTCCTGAATATGGTTATACGCAATAGGATCTCCAACAACAGGGCGATGATGGCTGCGAGGGCGAAAGGCTGATAGGCCTCGTACTTCTTACTGAACTTCTTCACATTCAACTTGCTTTTCTCCAGTTTGTCGATCTCCTTATAGATATTACGCAATTCCTTCGTATTCGTGGCACGGTAGAAGTCACCTTCCGTGGCGGAAGCAATCTCGCTGAGGGTCTTCGTGTCAATCTCCACCGGGATGTTCACATACTGTACACCACCAGCCACAGGCATCGGGTATGGTGCCACATTATTCGTTCCCACACCGATGGTATATACACGGATGCCAAGGCTCCTGGCAATCTCTGCCGCTGTCATCGGCGAGATGTCACCACGGTTATTACTACCATCCGTCAACAGGATCACCACCTTGCTTTTTGCCTTCGATTCCTTCAGGCGGGAGACGGCATTGGCCAGTCCCATGCCGATGGCCGTACCATCTTCTATCAGACCACGTGCGGCTATGTCGGTACGCACATTCTGCAGGAGGTTCAGCAAGGAAGTATGATCCGTCGTCATCGGACACTGGGTAAACGACTCGCCAGCAAAGATCGTCAAACCTATATTATCGTTGGGGCGTCCAGAGATAAATTCTGCAGCCACCTGTTTGGCAGCCTCGATGCGGTTGGGCTTCAGGTCTTCTGCCAGCATACTGGTAGAGACGTCCATCGCCAGCATGATATCAATACCCTCAACAGTTTCGCTCTTCCAGGAATTCTGTGTCTGTGGACGGGCGAGCACCAACACGATTATCACAAAAGCCAACATTCTGAGGATCAAGGACAGTGGCATCAGCATCACCTTCCAACTTCTCGGCGCATAGCGGAAGGCAAAGGTGTCACTCATCCGCATCGTCGGCTCAGTCTTCTTCCTGTACATCACATACCAGATGAAATAAGGTATGAGAAGCAGGAGTAAAAGCAGATATTCTCTATTGGCAAATTCCATGGGATTCCTTTTAATTTAACAACTGATAGAGCATATACAGCACATAAGTGAAAAGCAACACACATACCACGGAAATCGTAGTGATGGCGACCTTCAGGATACGACGTGCTTTCTGTGAACGCTGATCCTCTTCCGAGAGTTGCGGTTTCACCGTCTCCTCCACAGGCACATTCTCCAGTTTCGTCTGATTGATGAACTCTATGGCATTGACGAGGTTCTGATCATTCTCATTGATCAGTGTCGAGTATTTGGCGAACTTCACGAGATCAGCCGTCAGGAACAGATGACGCAACTCTGACAGCGCCTTCTCGTCCTGAGTGGCCATCAGTTTCTCAATAATCTCACTGCTGGTCATCTCCATCGCATTGAAGCCATAGCGCTCCTCGATATACTTACGGAGTGTATCCGTCAGCCTGGTGTAGTATTCCTTTGAGTTCTCCGATGTCACCATCTTCTCAGCCTTAATCTGCTCAATTTCCTTCATGGCCTTCTGATGAGGTAACAGACGTTTGACAATTCGAATACGACTAATGATCGGCTTATTGTCGCGCAACCTGAGATAGAGGTAATAGCAGAAGGCCAGCAGTACAAGCAGCAGGACACTCAGCCAGAACGACAGGCTCCAGTCACTCCATTGGAAAGGATTATCCTGTACATCCTTTGGCCCAAAGAACTGTTCCACATTGGTTGTATCCACCTCAATCGTCAGTACTTTAAGGGCCAGACTCTTACTTTTATAAGGCTTGCCATCTATCTTCACCGTCATGGGCGGGAGATAATATAAGGTGTCATCAAAGGATGTCAAGGTGTAGGCCACTGATCTGGCAACAAATCCGTTATCAAGTTCTTTCTTTTCCAGTTCATGACTCGCCAGCACCTCCACACCTGGTGTGATGTACTCTGTGGGCTTGAACTGAGGGAACTCTATCTTCGCATTTTCCTGAGCATTGGCTGTCAACGTCACATGAGCCTGCTGGCCCACAAATATCTGAATGGAGTCAATCACTGCCTCCACCGATACTTGCGCAGATATCTGCAACGTTCTCGCAACTAATATTATAAGAAGAATATATCTTTTCATCAACTTCTCTGTTTAAACAACATCAGCAGGGATTTCACGAAATCCTCGTTTGTGGCGATGCTCACATTGTCAACATTACTCTTATTGAAAGTATCCTGTAGTTCTGCCTGACGGTTCATCCAATATCTTTGATATGCCTGGCGCAGACGCTTGGAGCCCGTATCCACATACTGTTCATAACCCGTCTCTGCATCCACCACCTTCATCAGTCCGACATCCGGCAACTCTCTGGCACGCTGGTCATAGACCTGTATTGCCACCACATCATGCTTACGGTTACATATCTGCAAAGACTGCTGAAAATCATTACGGACATAGAAATCACTGAGGATGAATGCCGTCGTACGGCGTTTCTGTACGCTCGACAGGAACTCCACAGCCTGCTTTACGTCCGTCCGCTTGGATTCCGGCTGGAAGTCAAGCATCTCACGGATGATATAGAGGATATGCTTACGGCCCTTTTTAGGTGGGATATACTTTTCAATCTTATCGGAAAAGAAAACCACACCAATCTTATCATTGTTCTGGATGGCGCTGAAAGCAATGGTAGCAGCAATCTCCGTCACCATGTCGCGCTTCATCTGCTTCTGTGTGCCGAAATCCAACGATCCACTAACGTCGATCAGCAGCATCACCGTCAGTTCGCGCTCTTCCTCAAACACCTTGACGTAAGGGCGGTGGAAACGGGCAGTCACATTCCAGTCGATATCCCGCACATCATCACCGAACTGATACTCGCGCACCTCACTAAAGGCCATCCCCCTACCCTTGAAGGCGGAATGGTACTGGCCAGCGAAGATGTTTGAACTCAAGCCACGGGTCTTGATCTCAATCTTACGGACTTTCTTGATGATCTCTGATGTTTCCATAATTCTTCTAGGCGATCCTAGGCAATCCTAGGCGGTCCTATGTTAAGGGACTTCGACCTTATTGATAATCTTTGAGACGATTTCCTCACTGGTGATATTGCTGGCTTCGGCCTCATAGGTCAGACCGATACGATGGCGCAGCACATCATGAGCCACGGCACGTACATCCTCAGGAACTACATAGCCACGACGCTTGATGAAAGCGTATGCGCGGGCAGCCTTGGCAAGGTTGATGCTGGCACGGGGCGAACCACCGAAAGAAATCATATCCTTCAAATCCTTCAAACCATAACGGTCAGGATAACGGGTGGCAAACACAATATCTGCAATATACTGTTCGATCTTCTCGTCGATATACACCTCCCGAACCACGCCACGGGCCTTCAGGATCTCTTCGGCTGTCGTCACAGGCGTCACCGTCGGCATCTCACCAGCGATATTCTCACGGATAATCTTCTTTTCCTCGTCCAGAGAAGGATAGTCGATGACCACTTTCAGCATGAAACGATCGACTTGTGCCTCGGGCAACGGATAGGTACCCTCCTGCTCTATCGGATTCTGTGTAGCCATCACGAGGAAGGGATTGGGGAGTTGGAAGGTGGAACTGCCAATGGTCACCTGTTTCTCCTGCATGGCTTCGAGAAGTGCACTCTGCACCTTTGCCGGTGCACGGTTGATCTCATCTGCCAATATGAAGTTGGCAAACACCGGACCCTTCTTCACCTGGAACTTCTCATCTTTCTGTGAATAGATCATCGTACCGATGACATCTGCAGGAAGAAGATCGGGCGTGAACTGGATACGGCTGTAGTCTGAGTCTATCAACTGCGAAAGGGTCTTGATAGCCAATGTCTTGGCAAGTCCAGGTACACCTTCCAACAGAATATGTCCATCACTCAGCAGTCCGATAAGCAGTGAATCTACGAGATGCTTTTGTCCCACGATGACACGATCCATACCTGTCACCAGATTCGTCACGAATGCACTTTGTTGTTCTATCCGGATATTTAACTCACGGATGTCAATAGCTTCTGCCATAATATTTACTCTTTTATTGTTTCCTTAATTTGACCGCAAAAGTAGTGAATAAATGGGATTATCCATGCATTTACCTGTCTAAATAATATTAAAAAAGTTTCCCAAAACCTAAGTTTTAAGAAACTTTTTCATTCTATCCCTATTCCTTCACAGTCTGCGGCTTCTTTTTCTTCTTCAACTGTAGTTTCGGAATCTTGATTTCCTGTCCAACCTTCAGTTCCGAAGAGACTTTCAGACCATTATAAACCTCCATATAGCACTCCATATCAGGACCTAAGGTACGGCGTGATATCTTGAGGATGTTATCCCCTTCTTTCGCCTTGACAATACGGTCTGTTCCTATAATTTTATAGGCACCGGTGCGTACACGCGCATCCATGGCCTCATACTTGGCAGGATCGACTTCATACTGGGTTATTTCCTGTTGTGGAGCAGGTTTCGTTTCAACGGGCTTTGGAGCCTCAGGCTTCACTTCTGGAGCAGTCCCCCGCTTAGCGGGTTTCACGTTGGTGGCTACGGTGTCCTTGGGAGCCTGTTCCTTCACTGGTGTGACAGGCTTCGCAGAAGGTACTACCGCCTTCTTAACCTTCATAGTATCTGGTTGTTCTACCTTCGCCTCATCCTTTGACATGAGATTGGTCAATGGGTAATAACTGCCTATGAGATATCCGCCAATAAGTCCCAACAGACAGGCAATGAGTGGAATCAGCCATTTCTTCCTGTTGGAGTCTTCTTCCAATTCAACATAGGCAGATTCTTCCTCTGGCTCAGCATCTGATTCTTCCTCAGGTTCTGGAGCAGGTTCCTCCTCAGGCTCTGGAACAGTTTCCAGCCCGGATGCGGGTTCCGACTCTGGGGAAGGTTCAGATAACATTTCTGGTTCCAAAGTTGGTCCTGGTTCGGGAAGTGGCTCAGGCTCGGGTTCAGGTTCTGGCTCCAGTTTAGCCTCCTCGCCCAAGACAATCGGAATCTCATTAGAGGGTCCATGTGTTCCAAAATCTACCAATGGCATTAATGACGGGTCATCAACATTCTCTTCCTCCGTGGTACCATCCTCGAAATCCACCCCATCCTTCAGTACGACAGTTTCGAACTGCGAGAACGGCTTATTCACCAGTTCCCTCATCAGTGCATCCGGGGTGAACGTGATCTTATTATGACCTTCTATCAGCACCCGCTCACCAGAATTGACATTCACGCTCTCACGGGCATCCACATCGATAATCTTAAAGGTGCCAAGTCCCTTGACCTTAACGATCTTGTCACGATCCAGTGCCTGTTGGATAATATCAAACATGGCATTGGCAAATGCAACAGCATCTTTCTTCGTCAGTTCATGACGCTCCATCAGCGTCTTGACCATATCCTGTATCGTCATCTTTCCCATCACTTGGTTCCTCCATTCTTTACACGCTCTTTCCAGTTTGCATTGGGCTTAAAATTGAGCACCAATTTTGGCGGAACAAGCATACGCTGACCCGTGGATGGATTCACCATGATTCGCTCCAACTTTTTCTTGACCTCAAAAGTCCCGAAAGTCGGTACGACCACAGTACCGTCTTCCTGGAAATGGTCTCCCATCGTCTGAATGATGACATTCACCATTTTCTGCGTGTCGTCGAGTGTATAACCCGTCTTCTCCGCTAATTCTGCGATATAATCTTTGTTAGTCATATATGATTATTGATTGTTGATCCGTATAAGTCAAATTCCTCCGAATCAGTGATCTTCACTTCATAAAAGTTGCCGATAGTCAGTCTCCGTTCTGAGGCGGGGATGAGCACCTCGGGATCCACCTCTGGAGAACAGTATTCTGTCCGTCCCACATAATAGTCACCTTCCCTGCGGTCGATGATTACCTTCAGTATCTGACCTATTTTGTCTGCCTCCAGTTCCGCACTGACATTCTGTTGGATGCGCATCAGTTTGTCAAGCCGGTACCGCTTTACATCCTCTGGCACATCGTCTTCATAGTGCTGGGCGGAATAAGTTCCTTCTTCCTCAGAATAGGCAAAGGCACCCATCCTTTCGAAACGGGCCCATTTCACGAATTCCTTCAGTTCCTCGAAGTCCGCCTCCGTCTCTCCAGGGAAACCTACCATCAAGGTGGTACGTATATGAATCCCGGGCACTTCCTTGCGCAGGCGCTCGATCAGTTCGTAGGTTTCTGCCTTTGTCACATGGCGCTGCATTCTTAACAGCATATTGTCAGAGATATGCTGCAGGGCAATGTCCAGATATTTACAGACATTCTTCTTCTCCCGCATCACACGGAGCAGATTCCAAGGGAAATGTGTCGGATAGGCATAGTGCAGACGAATCCATTCCACACCAGGGATATCCGCCATCTTCTCAATGAGTTCCGCAATATGCTGCTTGCCGTCGATATCTATACCATAATAAGTCAGTTCCTGCGCGATAACATTAAATTCCTTCGTACCATCGGCCACCAACTGACGCACCTCGTCGAGAATCTCCTGCATCGGACGACTCTGGTGACGACCAGTAATCAAGGGAATCGCACAATAGGCGCAGTGACGGTCACAGCCTTCCGAAATCTTCAGATAGGCATAGTGGCGTGGCGTCGTGATATGACGCTTCCCTTCACAAGCCTCAAACTGATCCCCTTCGAGATCCTGGAGTAACTGCTTATAGTTGAACTTCCCATACCAGCCATCCACCTCTGGGATCTCCTTCTCCAAGTCGGCCAAATAACGCTCCGACAGACAACCCATGACAAAGAGTTTTTTTATCCTTCCTTCTGTCTTGGCTTGGGCAAACTCCAGAATGGTGTTGATACTCTCTTCCTTGGCATCAGCAATGAAACCACAGGTATTGACAACGACGATCTCGCCCTGAGGGTCATCACTATCGTGGGTACAATGATAACCACCCGCCTCGAAGAGCCCCATCAGGATCTCAGAGTCCACCAGGTTTTTCGAGCATCCAAGTGATATGATATCGACCGTCTTCTTCAATGTTCAATCTTCAATGTTCAATATCAAACAACGAATCCACAAACTGTCGTTTGTTGAAAAGTTGCAGGTCCTCCATCCCCTCACCCAGTCCGATATATTTCACAGGCACTTTCAACTGGTCAGAAATACCTATCACCACCCCACCTTTGGCCGTACCGTCGAGTTTGGTAATGGCTAACGACGTAATCTGGGTGACTGCCGCAAACTGCTTGGCCTGTTCAAAGGCGTTCTGACCTGTAGAACCGTCGAGCACTAGCATCACCTCGTCAGGCGCCTCTGGCAGCACTTTCTTCATCACGTCCTTGATTTTCTTCAACTCATTCATCAGTCCTACCTTATTATGGAGACGACCAGCCGTATCAATCAGCACGACGTCGGCGCCGTTGGCCTTGGCACTGGAGAGTGTGTCAAACGCCACACTGGCTGGATCGCTGCCCATCTGCTGTTTCACGACGGGCACCCCTACCCGTTCGCCCCAAATACAGAGTTGCTCCACGGCTGCGGCACGGAACGTATCGGCAGCACCGAGATACACCTTCTTACCTGCCTGCTTGAACTGCCAGGCCAGTTTACCAATGGTGGTGGTCTTACCAACGCCGTTCACACCAACGACAAGGATGACATAAGGCTTATGATCACCGGGCAAATCCCAGTTGTCATTGTCTTCCGTATTGTTCTCTGCCAACAGGTCGGCAATCTCATCACGTAGGATAGCATTAAGTTCTGAGGTATTGACATATTTATCGCGGGCAACGCGCTCTTCGATCCTCTCAATAATCTTCAGCGTCGTATCCACACCCACGTCACTGGTGATCAGCACTTCCTCCAGATTGTCCAGCACATCATCATCGACCTTCGACTTGCCTGCTACGGCACGTGCCAGTTTATCAAACACACTCGTCTTGGTCTTCTCCAGTCCCTTGTCGAGTGTTTCTTTCTTTTCTTTATTGAAAAAACCAAATATTCCCATATTGCCATGTATTACGACTGCAAAGATAATGCTTTTCGATGAAATGGACAAAAAAAGAGGCTGCAAATTATCTGCAGCCTCTCATTTTTATCTGAGAATAATTAATTCTTGAAGAATTTCTGAACGTCCTCGTTGGGAACCATCTGCTCATCAAAGATGTAAGCACCCGTCTTGGGGCTCTTCACCATCTTGATTACCTTTGTGTAAGCGCGACCATCCTTTGAACCTTCATGGAGGTTAGCAACGGTTTTCTTTGCCATACTTCAGTCGTATTATTTAATCTCCTTGTGAAGAGTCATCTTCTTCAGGATGGGGTTATACTTCATCAACTCCATACGCTCCGGCGTATTCTTGCGGTTCTTCGTAGTCACATAACGGCTGGTTCCGGGCATACCACTGTTTTTATGCTCAGTGCATTCCAGAATCACCTGCACGCGATTACCCTTTGCTTTCTTGCTTGCCATCGTTATTAATCTCCTATCACTTTAATATCCTTCCAATCGACGAAGCCCTTGGCAACAGCATATTTCAATGCGGCATCAAGGCCAACTTTATTAATCATACGAAGACCAGCAGCACTAATCTTCAACTGAATCCAGCAATCCTCTTCTACATAGTAGAACTTCTTGCTGAAAAGGTTGACGTCAAAACTTCTCTTCGTGCGATGCTTTGAGTGAGACACATTGCAACCAATCTGTGCCTTCTTTCCTGTAATTTGACAAATCTTAGACATTTCTATCTACTTTTTACTTGTGATTTACACTTACTTATTCCAAACAGGGTGCAAAGGTACACATTTTAGTCGAGATTCAAACGATTACAAGAACAGGAAAACGAAGAATTAATTTTTTTTAACCTTCAAGGACAGGTCTAGGGTTATCTTCTTCCTTCAAATAGTCGAGAAACAACTCCATTGCCTTGTTGGTGGCATTGGCTAGATTCACGTCACGCCCCTGATCCTCCTCCAGTTTCAGTGTCACAACCCTGTCCTGACTGCCGCATGCGAGCCAGATGGTACCCACAGGGGTCTCCTTGGTGCCACCACCGGGTCCTGCCACACCTGTTGCCGAGATGGCATAGTCCGTATTCAGCGCCTTACAGGCGCCTTTCACCATGGCGATGGCAACCTCCTCACAAACAGCCGTTTTCTCCTCCAACAACTGGTGATCCACACCCAGCAGGTTCTCCTTAATCTCATTGACATAGGAGATAATGCCACCCTTGAAATACTTCGAGGCACCAGGCACGGCAATCATAGCCTCTCCTATGCGCCCACCCGTACAACTCTCAGCCGTACCGACGGTCTTCTCCGTCTCCCATAGGATATCGCTGACTTCCTTACTAATTACCTTACTTTCAAAATCCATATCTTTACTTTTTATCTTTTTCATCCTTACTCAAAAGTAACCTTTGAGAACGCGGGGGCATCGATCGAGCAGAATTCCCCATCGAGATATTTATAATAGCCCACGATGCCGATCATCGCTGCATTGTCCGTCGTATAACTGAATCTTGGTATATAGATGGTCCAGCCATAGCGTTTCTGCGCATCATAGAAGGCATTACGCAAGCCATTATTGGCACTCACGCCGCCAGCCACGGCCACGTGCTTGATGCCTGTCTGCTTCACGGCCTTCTTCAGTTTCTTCATCAGAATATCCACGATTGTCCATTCCAGTGATGCGGCAATGTCCTCCTTGTGATGCTCAATGAAATCGGGATCTTCCGCCACCCATTTCTGCAGGGAGTAGAGGAACGAGGTCTTCAGGCCCGAGAAACTATAGTCGAGGTTGGGGATATTCGGCTCGGCGAATGTGTAGGCTTTCGGATTACCCTGACGCGCCAATCGGTCAATAATCGGTCCCCCCGGATAGCCGAGTCCCATCACCTTCGAACACTTGTCGATGGCTTCGCCAGCCGCATCGTCAATGGTCTGCCCAAGCACCTCCATGTCGTTGTAGGCATTCACCTTCACAATCTGCGAATTGCCGCCACTCACCAACAGACAGAGGAACGGCAGCGACGGCTGGTTAGTGTCATCTTCCGACTCTTTGATGAAATGTGCCATCACATGCCCTTGCAGATGGTTCACATCTATCAAGGGAACACCCAGACTTCTGGCGAAACCCTTGGCGAAACTCACACCCACAAGCAGCGAGCCCATCAGACCAGGACCTCTCGTAAAGGCGACAGCCGATAGTTGTTCCTTCGTGATGCCGGCCTTCTTAATGGCCTGATCCACCACGGGCACCACATTCTGCTGATGCGCCCGCGATGCCAGTTCAGGCACCACACCGCCATACGCCTCATGCACAGCCTGCGAGGCCGTCACGTTCGACAGCAAAATACCGTTCTTCAGCACTGCCGCAGACGTATCGTCGCAACTCGACTCTATACCTAATATATATATATCCTTCATCGTTCTCTAATTTCCTAGGATTGCCTAGGATTGCCTAGAATTTCCTAGGATTGCCTAGGACATCCTATCCCTAGCGACTTAATACCTCTACCCCGTGCTCCGTCATCAGCAGCGTATGTTCCCACTGGGCACTGGGCTTCTCGTCCTCGGTGATCACCTCCCAGCCATACGGATCATCAGCATCAATAAAGACCTTCCACGTACCCATATTGATCATCGGCTCGATGGTAAACACCATACCGGGCACGAGCAGCATACCCGTGCCGCGATGACCGTAGTGATTCACGTCGGGCTCCTCATGGAAGTGACACCCTACCCCATGACCAGCCAGATCGCGCACGATGCCATAGCCGTATTTCTTGCAATGCTTCTCGATGGCGTGGCCGATGTCACCCACGAAACCGTAGGGTTTGGCGGCCTCCATACCAATCTCCAGACACTCCTTCGCCACGCGCACCAGTTGTTCCTTCTCTGGTGTGGTCTTGCCAATGATGAACATACGACTGGCATCAGCATAGTAGCCATCAAGGATTGTGGTGAAATCCACGTTGATGATATCGCCTTCCACAAGCACGTCCTCCTCCTTGGGCACGCCATGGCACACTACCTCGTTGATCGAAGTGCAGACACTCATGGGGAAAGGAGGTGTCTCATCATCGCCACCGTAGTTCAGACAGGCAGGGATGGCATTGTGCTCCTCGCAGTACTGACGGCATATCTGGTCGATCTCCAGCGTATTCATACCCTCATGGATGGCGGCAGCCACGGCATCAAGTACGCCCGTATTCACGACACCCGCTCTGCGAATGCCCTCTATCTGCTCTGGCGTCTTGATCAGTTCGCGCGTCGGCACTTCCTTACCCTTGTTCTCCCAGTACATGATGGTCTTGTCCATCTCCGTAGGTTGCTGACCAGACAGGCAGTGCCATCTTCTCTTCTTCTTGAAAGCGCTCATTTACCTTATTATATATAATAGCGGGTGCAAAGGTACAAAGATTTGATTGAAAAAACAAATAATTCCCGTTTTTCTTCGTATCATTGCCACTGGCTACTATATAATATGGAGAGTAAATTTAGGGCACGACTGTGACAGAGTCAGATTAATAGCCATACGATAGTCCGTACTTCTCGCAGAGTTGGCGCAGGGTTCCTTCAGCCTTCATCTGTGCGATAACGGTATTGACGAGATTGAGGAGGTCATCCTGTCCCTTACGCATCAGCACACCAATCTCTCCGTGGGTGAAGGGAAAGTTCAGAAGAGGGGCTGCAAGGCGAGGGTCGTTCTGCACGTACCATGGTGCCTCAGTAATCTCGGTAATCATCACGTCAGCGCTGCCCTCGGCCACCTGCGAGGGAATCGCCTCGTTCTTGTCATACACGATGATGGTGGCATGAGTGAGGTTCTCGTTGGCAAACTTCTCGTTCAGCCCGCCGGGGTTCACCATCACACGCACTTCGGGCTTATCGATGTCGCCCAAGGAGTGATAACGGTCGGCATCAGCAGCACGACAGAGAATGGTCTTTCCATTAACCAGATAACCGTCGCTCATCAGCATCGTTTCCTTGCGGGCATCAGTGATAGTGATGCCTCCGATGGCCAAGTCGAAGGTCTGAGGATCGGTCAGCACGTCGGCCGTCAGTGTGGGCCATGAGGTCTGCACGAACTCAATGCCTACACCGATACGCTCCGCTATCTTCTCAGCCATATCGATGCCGAAGCCCCAGTAATTGCCGTCAGTCTCGCGGTAGGACAGCGGACGATAGTCGCCAGTGGTTCCCACCAGCAATTTGCCTCGCTCCACAATGCGCTGTACGGTGGGCTGCATCTCCGGTAGATTATCATCATTTGCCGTACATGATGCAAATGCAACTGTGCATAATATGCTTAGCCACAGGGCAAGCATCCAATGTCTCGTCTGTCTCATTGCCTGTATATTATTATTAATGAGTGCAAAGGTAACAAAAATCCCCCAAATAACAGCACCCGAAATGCCTGTCGCTAAAGATTTTGCATATTTTGATACTTTTTTTTGCAGATTCTGCCATGATTTTTGCAGATTCTGCAGGTTTGAAGCAAAAAATTCTCCAAAGCGGGCCTGCCGCTTTGGAGGAAAGGGTAAAAATAGACTTTGCTTGTTATTTACATCGAGAAGACCTTTTTTCCTTCGAACCTGCAGCATCACGAGCATGATGGCTATAGCCAAAGGGGAATATCGGTTTAGAGCACTTCGTCGAACACGAGTTCATCGTCGAGCCACGCCTTGACGCTGTCGCCGGCCACGGTCAGTTTCACGTCATACCACTTTCCTGTTTCCACGCTGCCGGGGCGCACGGCCAACTGCATTCTGTTGTCGCCGCTCGTCTGTTCGATGGCGTGCTGCGTATTGCCACCGCAGCCGAAGTTCAGCCAGCAGTAGTGCTGCGCATCCACATAGTTGAACACAATGATGAAACCCTCCTGACCGCCGTCCTTTCTGGCAGTGCACTCGATGGTGTAGTGGTCGGAGGGGATGACATAGTTACAGATGGCGAGCGGGGCCTGCTCACATGCCCTATGCTGCAGGATGCCGTCGTTCATCTCCCACGTGCCGCTGACCAGTTCGGGCTTGCCCGTCTTGGGCAACGGGTCGCAGTGGGTGTAACTGACCTGCGTGTCCCAGGCAGAATAGCCCACGCGGCTCTGACTTGGCGTAACGCTGACCTCCGTGACAACAGCGGGGGCCTCGTCGCTGTTAGTGCAAACTAAGAATACAATTGCACCGCAGATGGTCAGGATGGCGGCCAGCATCCATAATTTAGTCTGTTTCATCTTCACTTTCATTAATCGGTTACAAAGATACGAATATTTGGGCGAAAAAACAACAAATTATTCCAGATAATCTTCATTACTTTGCTGTCATGATGCCAAAAGTGCTGCAGAGGTGGGCGTACTGAAGGTGTTTAAAAAAACGATTCTGAAATTAATTTACCTTTCAGCCAGGCCCCAACTTGTTGATCATCAGCCAGTACGGCTGAAAGGCATTCCTGACGTGTTCACAGGCAGGTACAAAGTGCTGAGGGCCTTTCCTCCAGAGCCATCACCCAACAATTTGACAATTGTCAAACGAATGTCTGACAATTGTCAGATGATCGTTTGACAATTGTCAAATTACTACCAGATAGCCTCCTGGGAAAGAAGATCAGGCTCTAAGGAATGACTGTCATGGGTATTGGAAAATGCCTCCGTGGAAGAAACCGGTGGCATATAAATATTTACCCTTCAGCCGAAAGCACTGTCAATCAACACTTTACGCTCTGGCTGAAGGGTAAATGAAACTAGATAATCTGATTCTTGACGTGCTCGTAATCCTCAGGGGTGTCGATCTCGTAGGAGAAATAACTGCTGGTATCCACCACGCGGAAAGTGTGGCCCTGGGGGATGAGGCGCTCAAAGGCACGCTCGTAGAAGATATCGATGAGTTTCTCCCCAAGGATCATCTGATCCAGTTCCTTGTAGAGAGCCTCGCTGTAATCGGCAGTGATCTTCTCGATGCCCACACTCTCGCCCATGGCGTCAGCAGGACGGCAGGTCTTGCTGATCTCCGTGATGCGCATGTCGCCATCCACCACCACCTTCATCTCCTCCTCTCCGCACTCGTGGCGATTCACGGCCAGGGCGGCGGTGGACTCCTGTGCGATACGCACGACAGCGGCAGGATCGCAGAGGATATCGCTGTCCATCAACAGGAAGTCCTTGCCACGCACCACTTCACCAGCCATCCAGAGCGAATAGATATTGTTGTTGTGTTCGTAGTCGGCGTTGTGGAGGAAGCGGAATACCAGATGTCCTTGGTGACTTAGGGATCCGAGGAAGTCGCGGATCATGTCGCCACGATAGCCTGTGACCACCACGAACTCGCTGATGCCTGCCTGACGCATGGCATCGACGGTACGCTCCAGGAGCGTGCGGCCGCCGACCTCCAGCAGACACTTCGGCATGGTATCCGTCAGCGGGCGTAGGCGCCTGGCCATGCCTGCTGCCAAAATAACTCCTATCATACCTTATTGATTATGATATACCTTCAGGATCGTATCGACGACGGTCTGCGTCTGCTCCTTACGACCCAGCGTGATGCGCAGGCATGACTCCAACCCCTTGTCGCCCATGAACTTGATCTTGTAGTCCTGGATCTTCAGGGCCTCCATCAGCGCCTCCTTGATCTCAAGGGGATACTTGATGAGGATGAAGTTGGCCACCGACCTATACACCTTGAAGCCTGGCAGTGAGCCGAGTTCCTTCTTATAGAGTTGGCGTCCCCACTCCATGTCATCGGCCACGTGACGGTAGTGCTCGTCGCTGTCGAGGGCCGCCAGGGCTACAGCCTCAGAGAAGCGGTTATAGCCCAAGTACTTGTTCACATAACTCAGGAACTGGTCATGCCCCTTGCCGATGAAGCCGAAACCACAGCGCAGTCCAGGCAGACCATAGAACTTCGACAGGGTACGCGAGATGATCAGATTGCCGTACTTGTCCACCAGCGGGGCAATATAGGCAGTATCCGTAGAGATGAAACTGGCGTATGCCTCATCGATGAGCACCATCGTATCCTCAGGGATATGCTCCATGATACGGCCGATCTCATCAGGCATCAGTCCGTTACCCGTAGGGTTGTTGGGCGATGCCAGCAGCAGCATACGGGGGTGTACGCGGTTGGTGTATTCGATCACCTCATCAATATCGTAGGCGAAAGTATCTTCCTGCTCGTGCAGGGGATACATCTCGAAGGTGCCACCGCACTCACTGGCCACGCGATTGTAGTACCACCATGAGAACTCAGGGATGAGGATCTTCTTATTGTCGCCTTGCATCAGGAAATAATGGATGGCGTTCTTCAGCATATCCTCACCGCCGTATGTGAGCAGCACCTGCTCCTCAGGTACACCGTAGATCTCGCTCACACGAACGGAGATGACACTCTTCTTACCCTCATCATAGATACGGGTATAGAAGCACAATGTTTTGGGATCGAAGTTCTTGATTGCATTGACCACTTTCTGACTCGGCTCAAAGTTAAACTCGTTTCTGTCGAGATAATTCATGATTCTATCCATAGTTGTAATATTTTAATTCTTGTCTATTTTCATCAGGAGGATACCTATCAGGATCCAGATAATCTCACGCACACGGCAGATGATACTCACGAAGATGCCCAGCGCCGCCGACAGGCCGAGGGCGGCAATAGAGAGTACGAAACCGCCTTCCTGGACACCCAACTGCATCGGCAGGAAGCCGATGAGGTTGGCAAAGAGCGTCGTGAAGGATACAATCAGGAAACTGTGGAGGAACGTGAGCAACAGCCCGGAGAAACCGCCGCCACAGTCGATGCCGAAGAGCAGCAGCATGAACATCACCTCACTGCTCTGGACGACACGCGACAGATACTCCAACAGCAGACTGCGGTAGAAGGCCCGTTTGTCGGTGGCATGGAGGGCGGCGATCTGTTCGTCGATATTATGCAGGGCCTCGGCATGACGCTGTTGGAAGCGGGCGCTCCACCCCCTCAAGCCAGGGATATGCCCTAACCAGCGGATGACATTTGCCACCAGTCCGTTGCGATAGCCCTTCGAGAAGATATAGAAGGCGATGAGGCAGAATACGATAACGATGCCCAACAACGTGCCAATGGCCGTGTTGATGGGCAGGTCGCCGATGGCTGCCAGCGCCAGATAGATAAAGATACTGCTGAACCAGTACCAGAAATGGGCGAAGAAATGCATCATCGCATAGAGAATGACTGACGAGGTGGCGCGCTGGTTGCCGATGTCCTTAGACAGTTCCATGATGCGGTAAGGCTCTCCCCCTAACCCTCCAACGGGCGTAGCATAGTTCAGGGCATAGCCCGTGATGGTCAGGCGATAGATACGCCAGAAACTGACATGCTCGCCCTCTTCGCACTTGCTGCGGATGATGGTCTGCCACGAGAGGGCGTTGATGCCGTAGATGAAGATCCACACGCCCACGATGGGAATCAGCCAGTAGCCTGCATGACAGAGGTGCTGCCATAACTCGACGAAACTGACGTCGAAGGTCAGCAGCATCACCACCACGGCGGCAACGCCGAGGAAGAAAAACAGGTTATTCAGCCTTTGCTTCGTCCACTTCATGGGTATTCTTATTAAAGGGTGTCGGCAATCCGTTTAGAGAATGCCTCATGACGGTGTCTGACGTAGGCCGTCAGCAACCCCATGGCGATAATCTCAAACAGGAAGTTCATCACAGGCACATCCAGCAGACAGAACAGGAAGAGCCAGAAGGAACGGAAGTTGAAAGTGAGCAGACCGTTCCACTTCATCAGCGACAGGGATTCGTCGTGGAACTGCTTGCGGGCCGTCTCCGGCATCTGATCCACACCGCCGTACTTCTGGCGCAAGAGGTTCATCAGGCGCTGGAACTGAGGTGTGGCCTTCTCCTGCTTCATGGTATAGTCAATATATGACTTCTGGAAAATCCGCTCGTAAGCGGGTGTATCCTTGGGCATCTGCTCAAAGACTTCACGCTGACGTGCTGAATTGTCGAGTTCACTACCCTTCTCTCCCTTCAGGAAGAAGAGATGTACCTGGATATAATAGTCTGCCAGGCGTTGCTGGGCTCCCATACCCATAAAACCGGAAATGATACCGATGGCATAGACCACCAACGTAACTATCAGGGCATTTTCTGGCGTGTCGCTGATACCCAGCCAGGTGAACTCCAGTTCATGGTGCTGGTAAAAGCGCCATACCAAGGCATGGTAGATGGGTATGAACCACGTGAATCCTGCCAGTCCGTCGAGGATACGACCCACGTGGCTCTTTTTACCTGTCAGACGTGCCAACTGACCGTCTGTACAATCGAAGAAGTCTGCCCACATCAGCAGGAAGATGGCTATGAGATTGTTCACAAGTCCCATAATGCCACCGTAATAGAAACTGCCCTGGGCAAAGAACCACGCACTGGCAACGCCAATAAACATCGATGCGACAGTGACGGTGTTCGGATGTATGTCAAAGCGGGCAAAGAGACGTGCCAACTGGAAACAGAACGGACGGATCACATGAAAGTCGAGCCAGTCCTCTGTCTCTGCTGATTTCAATGTCTGATAATATTGTTCGTTCATTTCGGATCGCATGAAAATTAGAAGGTAAGACGGAAGATATACCTGATACCCCATTTCTCACTCGTCGGCAGGTCGAGATAACTCAGGCGACGCACGTACTCCACATGGATAATCTTGAAGATATTATGGATACCAAAAATCACCTCCACATACGGCCGTTTGGAATCCATGATATAACAGCCTTTCGGGAAGTACATGAGTTTATTACTGCCGGCATTCTCAGGCAGAGTAGGATTGTTCTTGTCTGTCAGTTCTCCCCAAAGGGTATTCACGGCAATATACTCGCGCCATTTCAACTGCTTGAGCAACGGGATGCGGTTGAAGAACTTGCCGTTCAGGTCCCAGGAGAGCATCATCGAGGCGTAACGGTCGTTGAGAAACTCCATGTTGTTGATCAGGTTGAACATCTCCTCCTCGATGACAAACGACTGGTTGGCAGGGGGCTGGATGAGAAGCAGATAAGGCACCTGGTTCCACTGGATGCCACCTTTCAGGAAGAGGTCGATCTTACCCCAACTGTTCAGCCAGAAGCGCTTATAGAGTTTGGCCTCCGTGAAGTTGCTGGAGTACTGGCCGCCCAAAATGTTCCTGAAGCCAAACGTATGACTGATAGAGATGGCCGGTGCATCATGGTTGATCGTCACACGCCGCTGCTTACTGTTGATATAGGTCTCGTCGGGCGCATAGCGGAGTTCTGCAAACAGTTCGGTGGTGCGCAGGAACTCATGATGGGGAACCATCTCCGTGTATTCCACATGCGGTTCGTTGAGACGTCGGAACGACATGGCACCACATGCCTCAAATTCCTCGGTCTTCAGGCTCAGACTGGTTCTTAACCCTCCATACGCCTCATAGTCGAATGAGAGTTTCTGACGGTTACAGAGCATCATCTTGTCGATACCCGTCCATTTGAATGCCACCAGGAAGTTATCCTTGTCGGTAGGCAGGAAACGGTCACTGGGTGTACTGACATCGTAGGTGCTCTCCAACTTCAGCGTGCGTTTCGGATATTCCCATGGCATATATACCTTATCTATAAAGGAATAGGTCAAGGAACCACTGTAGTAGTTCAGTTTGCTACCCCATCCGTGGGCATAATAGCCAGAAGCGAAGAAACGTTTGTTCAGGTTTGCCGTGGTCTGGAGACTAAGGCGACTTCTCCATCCATCCAACTTATTCCGGGACAGAATGGTATTCACTGGAGCGATGTCGATCTTGTTAGGATCTCCCGTCTCAATGGAGTTCTCAATCAGCGCATTCAGTCCCAGCATGATATACTTGAATCCCTTGATGTTCTGGATATTCTTGACGAAACTATCCATCGAGTCCTCGCTCTTTGTCAATTGCACCTGACGATACTGATTCCAGAACGACTTACCACGCATCCCTGCATCCGGCTCCCTGATCTCCGTACGTTTTCCTTTGAACAGCCTTTTGGGAAGTTCGGCAAAGGAATAGCCGCTCAGACGGGTATTGCGGATAACGATGGCTTTCTGGATAAACTGGGCAAAGGAGAGTTCCGTGATCATGTCGTCGCGCGTAAGAACCCATTCTCCATTGTCCAACTGCTCAAATTCCTGGTCAATCCGCAGATTCTCGACGAAATTGACGGAAGACTGTTTGGGCAGGGTCAGTTCACAGCGACGCACATGATAGGAGGAATCTTTCAGGATATAGAGATCACCCCTGAATCCGAAGTCCATCTGGTTATTGGGCAGGAAATGCAGATGAATACAACTGTCACGGTCAATCTTCAACGTGTCCTGTATATAGAAACGGTAGAAGGCGATGGCATCCTTTCCGATGGGAGACGTGAACGGATATTGCAGGAGGCGGATCTGGTCTTCGTAAAGATCGACATCCGTAAACACGTCTTTCAGCACGGTATTGAGGATGTCGCCTGTCTGGAAGAGGTCGTTAATGCCTGAAGACTGCTGTCCTGTGATATAGGTCTTCTTTGACTGCGGTTTCTTCCTATAGACAAGTTCCGACACCGTCTCATCGATACTGATGGGCAGTATCAACTTGTTGTTATAGGCACAAAGTTCCACCTGATCCAGCAACCACGGCGTACTGGAATAAGGTTTCTTCTCAAGTCTTTCAGGAGTCAGGTCATTGGCTGCCAAAGTAATCTTCTCATACTTGTTATATCTGTAATAGTCATGGTTAGCCAGATCTGTCAGTTTCTTAGCCGCAACCACTTTCTTCATCAGTTCCACAGCAGGATTGTTCTTCCTGCTGTAGCGTCCTTTCTTGGCTTTCACCGTCACCTCTGCCAACTGCTGCCTGTCAGGTTGCAAGGCAATATCCAGATGCATTTTGGTCTGAGAGGTGATTGGAATATTCTGAGTCTGGTAACCAACAGCACTGAAGGTAAGACTCCACCCTAACCGACGGTCTATCGTGTATATTCCATCAATATTGGAGATGACAGCCAGATTATGACCTTTATAGACCACGCTGGCGTATGGGATAGTCTCACCCGTCTCAGCATCTGTCACGGAACCCGTGATCTGCTGGGCATTCAAGGAGAGCCCGCCCATCAACCATGAAATTATCAATATGATTCTTCGGAATCCGATCATTTCATCTGGTAATTAGAGAACACATATTCGGTATATCCGGCACGCTCATTCATCCGGAGTGTCTTTAACTCTGAGGTCTGCGTATCAATGGTCATCACAAATGAGGAGAACATCATCCTCTTGGAAGCCTTTTTACCCTCTGCCTTAGGAACAATTGTCAGCGTCTGCAGATTTCCCTTCTGGGAAACTGTCAGGTCACTAAGTACTGGAAGGGCTTTCTTACCACCAGAGAGAATACTCTCAAAGACTTTCTGGAATGAGGCGAACTGCGGATTTCGCTCGCTGCTTGTCACATGTTTCTTCCCCTTCACCACCATCGTAAAGGTACTTCCCTGCATCAGCAGTTGATCCTTGCCATCATTGACGACAATACTCACCTCCGACGGTCTTTTCATTGTCAGAGTCCCTTTTTCTACCACATCCTTGGCAATGGCGTTCCTATGAGTGGTCTTAACAGCAGTGGCCGTCACCGTCTGTGCGGATGCCATGATGCCCAGAGACATCATCAATATGGTAAACAATACTATCTTCTTCATCTTATCTCGTATTTAGTCCTTTATAATCGTTTGTATCTTGTCATTTCCTATCAGATCCGTACATGTCAGCAATGCTGTCATTGCCACACCCTCAAGCCCGTGAAGCATCAGGTTCTGGCCTGTCAGCAACAGGTTCGGAATCGGTGTCCTGGACGAGAGCATCGTCATGACCAGATTACGGCAGTCCTTACGTACTCCATAAGCAGAACCATTGGGCGTCAGCGTATAGTCGCGATAGGTAAGCGGTGTACTGGTATAGCGTCTGCTGACCATACCAGAGAGCCCGGGAATCACGGTCTCTGCGAAAGCAATACACTCATCGGCAATTTGTTCCTTCAGAAACAGATAGTCCCCACCCCGGTGTCCGACAGTGGTATTTTGCCATTTTTCACAGATCGACCATGGCATAGGTGTCAACAGATCCACCTGACGCGTATATTCTCCTTCTTCTGGAACCCGTGCACTGATCATCATACCACCGATGCCCTCCCCTTCCTCATAGAACGTCCAGACATTCGGTTGTCTATAGACATACTTATTATGATTGAAATAGCGTAACGCTTTCGGTTTCAGAACCAGTGAGACCGTGAACATGCCGAAGGTATTCTCCATATTGCCCATCCGCATCCGGAAGATTCTCTTCAGCAGTGGGGTGTCCTTGACCATATCAAACGTGAGGGCAGGATGGATATCGCTGATAAATGTCCTTCCCTCGTATATCTCCCCATTCACACAACGGGCGGCAACGATCTGTCCACCCTGTTCTATCAGTTCCTGAACCTCTGACCGACAGACAACCATACCGCCATTAGCCTTGATACCATCCACTAATGCCTGGACGATCATATTCCCGTCACCGCGCAATCGCCAACTGCTCTGTATGAAACTGCTATTACCGTGGGCAAAGGTGAAAAGAGGCAAGGAGTCCTTACGCAGTTCCATCTTCATGGCTGTGCCGGAAAGCACATTCAACAGCAAAGGATCATGAATTGTGGCGGTCAGGAACTCGTATGCACTGGTTCCGAAAAGTTTGTAGGCATCGCTTGAGCCAAACGCCACGGTATCCACTTCCTGAAGCATCCTGACATACGTCTGCAATGCCTCCCGCTCATTGGGGAAATGCTCAGAAAGGTTCTCCACGAACCGGTCATAGCCTTCGGCAAAGGCAAAGGTCTGCTTTCCTATCGTCACCTGATCAAACCCGTCAGCATCCAGCCGCTGCCAAGGCAGATCCATGAGTCCCAGCGTGGAGAAGATGCGATTCATCCGTTGTCCCTCAGCCAAACCACCCACATAATGGAAGCCGGTGTCGAAGGACAGACCGCCCCGCTGATAACTCTGGATGCAACCGCCTGGCTGCACCTGTCGCTCCAAGACCAGTACGCTCTTGCCTTCACGGGATAGCAGACTGGCACAGACCAACCCTCCGAATCCACTGCCTATGATCACCGTATCGTACTTCATACCTTCTTTTTTCTGTTAAGCCATCTGAAGACAACTGGTTGTAGTACATAGGACAGGATCACTGCCGACAACAGTCCTACAAGTGTGGAGAAACCTACGGAACGGATAGCAGGATGACGGGCCAGCAACATACTGCTGACCGTTACGATCAGTGTCACTGCACTGAGGAAGATCGCCGTCTTGTGGTAAGCCAGTTTCTTGTCGTTGTCATCAGTCAGACCGTTCATCACAAAAATACTATAATCCACACCGATACCGAAGATAAAGGTGGAGATGATAATACTGATGAGGTTGAACTTCACATCGAACAAGACCATTGCTCCCAGGACAATCATCCAACTCAGCAAGATGGGCAGGAACCCCAACACTGTATATTTGGCATTGAAATGGAAACTGATGAGCAACACGATGAAAACGAAGAGCATCGAAAGCCATTGTAACACATTGAAGTCTTCGTTCATCTGCAACAGCGTGCCTGTCGTATAATAATAGGTATCTAAAACCAACAAGTTTGGTTGTGAGGCGATGGCATCGCAGATACGGTTATAGTCACTCTCACTGCTTCGCACGGAATCATTAGCACAGCGAACAGATGTAAAGCACAGATAGTCACCATTATAGGTCTGTTCCATCATGGTTGACTGGTAGCCCCGAGGAATCAGTTCTGACTCATAAAGGGCATCTGGCTCATAGTCTGCTGCCACAGCCTGAAAGAAAGTCTCAAAGGCTTCTGGACGAAGGCCCGCCTGTGGGGCAGTCTCCCGAATCAATGCATGAACCTTTCCCTGACGCTCTTCCGTCCAATAATCCTTCCAGGCATCAATGCGTTCCTGTTGGACAGATTGGGACACAAAGACTTGGTTTGTATGAGTATAGTCTTTTACCAGCCCCAATTTCTGAAGGGAATCAAGTTGACGGTCAAGCACAGAGAAGTTCTCAATAGCCTCTTCCATGGTCTTGCCCTGACTGGCAAAATACTTCTGTTTGTCTCCTGTATCAGAACGACTGTTACGCACCGTCGTTTTGTCACGGAGCAACTGTTCTGAGTATTCCGTCATCTCCTCCAGATAACCAAGATTATGCATATCGGCATCGAAGCGGGTACCCCCTACAAAATAGGCTCCAATACAGATGGCCATCACCAGAAGTATCACAAAGACCAACGGTTTCTTACGATCGAATGGATAAGCATTGATCTTGTCTATGAACCTAAAGGAACGGGCATCTGTTTGCGATGGCAGTAACTGTGGTAAATAGGTTAGACTGAACCAGGTCGTACCAAAAATGGCAAAGGCTGCGAAAAGACCGAAATCCTGTAAGAGATCTGTCTTGATAAATATCAGTCCTGCAAAGGAGCCTATTGTCGTCAGACAACCTAACCAGACTGGTTTTACCTGATCAAGCAACATCTGCTCCATATTCCCTACGTACTGATAATGAGTCAAGACATGAATCACATAACTCAGTGCGACCCCAAGGACTACTCCCCCAATGCCAAGTGCCAACAACGAGAATTCTCCCTTTATCCAGTACATCATGGCAAGCCCGAAAAGAGTACCGAAAACGACTGGCAACAAAAGCAGCGGAATAGTATCCCATCTACGGAAGGATACCAACAGGAATACCAGCACCAGAATCAATGCCCCTGTAATGGTGGTCGTCAGATCATGCTTAATCTGTGTGGAGTTATAGTAACCACTCGCCGGCGTTCCATGATAGGTAATACGAATCTGCGGATGGGTCTTAGTGAACTGCGCAATCTGTCCATTCAACAACTCGAACATCGCAGAACCCTGTCCTGTATTTGTAGAAGAGAAGTTGGGCGTGACAAATGCTATACAGACCGTTGAGTCTGGCACGAAGAAATGGCCGTCAACAGTCTTGTAGTTACCTCCGCCAGCACTCAGTAGGGGTAACAACTGCTCAGCCAGCACGTTGCGCATACCCAGCGGATCCATCTGGATCAGTTCAGGAAACATCTCACCGAACTCTCCTGTCAGGTCTTCACGGTTCTGCTGCATCTGGCGTACGAAATGCTCCCGTGTCAGCAGGGTATCGAAACGCACATAGGCTGAGGTGTCAATATAGGCAGGGAAATAACTACTCAGATAATCGACGCCATCTACCACCAGATCTTCCGGCAGACGGTAAAACACATCATTGATGGTCTGGGAGACAGAGTCGCATAACAAAAGAGTATCTACAAATGCATCACATGCTTCAATCAGGTTCTCCGTTCCTTCACCCTCAAATAACAGGAATACTTTATCCTTAATCTTCAGATCGGCAAAGGCCAGTTTTGTCGTACCGTCCTCGTTTTTAGATGACGGCATCAATTTGTTGATGTCCTCCTCCAGATGTATCTGCGTTGCAAAATATCCGAAGAAGACAAACAACGCTAACATCGATGACCAACAGACTGCACGATGTTTGCGAAAATAGAGGGAGAGCCTGACAAAGAACGTGGTCATTGCGGCAGATGCTGCTCGATGTAGTCGTACAGGTTCGTAAAGGTTTGGATCTGTTGCAGGTCGCTCACAGGAATTGTGATCTTATAAGTCATCTGCACCATGGCGATCAAATCAACAAGATTGATACTGTCGAGTTGAAGTGTTTCTTTCAAGGAAGCATCTGGAGCGAATTCACTCTCTTCTACTTCAAATTCTTCTGCAAGCATGGAATTAACCTGCTTAATAATGTCATCACGTGTCATAATTTTTTTTGTTTTATAAGTTTTTTACTATTAATGTTGAATTCGTCCCACCAAAGCCAAAAGAATTGCTGAGGAATGTATCGAAATGTGCTTCTATGGTCTCTGGAATCACATTGATACATGCTGTTTCCTCATCAGGTGCCATAAAATTGAGGTTACCGGCAATGAAGTCGTTCTTCATCATCAGCAAAGAGTAGATAATCTCACTGGCTCCTGCCATCCACATCTCATGGCCCGTCTGACCTTTGGTAGATGTCACAGGCACACGATAGTCACCGAAGATCTGAGCAATGGCCTGTGCCTCGCGGCTGTCACCTATCTTCGTCGAGGTGGCATGGGCATTCACATAGCCGATTTCCTTAGGAGATATCGTACACTGCTTCAGACAGAGTTCAAGCGAGCGGGCTGGTCCTGCCACATTTGGCGTAGATATATGATCACCATTTCCTGAGAAGCCCCAACTGATAATCTCACCCAAAATGGGAGCACCTCGCTTCACGGCACTCTCATAACTCTCAAGGATCAGTGTTGCTGCGCCGCCGCCAGGAACCAGACCATTGCGGTCTCGGTCAAACGGACGGCTGGCCTTAGTGGCATCGTTATCTTCGCGCAGGGCAAACGACTGAATACCATCAAAAGAGGCTACACCATACATGTTCGCCTCCTGGGCACCGCCGCAGACCACACAGTCTTGCAGTCCGTTACGGATCAGCAATGATGCTAACCCTACTGCCTGTGAACCTGATGCACAGGCTGCCGATGCGGTCAGATTGATTCCTTTCAGATGAAACAGGCAGGCCAGATTCATGGTCACCGTCGAGTTCATTGACTGGAAAATGGCACCACTGCCACAGGCTGCCGTACTGCCATATTCACGGAATTTGTCCAGTGCACGCATCGTAGCCTCAGCCACAGAATCGTTACCATAGATAATGCCCACCTCATGGGTATCAATATAGTCCTGATCCAATTGAGCACTTACCAACGCATCCTTAGTTGCCATATAGGCGTATTGTGCCTCCTCTGGCATAAACTGTCGGAAGTTACGGTTTACGAAAGGCTTTAAATCAGGTTTAGGCACATCAGCACAATATGGAGAACGGAATCCAACATCCTTTCGCTCCTGGCTGAAGACAATACCGCTTTTCCCATCATACAGGGACTGACGTACCTCGTCAAGTGTCGTACCAAGACATGACCAGATGCCCATCCCAGTTATCACTACTCTTTGTTCCATAGTTCTATATATTCTTTTTATAACATCTTCTGCGTTTCACATATTGTGGTTTCAACGGTTTCCACTGGGTCAGTTCCCGCACATTATCCTCCAATTGCGGTCCTGTCTCTGCCCATTTGAATCCGTATTTGTTGTATATAGGAATCAAATCATCAAAAAACAAGGCATTGACTCCAAGTCCCTGATAGTCGGGACGTACGGCCACGAGCAACATCTCGGCATTATCCTCACGCTTCCATCGTAACGCTTTTAAGATATAATACCATCCAAAAGGCCAAAGACGACCTTTTGCCTTTCTCATGGCCTGTGTCAGACTACCCATCGTAATGGCAGCACCCACCACATCGTCTTTATCGTTCACAATAAATGGCATCAACTGCTTGTCAATCAACTTCAGATACCTGTTCAGGAAATTGTCTCTCTGCTCATCCGACAGTTCAGAGAATCCAAAGATCGGTTGATAGGCATCATTCAGGAGGTTGAAAACCTTCTTGCCATAACCGTTTTTGTTTATCTCCCTATTACTCAACTTAATGACCCTCAACCCCATTTGCTCCTTGACATACTGAGCCACACGGGCATACTTGGCAGGAACCTCTTCTGGAATCCTGATGTGTATCTGCACCCAATCAACTTCCTTCCCGAAGCCTAGTGCTTCCATGTGGCGAGGGTAATATTCTGGATTATAGATGGTATTCATTGAGCCGGGTAGATGGAAATCTTCCACCAGCATACCTTCTTTGTCAAAATCTGTAATACCCAACGGTCCCTGCATGACATCCATGCCAAAAGACTTTCCCCATTGCTCCACGGCATTAAGCAATGCCTCTGATACAGCAGGGTCGTCAATAAATTCCAACATAGCGAAACGAACACTATTAACATTCCACTTTTTGTTGGAACGCCGGTTAATAATACCGACTATCCGACCCACAGGGATGTTGTCACGATATGCTATAAAAGGCTGGATGTTGGAAAACTCCAATCCTGGATTTGTTTTACGGGAAAACAGAGCACGTATGTCACTCTCTAAATCAGGAACATACTGTTGACAATGATGATAGATATTATCCACGACATGGATAAACTCACACATCTGCTTGGATGTCATCACTGCAAGAACATCTACGTTGCTCATCGTTACATCTTCTTATGTTCTATCCGATATGCCATCGGTGTCATCCCTGCCTGTTCACGGAAGTACTGGCCGAAAAATGAAGAATTAGGAAAACCCAGACGGTTGGATATCTCTTTCACACTTAGATCCGTGTCCTTCAGAAGCATGTAGCAATCTTCCATCACACTCTCCGTAATCCAGCGCATCGGATTCTTTGCGCTCACCTTCTTGCATACCATTGAGAGGTATTTAGGTGTAATATTCAAACTGCTGGCATAGAAAGATACCCGCTGACGCTTCCGTGTCTGGCTACCTATCAGTTGTAGAAACTGATTGAATATTTCTTTATCCCGTATCGTCGAGACCTCATTGTCAGTCAATACTTTTTTGTCTTTGACCAATTCGCCACAAATCATCAGGAACATCGTGCGTAAGAATGACAGGAGTATCTCATGATAGAACAACGGCAGTTCACTTTCCTTGAAGATGGAACGCGTATAGCCTCCCATGGATTCTATCCATCCGGTTTCTTCGACAACATATATCTCCTTCATGTACATCGCCTCATTCCAGACATTGATCTGGTTACCAAGGACAGATCTCAGCATCTTATCAGATACAAGCAGTGCCGTAGCATCCACATCGGTACTCATCAGCATGGGCTGAATCAGTTTTCCTGTAGGGATCAGCAGCAACTGGCCTGGCTTCACTTTAATCTGCCGACTTCCGCCGACTTCAACTAATATACGACCAGCGCGACAATAGACTATGGTGTTGTACGACAATCTTACAGTAGAAAGATTCGTCACATTTCGCAGATTATCGAGAAACAAGACATCATCCTCTATTGCATGCAGTGCTTCTACACTGGAGACATCCACTTTGTTGCCGACTTTTGTAATCATTCTAATGCTTGTCATACCGCATTCTTACATTTTGGCTGCAAAATTAGACATTTTTATTCGATAATCAACGTTCTTTTTTTCGAAAATTACGTTCATTTCATCTCATATAGAAGAAAATGGACATAATACAAGTAAAAAGGAGTACTATTTATACTCCTTTTTACCCCTTAAAAAGCGTTATTTTATTCAGACATATCGCTGGGGATTACGGAAAATGTCAATTTCTCATAACCCTCAAAATCGTCAAACTGAATCTGGAAGTTGGCATATTGGTAGTAATTGCCACCAGTATTATGCGTATCCTTGATGGAGTTGCTCTTAGCCAACGCATTCAGAATCTTGTTATAGATAATCTTGTCATTGTTATCATCAGCAATCTGGATGGCCATCGAGGTAACATATCCGTTCTCCACCTTATAAGTATAATCACCTGATGCATACAGTTGAAAACTTTCAGTCTCCAATATCGTTTCAAGTTCACCTACAGCAGCCTGTAAGTCCTCAAGCGTGCTGTTTACGTAATTAATGGGTTCCAAATTAGCATCCAACTTGATATAAGTGGTGTCAACTTCATTGGTGACGTTGGTTTCCTCTGCAGACATCATATTCGTACCCGTCAGCAGCATCATGCTGACAAGTATCATTTTCTTCATAGTTTTCATCTCTTTCATCTCTTATAATAAAACTTCCTGTCCTGATCTATTTCCAGACCTTCTCCTATTCGTTTGCAAAGATAGCGATTTATAAGTTCACAACCAACACTTTTTGGTAAAAAATTCAAAAAAAAACCGCTTACGGTGTTCTTTTTGACAAAAGTCAACCGTAAACGGTAACAGTTTGCTAACCAAATGGGCAAGAAACAGATTATTCTGGTTTCAAGGGTCTGATGACAAAGGTGAATTCATAATCCTGATAAGGTATGAGATAATCAGGAATAGGCCATGCTCCCCAGGAATTCACACAGCCCAGTCCCATCTGCTTTTGCTGGATATGTACCTGCGTCAAAGGACGCTCCACGAGGTCACCACTATGATGACCTACAGCCTTGTCTTTGACAGGACCGTCATCCAAATCTTCAAGAAGATAGTTCAGGGCACTGGCCTCCATAGGTGCATTGCTGTAGAATTCCAATCCTTTCCCGTTGGCATCAAGGACACGGAACCACCGGATGTCAGTATGATTGCCGGACTCCTGTGGACGGATATATGGGAAATATTCATTGGCTACCTTGTTCTCATAAACACCAAGGAACTCGGAAGAGTTCCGATCAGAATAGTTTTCCACAGGTCCACGACCATAGTATTTCACCGTATTATACCGCTGAGGCATCTGGAACTGCATGCCAAAGCGGAACATTGGCTGAATCTCGACAGACTTATCTGCAGTAAGTTGTTCACGAACAACTACTTCTCCATTTTCGTTAAGGAAATAAGTCATAGTCAGGACAGCCTTCACATCAGGCATCTCAAAGGTAGTCACGGCACCATTATCCTTCACCTCCACTCCCTTCAATTTCATCTGCGGATTCTTCCATACAGCGAAACGCTGCTGCAGCCATGCGCCATAATCATTATCCGTAGGCGCACGCCAGAACTCTGGGGTAACAGACTGACGATCCACAAGCATAGGTTCTCCGTCAACATCGATGTAATCTATCCAACCACTCCACTTGCCGATGGTCAGCGTGGTACCAGCGGCATCAAACTTCACGTAACTCTCCGTCTCTTCCTTAGAGATGCTAGCACTACTAGTTGAACTAGCAAGACTTGAAAGATCAGGATATTTATATGGCTGAACCACAAATTGCTGACGAGCCAATACCTGCCCCTTGTCTATCAGAGGCTGTGCCTCGAGGCTACGGAATTCAAAATTCACACAGATTTCCTCGTCAGGATGATGACTGAGCACACGAGCCAGTATTTCCTTCATCACTTGTGACGAGATCACTTTCCGCTGCTGGGGAGCAATGCCGCTGACATCGATCTTACCACCGTGTTTCTTCACCTTCCATACCAATTCCAGATCATCTAGCGACTTAAAGAAGTTCTCGTTGTAGATTTCAAACTCCCCCTCTTTCAGGTTCTTCTCTATTATCCAGGCATTCTGATAGTAATAGCCCACCTCATGGGCATGGGGATTCAGACGACGGTCTGGGGCGATAATACCGTTACAATTGAAGTTATAGTCGCTGGCAGGATAACGGCCGTAGTCGCCGCCATAAGTGAAGATCTCCCTTCCCGTCACCTTACTCTTATCACGCATACCCTGATCTACAAAGTCCCAGATATGGCCACCCTGGAACTTCGGATACTTGCGAATGATGTCCCAATACTCCTTAAAACCACCAATAGAGTTTCCCATCGCATGGGCATATTCACACTGAATCAACGGCTTTTCGACTTGTCCACCTGTTACTTCTCCCTTCGAATATTTCTCACACCACTCATAATCGGCATACATGGGACAATAGATATCTGTCTTGCCCTCAATGCCTGCACGCTCATACTGTACAGGACGGGTCTTATCGAACGCCTTGATCCAGTCGTATGCCTTTTCAAAGTTTGGACCATAGCCAGCCTCATTGCCGAGCGACCAGATGATGACCGAAGGATGGTTGCGGAAGGAAATGACATTGGCTTGGTTACGCTCCAGATGTGCCAGTTCGAAATCCTGACGCTTGGCGAGGGTGCTCTCACCATAGCCCATGCCATGACTCTCAAGATTGGCCTCAGCCGTCAGATAGATACCGTATTCATCACAGAGGTCATACCAACGTGGATCATCAGGATAGTGACTGGTACGAACGGCATTGATATTCAACTGCTTCATAATCTTCAGGTCCTGAATCATCCGCTCTACAGGTACCACATAGCCACCGTCAGGATCGAGTTCATGGCGGTCAACACCTTTAATCAGAATAGGCTGTCCGTTCACAAGCAACTGGCCATCCTTGATCTCGACATGGCGGAAGCCCACTTTCTTTTTCACCACCTCAAGGGTTTCAGTACCTTTCTTTAAGGTAATGAATAAGGTATAGAGGTTGGGGATCTCAGCCGTCCAAGGCATTACCTCACCCAGAGATTCTAATCTGAAAGTGAATGGACCATTGTTTAGTAATGTGGTACTACATTGTTCCATCTGATTTCCCAGAGGGTCAGTCAATTGTAATTCCACAATATTGCCTTTAGCCCCTGTTATCTTCACCTCACCTGAAAGAAGACCTTCCTTATAGTCGTTTTTCAGGTCAGCATTGATAAAGAAGTCCTCAATATGCACCTTCGGCTTGGCATAGAGATATACCTCGCGGGCGATACCCGTAAAGCGCCAGAAGTCCTGATCCTCGAGATAGGAGCCGTCGCACCAGCGCATGATCTGCATGGCGATGAGATTCTTGCCTGGCTTCAGGTATCTCGTGATATTAAATTCGGCAGCGACCTTCGAGTCCTCGCTATAGCCTACATACTTGCCATTGACCCAGAGAGAGAGGTTGCTCGTGGCCGAACCAACATGGAAGAACACCTCCTGTCCCTTCCAGCCCACAGGCAAGTCGAACGTGCGGCGATAACTGCCCGTGTAATTGTTCGTCTCACCGATATAGGGCGGATCCGACTTAAAGGTTGTCTCCCATGAATAGCCCATATTCTTATAGATCATATCGCCATAGCCATTCACCTCGAAGAGCCCTGGCACTGGGAAATCCACCCACTGTGAGTCATCATACTTCAGCATGAAGAAATCCTTCGGCGCATCCTGATGGTTCTTCACGAAGTTGAATTTCCAAGTGCCCTCCATCGAAAGATAGCGGTCTGACCTCGTCTTGTCATTCTGCTTGGCTAATTCTTCGTTCTCAAAAGCGAAGAAGTCGGCATGCCGTTCCTCACGATTCTGCTGGTTCACGTTAGGGTCTTGCCATACTGGCAATTTCTGGGCGTTGGCCATTACCCCAAGAAGGCAGGTCACGCACATTAACAGTTTCTTCATAAGCGATGATTTCGTTTTGTTAGATTTTTGCGCAAAGTTAGCAAGTTTTTACGAATATAGCAAGTATTTTCAGGAAAAAGATATACCTTTGCTGCAATTTTACTAACGTTCGATGAAAAGATTAATACCAATCTTGCCATGGCTGGGAGCCCTGTCGCTCATCGCCTTTGTACTGCTTTACTACGAGTCAAACCTGCTCTGGAAGGTGCAGCAGTTCAACTTGTTTCTCGACACACCACTCTTTTTTCGCCAACAGATGCTTGTGTCAGGGGGATTCCTTTCGTATATCAGTTGTTACTTCACACAGTTCTTCTTTCATCCTTGGCTGGGAGTTATGATGCTCTGCGGCTGGTGGTTGCTGCTAATGTGGCTCACCAAACGCACTTTCCGCCTCTCTGATCGCTGGACTGTATTGGCTCTGATTCCCGTGGCCATCATGCTCGTGGCAGACATGGGCTTGGGCTATTGGCACTACTTCATGAAACTGCAAGGCTATTTTTATGTGTCCACCATCGGCACCACTGCTGCCGTTGCCCTGCTGTGGGCGTTCCGTGCGCTGCCACGGAAACTGTGGCTTCGTATCATATTTTTACTTGTGGCTACGACCATAGGCTATCCACTCCTAGGCATCTATGCTTTGGCAGCCATCCTGCTGATGAGCATCTGGACATGGAATCTATCCAACAACCATACGCAGAACACCATCCTGTCAACCGTCACCCTGCTCAGCATCGTGACCATCCCCCTGCTCTATTACCGCTATATCTATTACCAGACATTCCTCGGGGATATCTGGACTACAGCCCTTCCCACATTCAATGTCGTGGAATCGTTTCCACTTAACTACACACCCTATTGTCTGTTGGGACTGTACTTCCTGGTGATAGTTATCTTCCACAAGGAGAATCAGGTAAAAAGACCACTTGATTCTATCCAAGATTATGGACCTGCACCTCTGCTTCTCATTGCCGTCCTCATCGCCATTGTCTGGTACTTCTGGTATAAGGACGACAACTTCCATCACGAACTTGCCATGCAGCACTGTATTGAGATTACTGACTGGGAGGGTGTGATCCGTGAAACCCAGCAGGTGGAAGAGCCCACCCATGCTATTGTCATGATGCACAACCTCGCCCTGATGAAACTGGGACGCCAACTCGACGAGATGTACAATTTCCCCAGAGCGTCGAAGAAGAGCAACACGCCACTCTCCGTCAATATGGTTTATCACGTATTCAGCCACATGTTCTACTATCACTATGGCTTACTTAACAACTGTCATCGCGTTGTGATGGAAAATGGTGTTGAATACGGTTGGCACGTGGAGTCGCTGGAGTACATGGCCCGCTGTTCACTGCTCAGCGGCGAGACCCAGGTAGCCCAGAAGGCCCTGAATCAACTTCGTCATACCCCGTATCACGGTAAGTGGGCTGATGCCGTACAACAGTTAGTGGATCACCCCGAACAGATAGTCAAAGCCCGTGAGACAGGACCCGTCACCAGCATGATGCACTACGACAACGCACTGAGCATCGAGGGCGGCGACGTAGAGAGAAACATTATGTCACTACTTGCCGAACAGGATGCCGACGATCCCTATTTCCAGGAGCAAGCCGTCCTGGGCGCACTCTGGATGAAGGACCAGCAGAAGTTTTGGAAACGGTTTAACCATTATGCCGAACTACTTCCCAACACCCCCATGCCCCGCATTTTCCAGGAGGGAGCCTATCTCTTCGGGAAAATAACAAACAGGGCAGAACTCGACTATTTGCCCTTTGACAAAAGCGTCATAGATACATACAACGCATTTATGAACGACGCATTGAAATACAACAATCAGAATATAGACGTCGCACGCGACGGTCTATATTCTGATTACGGGAACACCTATTATTATGAGTATTACTTCGTGAACGACTCGCATTAATTCAGTTTGTGGATCACAAGACCCGAACGCAGTTTGGGCTCAAACCATGTAGCCTTTGGTGGCATAATCTTGCCTGAATCGGCGATGTCCATGATCTGCTGCATCGAGACGGGATATAGTGCCAGTGCAGCACGCATTTCACCGCTATCCACACGACGCTTCAGTTCACCCAAACCACGCAGACCACCCACGAAGTCGATACGCTGTGAAGAGCGCAGATCGCCGATGTTCAGGATCTCATCAAGAATCAAGCGAGAAGAAATATCCACGTCAAGCACACCGATGGGATCGCTATCGTCATAAGTGCCTTCCTTGGCCTTGAGGCTATACCAGTGCTCGTCGAGATACAGGGAGAACTCATGCAACTGCTGGGGTTTGTAGATCCCCGTACCCTTGTCCTCCACGATGAAGTTCACCTGCAAGGCAGCCAGAAACTCCTCAGAAGTCATACCATTCAGATCCTTTATCACACGGTTGTAGTCAAGAATCGTCAACTGCGAAGCCTGGAAGCATACGGCCATGAAGAAATTATACTCTTCATCGCCTTTGTGGTTGGGGTTCTGCTTCTGCTTCTCTGCACCCACGAGGGCAGCGGCTGCAGAACGATGATGGCCGTCGGCAATATACATTGAGGGCATCTTGGCAAACTCATCCGTGATGGTCTGCATGTCCTTGTCGTCATCAATTACCCAGAACTGATGGCGGAAGCCGTCGATGGGCGCGATAAAGTCGTACTCAGGCTTCGTGGCAGCATAACGCATAATCAACTCGTTAAGTACAGCGTTATCTGGATAGGCGAAGAACACGGGCTCGATATTGGCATTATTGACGCGGATGTGCTTCATACGGTCCTCCTCCTTGTCGCGACGCGTCAACTCGTGCTTTTTGATACGACCAGCCAGATAGTCGTCTGTATGGGCGCAGACCACCAGTCCGTACTGCGTTTTGCCCTGCATCGTCTGGGCATATATATAATAATGTTCGCGCGCGTCCTGTACCAGCCAGCCTTTGTCCTGAAACTTCTGGAAGTTCTCTGCAGCCTTCTCATATACTCTGGGATCATACTCACTGGTGCCCACAGGGAAATCAATCTCGGGCTTGATAATATGATACAGACTCTTCTCATTGTCGCCAGCCTCTGCCCTTGCCTCTTCCGAGTCGAGCACATCGTAAGGGCGACTCTCCACCTGCTCCACCAACTCCTTCGGTGGACGTATTCCTTTAAATGGTTTTACGATTGCCATAATGCGATTTATTTGGTTTCTGTAAAATTTAGGTGCAAAAGTAGGTAAAAGTTCTGAAATCACAAAATCTTTGGGATAATATTTGTCTGTTTGACAAATATTTCGTATTTTTGCAGACGAATAAAAATACTAACTCGTTATGAAGAAATTTTTTACTACGTTTTTCTGTCTGCTGCTGATCAGTATGCAGGCACAAGCACAGGAATTTGAGTCAGCCACTGACGCAGTCAAGAACATGGGCGTGGGCTGGAACCTGGGTAATACCCTCGATGCCAACAGCCAAAGCGTGACCGACCCCGCACTGGATGCATTCTGGGGACAGCAGGGCTTAGAGTCAGAGACCTGTTGGGGACAGCCGAAGACCACACGCGAGTTGATCCACATGATGAAGGAGGCAGGATTCACTGCCATCCGTGTGCCCGTCACCTGGTATAACCACATGGACCCCGACCTTGGTACCATTGATGCCGAATGGATGAAACGCGTACATGAGGTGGTCGATTACGTGATCGACGAGGGTCTCTACTGCATCATCAACGTGCACCACGACACGGGTGCCGACAGCAAGGACGGTGATGGAAAACTCACAGGCTACCACTGGATCAAGGCCGACGAGGAGAACTACACGAAACACGGTCTTAGGTTCATTGCACTGTGGCTACAGATTGCCGCAGAGTTCAAGGACTATGGAGAGAAACTGCTCTTTGAGGGTTATAACGAGATGCTGGACAAACTGAGTTCCTGGTGTTTCGCCTCGTTTGCAGCCTCAGGCCAGTACGATGCCAATATCGCTGCTTCAGCCTACAGCGGTCTCAATAGTTATGCCCAGGCCTTTATAACGACGGTACGCTCTACAGGCGGCAACAATGCCAACCGTAACCTCATCGTCAATACCTATGCCGCAGCCTACGGTGGCGGCAACTGGAACAAGCACCTGTCCGATGTGCTCACAGAACTCAACGTTACAGATGAGGCAGAGGGTCATCTGGCCTTTGAGGTACACGCCTACCCCACACTGTCGAGCGGCAAGAGTGAGGTCGATGACCTTATTGACAAGGTGAACACTAACCTGCTGCCAAAGGGTCCCGTCATCGTCGGCGAATGGGGTACCAGCAACGTTGATAATGGCTCTGACTATATCGACCATCGCGAAACCATGATCAATTTCTGCGACTATTTCGTCAAGAAATGCAAGGAGAACAATATCGCCACCTTCTACTGGATGGGACTCTCTGACGGTGACGCACGCTCACAACTCGTCTTCAACCAGCCCGATCTGGCCAAGACCATCACCAAGGCCTATCACGGCGATGACTTCGAGGGCGTCTATCCCGCTATGGAGGTAGCAGATGAGACGGTGGTCTTCGAGGGCGAGCAGCAGTTGGAATGGGGTCAAGCCATCAACTTCCCAGCCACACTCTTCACCAACCTGAGTAACACATCAACAGTTGAAGTGACCTACACGGAAAAGTTCGACCAGTTTTCTGGCGACGAGGCTAATTCTTATCTGCAGTTCTGGTATAACGACTGGAGTTCGATGATCAATTTTACGGCTGATGGTCAGGATGTCAGCGAAACCCTCGAGGTCAACAAATTCTACAATTCGACATCTGGCACAGAGCACACCACAGTTTTTGCCTTCGACAAGGAAACCTTTAATAACTTCAAGAAGAAGGGTATGCTCTTTCAGGGACATGGCGTCCTGTTGACAAAGGTTGTGCTCAAAGCCGGAGAAAAGGATCCTGACGAAGGTGGTGATGGCGATTCGAAAGTAATCTGGGAAGGCGATGAGATGCTTGACTGGGGCGACGGTCTCCAACTGAATATTTTTGCCGAAGACTTTGCCGCCATCGGCAAGGGGGTCAAACTATGCCTATACTATACGCTTGACTTCACAGACTACAACATGATTCAATTGTTCTATGGTGACTGGAGTGCCAATCCAAGTTTCATCATCAATGGACAAGAGATCGATAAAGAATTTAGGCCCAGTGATCTTTACGGACTTGGAAATGGTGAAGACGGTGTGTCAGAACTGACATTCAATGATGATATACTTAACATGATCTTTGAGAAAGGCATTGCTCTTCAGGGTCATGGTATCCGCCTGAAGAAAGTCGTACTTGCTGGTGCGGGATCCACAGGCATACAGAACATCATCAGAACCTATGATTCCAATGCTCCCATCTATAACCTCGCAGGCCAGCGCGTCACCAACCCCAAGAAGGGCATCTATATCAAGAACGGCAAGAAATTCATTCTGAAGTAAAAGTCTGGACGACTTTCATAATAGATGAAGACACTCTTGATCCTCGTGGGCAAGACCACTGACAAGCATTTCCAGACGGGCATCAGTGACTATGTGGAACGCATCAGTCACTACATGCCCTTCGAACTTGTCACCATCCCAGAGATCAAGAACACAAAGAGCCTTACAGGAGAACAGCAGAAAACAGCGGAAGGAGAATTGATTCTGAAGCAGTTACAACCGTCCGACACAGTTGTTCTTCTCGATGAACACGGACGCGAACTGCGCAGCATCGAACTTGCCCGCTGGCTGGAGCAGAAAAGGAATACGGCCCGCCGACTGATCTTTGTCATCGGCGGACCGTATGGCTTTTCATCCGAGGTCTATAGTCGTGCGGATGAAGCACTGTCGCTGTCAAAGATGACATTTTCCCACCAGATGGTTCGCCTGATCTTCACGGAGCAGATCTATCGTGCCTGTACCATCATCAAAGGCGAACCCTATCACCACGAGTAAGACACGATTCTACGCTCACATAGGAAATGGAGGTTCCGTAGCAATGTACGGTGGTTCCCCGTGTTGCTACGGAGCCACTATTTTCTGCTACGGAGCCACTATACGGATGAATTCTCGAGAGAATTTGGGTGATAAGTGCCACCAGATATCCACCCCCCCTCCCACACCCCAAAAGTCCCATTCCGTGGATGGCTTATTATTCGCGCGCGTATATGTGTGCACACATATATATATAGTTGCCATACTCACTTTTTATCCCACACTTCCCGCACTTCTTACACCTAAGTGGTTTTGCCCTGGGTGTAAGAAGTGCGGGAAGTGTGGGATATTTATGGCATATAGCAACTATCACGCGCAGACGCGCGAAGGAACATGTTCTTTGTTATACAGATTTACAGATCGTTGTAATTCTGGACACTGAAGGTCGAAGTGCGCATGTCACCCGTCTCGAAGCCACGCTTCAGCCAACGCTTGCGCTGATCACTGGTTCCATGGGTAAACGACTCGGGCGTAGCCCTACCCTGTGCCTTTTTCTGCAGCCAGTCGTCGCCGATGGCCTTGGCCAATTCCAGGCCCTTCTCCAGATCGCCATACTCCATCGAGTGATTCATCTGATCCTCATAATGGGCCCACACGCCAGCATAGTAGTCAGCCAGCAGTTCCAAACGGACGCTGATCTGATTGGCCGTGACCTTATCGCTCTGGTTCATGGCTGAATGAGCCTTGCTGAGCGTGCCCGTCATATTTTCTACATGGTGGCCGATCTCATGGGCAATCACATAAGCATAGGCAAAGGTGTTACCTTCGACGCCCAACTGACGCTTCATCTGCGTAAAGAATGAAAGGTCGATGTAGAGTTTCTGGTCACCAGAGCAATAGAACGGTCCCACTGCTGCCGTGGCAGAGCCACATGCGGAATTTACCTGATTGGAAAATAGCACGAGCGTAGGTGACTCGTAGGTGCCTCCCATCTCCTCAAAGACCTTCGACCACACATCCTCAGTCGAGGCAAGGATCTTCTTACAGTCAGAAGCCAAGGCCTGTTCTTCCTCGGTAAAGTTGGCCTCATCAACTGTCTCCGTACGGGCAGACATCTGCTCCTGGGCAGCCTGCAAGCCAGCCGACAGCGGATCACCGCCACTCATCCAGGCAAACAGCGCAGCCACGATCACTGCACCGATACCACCGACACCTGCTACTGCCTTTCCACTCATTCCGCGGCGGTCTTCCACGTTGGAACTCTCTCTTCTTCCGTCTAATTTCATAATTCTAGGGTTTTAAGTTAATATTTAATGTTTATTATTCAATCTTCAATCATCTCACTGTCATGTGAAAGCATCCCTGTTTCACCTCATATTTAATAAAACAGCGCTCTTGCTGACGCATGTCGCGTAACACCTCACTGAGCACCCATTTCAGCGTGTCGTTCTGCACCATTCTGCGATGGGGACCGTCAGGAGCCTCCACCGTTTTATAGCGGTTATAGCAGATGTCAAAGGTCGTCCCATAGAGATGGCAGGAGTTCTCTGTCGCATTGCCGTTACGACGACGCAGTTTAGCCACGTCATCCTGAGAGCGCAGCACACTGGTGACAATCAGTTTATGAAGCGGGATGCCTTTCACATAGAGACTGTCGAAGAATGCCTGTCCGATATCCTGCAAGAGTACGGCGGCCCTGGGCACAAGATATGGAATGCTGGAATACAGTGGATCAACATGGTAATAGGGATTGGCACCGATATATACCAGTTCGCGCTTGCGCGACTCTGCATCCTCACGGTTTTTGACTGGTTTAACACCCCATTTCCGGGCGGCTTCTAACTGCACGGCATTGGTATCGGGGAAGGACTGGGTATAACTGGCCACAGAGCGTATGGGGTGCCTCCCTTTAGAAAGACTTGCCCTGAAAGTTGTATTAGCAGGGCTAGCAGAACTAGCATGACTACCATGACCAGCCTGACGGGCCACCCCGGGGAAAACCCAGCGCACACAGGCCAAAATGAGCACCACAACAACAAATCCTAACAAATATGTCTTTTTTGTCAGTTTCATGAAGAATTTTCTGTTTCGGGTACAAAGTTACAAACTTTTTTTGTAATTTTGCACGCAAAAATAATAATTTGTATAGAAATTGATAGAGAAGCATCTTGTGTTGGAGGATATTGACCCCGTCGTTTTCTACGGCGTGGCCAACGGACACCTGCAGATGATCCGTTCTCTTTATCCCAAACTGCGCATTGTTGCCCGTGACAATGTCATACGGGTTCTTGGGGACGAAGAACAGATGTCGTCTTTCGAGGAGAACGTGGAAAAGATGCGTCAGCATGTGCTTCGCTTCAACTCGTTGAAGGAAGAGGATATCCTCGACATCGTCAAGGGAAAGCGTACAAAAGATGAGGTTCCAGAGGGCGTCATTGTCTTCTCAATGTCAGGACGCCCCATTAAGCCCCGCTCAGAGAACCAGCAACGGCTGATAGAAGCCTACGAACAGAACGACATGGTATTCGCCGTAGGTCCCGCAGGAACAGGAAAGACCTACCTCAGCATCGCCCTCGCCGTGAAGGCGCTGAAAGAAAAGACGGCCAAGAAGATCATTCTGAGCCGTCCCGCCGTGGAGGCTGGAGAGAAACTTGGTTTCCTGCCTGGCGACATGAAGGATAAGATAGACCCTTACCTGCAGCCCCTGTACGACGCGCTGGAGGATATGCTGCCACAGGTGAAACTGCAGGACATGATGGAGAAGCACATCATCCAGATTGCGCCGCTGGCCTTTATGAGAGGCCGAACACTCAGTGACGCAGTGGTCATTCTTGACGAGGCACAGAACACGACACCAGCCCAGATCCGCATGTTTCTTACCCGTATGGGGTGGAACACGAAGATGATCATCACGGGGGACATGACACAGATAGACCTGCCCCATTCGCAGAAGAGCGGTCTCATTGAAGCCCTACATATTCTAAACAACGTGGAAGGGATCGGTGTGGTAAATCTTGACAGAAGCGACATCGTTCGCCACAAACTCGTGACCAGAATCGTCAATGCATACGAAAAATTTGATAAAGAACGAAATAGCAATGAAAGCATTAACAAAGACTGATTTTAAGTTTGAAGGCCAGAAAAGTGTGTATCACGGCAAGGTCCGTGATGTGTATAACATTAATGACGACCTGATGGTGATGGTAGCCACCGACCGTATCTCGGCTTTCGACGTGGTGCTGCCGAAAGGCATCCCCTTCAAAGGGCAGGTATTGAACCAGATCGCCGCCAAGTTCCTGGACGCAACAACAGACATCTGTCCAAACTGGAAACTAGCCACCCCGGATCCCATGGTAACCATCGGACTGAAGTGCGAGGGCTTCCGTGTGGAGATGATCATCCGCTCTATCCTTACTGGTTCAGCATGGCGTGAGTACAAGAACGGATGCCGTGAGTTATGTGGTGTAAAGTTGCCTGACGGCATGAAGGAGAATGAGCGTTTCCCAGAGCCCATCATCACACCGACAACCAAGGCTGATGAGGGACACGACATGAACATATCAAAAGAAGAGATCATTGCCCAGGGTATCGTCTCAGCAGAGGACTATGCCATCATGGAGGATTACACCCGCAAGATCTTCGCCCGTGGACAGGAGATTGCCGCCAAGCGCGGACTGATCCTCGTGGATACGAAATATGAGTTCGGCAAGCGCGACGGTAAGGTGTATCTTATCGACGAGATCCACACCCCCGACTCCAGCCGTTACTTCTATGCCGAGGGCTATGAGGAGAAACTGGCCAAAGGTGAACCCCAGAAACAACTCTCCAAGGAGTTTGTGCGCCAGTGGCTCATTGAGCACAACTTCATGAATGAACCCGGACAGGTAATGCCAGAGATTACTGATGAGTATGCCGAGAGCGTATCAGACCGCTATATCGAGTTGTACGAGAATATCGTCGGTGAGCGCTTCGAGCGCGAGGTGAGTGGCGAAGACATCGCCAGCCGTATAGAGAAGAACGTCAGTGGCTGGTTAGAAGCCTTCAAGAGCAAGTAAAAAGGATTACCTAGGATTGCCTAGGATAGCCTAGGACTGCCTAGGACTGCCTAGAGAATATGAACTACAATCAGGAGATTATCACACCTTATCACGATGGCGAGAAGGCTGCCCAGGTGGAGCGGATGTTCAACAAGATCGCTCCTACCTATGACAAACTGAACCATCGTCTCTCGTGGGATATCGACAAGGGTTGGCGACGGAAGGCCATCAGACAGTTGGAGCCATATAAGCCGAAAAGACTGTTAGACATCGCCACTGGCACTGGTGACTTCGCCATCCTCGCGGCAGAGATGCTAGAGCCCGACAAACTCGTCGGAGCCGACATCAGTGAGGGAATGATGGAAATCGGCCGTCAGAAGGTCAAGGCCCAAGGACTGCAGGACATAATCTCTTTCGAGAAAGAGGACTGTCTGGCTCTTTCCTATCCTAACGGAAGTTTTGATGTTGTGACAGCGGCTTTCGGCATCCGCAACTTCGCTGATCTGGACCAAGGACTGAGAGAGATGTGCCGTGTACTGAAAGAGGGAGGACACCTGAGCATTGTGGAACTGACGACACCCGTCAGTTTTCCGATGAGACAACTCTTCCACGTCTATGCCCATACGGTGCTGCCGCTCTACGGACGGCTCATCTCGAAGGACACCAGTGCCTACGCTTATCTGACGAAGACCATCGAGGCCTTTCCTCAGGGAGAGCGTATGGTGGGCATCCTTCAGAATGCCGGCTTCAGGGAGGCGTCGTTCAAACGACTGACCTTCGGCATCTGCACCATGTATTTTGCAACCAAATAATACACGAGAATATGGATAAATATGGATTAATTGGCTACCCACTGGGACATTCGTTCTCTATCAGTTACTTCAACCAGAGGTTTGCTGACGAGGGAATCAATGCCAAGTATGAGAATTACGAGATTCCCAGTATTGACATCCTGCCAGAAATACTCGACAAGAATCCCGAACTGAAGGGACTGAACGTGACCATCCCTTATAAGGAGAAGGTCATTCCCTTCTTGGACTCACTCTCTCCAGAGGCGAGGGCTATCGGAGCCGTCAACGTGATCCGTATCACCCATGAAAAGAACAAGACCATCCTGAAGGGATTCAATAGTGACGTCATTGGCTTTACTCAGAGCATTGAGCCGATGCTTGACAGGAAATGGCACAAGAAAGCATTAATCTTAGGTACAGGAGGTGCTTCGAAAGCCATTAACTATGGTCTGAAGTCACTTGGACTGGAGACCGTCTTTGTAAGCCGCTATGAGCGCCCTGAGACCATTCAGTACAAGAGTATCACGCCAGATGTCATCAAGGAATATAATGTCATCGTCAACTGCACGCCTGTAGGGATGTACCCGAATACAGAAGAATGTCCTGCCCTACCCTACGAGGCGATGGACAACCACACCATCCTCTACGACTTAATCTATAACCCTGACCAGACTCTCTTCATGCGGAAAGGAGTAGAAAAGGGCGCAGATGTCAAAAATGGATTGGAGATGCTGTTGTTGCAAGCATTCGCCAGTTGGGAATTCTGGAACGGTAAAGAAAAATAAATATGGACAACAGATATATGATGCGTGGTGTAAGTGCCGCCAAGGAAGACGTGCACGCCGCGATTAAGAACATTGACAAGGGAATTTTCCCGCAGGCTTTCTGTAAGATTATCCCCGACATCCTGGGTGGTGATCCAGAGTACTGCAACATCATGCATGCCGATGGTGCCGGGACGAAATCGGCACTGGCCTACATGTACTGGAAGGAGACGGGCGACATCTCTGTCTGGAAAGGTATCGCTCAGGATGCCATCGTGATGAATACTGATGACCTGCTCTGTGTGGGTGCCGTGGATAACATCCTTGTCAGTTCGACTATCGGTCGTAACAAGATGCTGATTCCCGGGGAAGTGATCTCGGCCATCATCAATGGTACGGATGAACTGCTCGCCGAACTGCGCGAGATGGGCATCGGTATTTTTCCAACTGGCGGAGAGACGGCTGATGTAGGTGACCTGGTGCGCACAATTATTGTTGACTCTACCGTCACCTGCCGCATGAAGCGCAGCGATGTCATCGACAATGCCAATATCCGTCCAGGCGATGTGATTGTTGGTCTTTCCTCCACAGGTCAGGCCACTTACGAAAAGCATTACAACGGGGGTATGGGCTCAAACGGACTAACCTCAGCCCGTCATGATGTGTTTGCCAAGTATCTGGCAGAGAACTATCCTGAGAGTTATGACCACGCTGTGCCTGATGAACTCGTATATAGTGGCAAGTACAAGTTGACAGACTCAGTGGAGGGCTCTCCTGTGGATGCAGGTCTGTTGGTACTCTCACCAACACGCACCTATGCCCCAGTGATTAAGAAACTGCTCGATGAACTGCGCCCAGAGATTCATGGTATGGTTCACTGCACGGGTGGTGCCCAGACCAAGGTACTGCACTTTGTCAGTGATAACTGCAAAGTGGTGAAGGACAACATGTTCCCCATTCCTCCACTTTTCCGCGCTATCCACGAGTGCTCTGGTACCGACTGGAAGGAGATGTATCAGGTGTTCAACATGGGTCATCGCATGGAGATTTACGTCCGTTCTGAGGTTGCAGAAAAGGTCATCGCCATCAGCAAGAGTTTCAACATCGATGCCCAGATCGTAGGCCATATCGAGGAAGGTAAGAAGAGTCTCACTATCAAGAGTGAGTTCGGCACATTTGAGTATTAATATGGATAATAATAGTATATTACAGAAATTGGACGGACTGGAGGCCCGTTTTGAGGAGGTATCGACCCTGATTACCGACCCTGACGTGATAGCAGACCAGAACCGTTTTGTAAAACTCACCAAGGAATACAAGGATCTGGGCGACATCATGGATGCCCGCAAGCGTTATATTGCCTGTCTGAACGGCATCAAGGAGGCGAAGGATATCCTCGCCAACGAGACTGACCCGGAGATGAAGGAGATGGCTCGTGAGGAACTGGCCATGAACGAAGAACTCCAGCCCAAACTCGAAGAGGAGATTAAGATTGCCCTCATCCCGAAGGATCCTGAGGACGCGAAGAACGTACAGATGGAAATCCGCGCGGGAACGGGTGGCGACGAGGCTTGCCTCTTTGCCGGCGACCTCTTTAAGATGTACAAAAGTTACTGTGATTCAAAGGGCTGGCAACTTTCGATCACAAGTGTCTCGGAAGGTGCCGTTGGCGGCTATAAGGAAATTGACTTCGCTGTCTCTGGTGCCGATGTCTATGGTACCCTGAAGTATGAGTCCGGTGTACACCGTGTGCAGCGTGTACCAGCCACGGAGACGCAGGGTCGTATGCACACCTCTGCCGCCACGGTAGCCGTTCTGCCCGAGGCTGACAAGTTTGAAGTCCATGTGAATGAAGGCGAGATCAAGTGGGATACTTTCCGTAGTTCAGGTGCTGGTGGTCAGAACGTCAACAAGGTGGAGTCAGGTGTTCGTCTGCGTTATATGTGGAAGAACCCCAATACAGGCGAAACGGAAGAGATTCTCATTGAATGTACGGAGACCCGTGACCAGCCCAAGAACAAGGAACGTGCCCTCTCGCGCCTCTATACTTTTATCTATGATAAGGAACATCAGAAATATATGGACGATATCGCTTCGCGTCGCAAGAGCCTCGTCTCAACGGGTGACCGCAGCGCAAAGATCCGTACTTACAACTTCCCACAAGGTCGTGTGACGGATCACCGCATCGGCTATACCACCCACGACCTGCAGGGCTTCCTCGGAGGCGACATCCAAGCGATGATCGATGCTCTGACCGTGGCAGAGAACGCAGAAAGAATGAAAGAAACAGAACTTTAATATGACCAGACAAGAGTTAATACAACAGATCCGCGAGAAACAGAGTTTTCTCTGTGTAGGTCTCGATACGGATATTGAAAAGATTCCACAGTGTATCATTGAAGAAGCAAAAGCCAAGGATGGTGACGAGTATGTCTTTAGGGCACTTTGTGAGTTCAACGCCCTTATCATCGACGCGACAGCCCACTACAGTGTGGCCTACAAGCCCAACTTAGCCTTCTATGAGGCATACGGTGTGGATGGTATTCTGGCCTTCGAGGCCACTATCGACTACCTGAAAGAGGAGTACCCCAACCACTTCATTATCGCTGATGCCAAGCGCGGTGATATCGGCAATACCTCGAAGATGTACGCCAAGACCTTCTTCGAGGAATACGACGTCGATGCCCTGACGGTAGCCCCCTATATGGGTGAAGACTCGGTAACGCCATTCCTGGGCTATGATGACAAGTGGGTCATCCTGCTGGCACTGACCAGCAATAAAGGCTCGCACGACTTTCAGTTAATAGAAGATGCCCATGGCGAACGCCTCTTTGAGAAGGTGCTGAAGACCTCACAGCAGTGGGGTAACGATGGAAACATGATGTACGTCGTAGGTGCCACCCAAGGACAGATGTTTGAAGATATCCGTAAAATAGCGCCTGATCATTTCCTGCTCGTTCCTGGTGTCGGCGCACAGGGCGGCTCACTAAAGGAAGTCTGCCAATATGGTATGACGAAAGACTGCGGTCTGCTGGTGAATTCCTCACGAGGCATCATCTACGCATCCAACGGCGAAGACTTTGCGGAAGTAGCGGCCCAGAAAGCAAAAGAACTCCAGCAGGAGATGGCAGCAGAACTAAAAAAGGTGGGATTGTAAATCCTGCCTTCTTTTTTGTCAGATGAAGGAAGCAAAGATTATCAACGACCCCGTTTTTGGGTTTATCAAGATTCCCCGTGGCCTACTCTACGGTATTGTGGAGCATCCCTTGTTCCAGAGGCTCAACCGCATCAACCAGTTAGGACTGGCCTCAGTGGTGTATCCTGGTGCCCGTCATACCCGTTTCCAGCATTCCTTAGGTGCCTTCCATCTGATGAGTGAGGCGGTACTCTCGTTGCAACAGAAAGGCATCTTCATCTTCGACACAGAAGCCGAGGCTGTACAAGCAGCCATCCTTATGCACGATATAGGTCACGGGCCCTTCTCGCATGTGTTGGAAGACACCTTGATACATGGCATCTCCCATGAGGACATCTCCCTGCTGATGATGGAGGAAATCAATAGGTATTTCAATGGACAACTGAATCTCGCCATCTCCATCTTCAAGGGTGACTACCCTAAGAATTTCCTGCATCAACTGATATCAAGTCAACTTGACATGGATCGTCTAGACTATCTACGGCGCGACTCGTTCTATACGGGTGTGACAGAAGGTAACATCGGCTCTGCACGTATCATCAAAATGCTTAATGTGGTAGATGATTCCCTCGTCGTAGATCACAAGGGCATCTACTCCTTAGAAAACTATCTGACCACCCGCAGACTCATGTACTGGCAGGTCTATCTGCACCGTACATGTGTGGCTTATGAGAAAGTTCTTGTCAATATGCTCACGCGTGCCAAGGATCTCATCACCTCGGGTCAAGAGGTCTTTGCCTCCCCAGCCCTGCACTATTTCCTCAGCAATAATGTAGATAGGGAATGGTTTAATACACACCCTGAAGCCCTTGCCAACTATGAAGAACTTGACGACTCTGATATATGGAGCGCCATGAAAGCGTGGAAGCATCACAATGACAAGATCTTATCAACATTGGCTACAGATATGCTTGATCGTCATATTTTTAAAGTGGAAGTCTCTGAAGAACCTGTTGAGGAGAACAAAATCCAAGAGATTGCCAGTGAGATTGCCACAAGGATGGACATCACTACCGACGAGGCCAGACATTATATGATGAGTATCAACACCATCCAAAAAGACATGTACAATGTGGAGGATGATAGTATTAAAGTTCTTTACAAAAACGGTGAAATCCGTGATATTTCCGTAGCCTCTGAATTGCTAAATGTTCAATTACTTTCTAAAAAAATAAGAAAATATTACCTCTGTTATCAACGTTTTGAATAATTTTTGCTACCTTTGCACAATATTTTAGAAACGCGCTCATTTATGGAGTTTACAGCAAAACAAATCGCAGAGTTCATACAAGGTCGTGTTGAAGGTGACGAGAATGCCACTGTCAGCACATTCGCCAAAATTGAAGAAGGAGTACCAGGGGCCATCTCTTTTCTGTCAAACCCCAAATATACCCACTATATTTACGAGACGAAATCGAGTGTTGTGCTGATCAATGAAGATGTCGAATTGGACAAGCCTGTCAGTGCAACACTGATCCGCGTGAAGAACGCCTATGAGTGTGTCGCCAAACTGCTTCAACTTTATGAGTCGATGAAGCCTAAGAAGACTGGCATCGACACGTTGGCATCCATTTCGCCTAAGGCGACTATTGGCAAGGACGTCTTTATCGGAGCCTTCGCTGTCATTGGTGACGGAGCCGTCATCGGCGATGGCACGCAGATTTACCCCCATACCGTCATTGGCGACGGTGTCACCATCGGTGAGAATTGTCTGCTCTACCCTAACGTGACCATCTATCAGGGGTGCAAGTTGGGAAATAATGTGACTATCCATGCGGGAAGCGTTATCGGTGCCGACGGCTTCGGTTTTGCACCCAACACGGAAGGATACGACAAGATTCCCCAGATTGGCATCGTCATCATCGAGGATAACGTGGAGATTGGTGCCAACACCTGTATCGACCGTTCTACCATGGGGCAGACCATTATTCATCAGGGCGTGAAACTTGACAACCTGATTCAGGTGGCCCATAACTGTGAGATCGGTGAAAACACCGTCATATCGGCCCAGGCTGGTATGGCAGGAAGCACGAAGATCGGCACCTGGTGTATGGTTGGCGGTCAGGCCGGTTTCTCAGGTCATATCCATATAGCCGACAAGACCTTCGTAGGTGCCCAGTGTGGTGTGATTAAGGATACAAAGGGAAATGGCGAATCATTGATCGGCTCACCAGCCATGGATCCGAAAGTATTCTTCAAGGCTAAGGCCGTCTATCCGAAATTGCCAGACATGTACAAAGAGATTGCCGCCTTGAAGCGAGAAATAGAGGAATTGAAAAAGAAATAATCGAGATATGAAACAAAAGACACTAAAAGGCAGTTTTTCACTCTTTGGTAAAGGACTGCATACTGGTTTGAACCTTACTGTCACTTTTAACCCCGCTCCTGAGAATACAGGCTACAAGATCCAGCGGATAGATCTGGATGGAGAACCTGTGATCGATGCCATCGCCGAGAATGTGGTTGACACCCAGCGTGGTACGGTCTTGGGCAAGGGCGATGCAAAGGTCTCTACCGTTGAGCACGGTCTCTCTGCCCTCTATGCGCTGGGCATTGACAACTGTCTGATTCAGGTGAATGGTCCGGAGTTTCCCATCCTCGACGGTTCTGCTATCAAGTATGTGGAGAAGATCCAAGAGATTGGTATCGAGGAACAGAATGCCCCCAAGGACTTTTACGTCATCCGAAAGAAGATTGAGGTGAAAGACGAGAACACAGGCTCGTGTATCACGATCTTGCCTGACGAGGAATTCTCGATTACGGCCATGTGCTCGTTTGAATCGAAATTCATCAACTCACAGTTTGCCACCATCGACAGTCAACAGAAGTATATCAGTGAGATTGCCAGTGCCCGTACCTTCGTGTTTGTACGTGACATCGAGCCTTTGCTTCAGGCAAACCTCATCAAGGGTGGCGACCTCGACAATGCCATTGTGATCTATGAGCGTCAGACCACTCAGGAGCGTCTCGACATGTTGGCAGATATGCTACACGTTGAGCATCGCAATGCCACCGACCTTGGCTATATCCAGCATAAGCCCCTGCAATGGGACAACGAGTGTACACGACATAAGTTGCTCGACATCATTGGCGATATGGCACTCATCGGCAAGCCCATCAAGGGGCGTATCATTGCCACACGTCCTGGTCACACGATCAACAACAAGTTTGCCCGTCTGATGCGTAAGGAGATCCGCAAGCATGAGATCCAGGCGCCCATCTATGATCCGACTGAGGAACCTGTCATGGACGTGAATCGTATCCGCGAACTGTTGCCGCATCGCTATCCCATGCAACTGGTGGATAAAGTTGTGGCACTTGGTGCATCCACCATCGTGGGCATCAAGAACGTCACTGCCAACGAGCCCTTCTTCCAGGGGCACTTCCCACAGGAGCCTGTGATGCCTGGCGTACTTCAGATTGAGGCGATGGCACAATGCGGTGGTCTCTTGGTTCTTAACACCCTCGAAGAGCCGGAACGCTGGAGCACCTACTTCATGAAGATCGATGACGTGAAATTCCGCAAGAAGGTGGTGCCTGGCGATACGCTGATCTTTAAGGTTGAACTGCTGGCCCCCGTCCGTCATGGGATTTCTTCTATGAAAGGTTACATCTTCGTAGGCGACCAGGTGGTGGCCGAAGCCACATTCACAGCCCAAATCGTTAAGAACAAATAAGATATGGCTAATCAGATACATCCCTTGGCAGTTGTTGATCCCGAGGCAAAACTCGGCGACGGTAATATCATTGGCCCATTCTGTGTCATTGACAAGAACGTTGTGATAGGTGATAACAACAAGTTACTCAACAATGTGACCATCCATTTCGGTGCCCGCATCGGCAACGGGAACGAGTTCTTCCCAGGTGCCAGTATCTCTACTAAGCCACAGGACTTGAAGTTCCAGGGCGAGGAGACTACCTGCGAGATTGGCGACAACAACTCCATCCGTGAGAATGTAACCATCTCACGGGGAACAGCCTCCAAAGGCAAGACCATCGTAGGCAATGGCAATCTCCTGATGGAGAACATGCATGTGGCCCACGACTGCGTCATCGGTAATGGCTGTATCATCGGCAACTCTACGAAGTTCGCTGGTGAGGTGGAAGTCGATGACTATGCCATTATCTCCGCCACCTGCCTGTTCCACCAGTTCTGTCGTGTAGGAAGTTATATCATGTTCCAGGGCGGCTCGCGCACCAGTCAGGATATCCCTCCCTACGTCATTGCAGGCAAGGAGCCAGTACGCTATGCTGGCGTGAATCTCGTTGGCCTGCGCCGCAGGGGATTCCCCCGCGAAACCATCGACGCCATCCATGAGGCCTATCGCATCATCTACTCTCAGGGGGTGCTGAAAGATGGCGTGGCCATGGCTCGCGAACAGTTCCCTGATTCCAAGGAGGTGGAATATATCTGCTCCTTCATTGAGAATTCCAAGCGTGGCGTTATCAGATAACTGACATCTGACCGTTGAGAAAGACGCTGATAGTCATTACCGGGCCTACTGCCGTAGGGAAAACGGCACTCTGTCTGGATATCGCCAAGTACTTTGACATTCCCATCATCAATGCGGACTCCAGACAGATCTTCCGGGAACTGAAGATCGGCACGGCCCGTCCCACAGAAGAACAGATGCGTGAAGTCAAGCACTACTTCGTGGGGATGTTGGGACTTGAAGACTATTACAGTGCATCGCTCTTTGAACAGCAGGTACTTGAGTTGTTAGGACAACAGTTCCAGACACGTGACTATGCCTTGATGGCTGGCGGCAGTATGATGTACATCGATGCCGTATGTGACGGCATCGACGACATCCCTACTATTGACGACGCGACGCGAGACCTGATGAAAAGACGGTTGTCAGAAGAAGGATTGGAAAGGCTATGTGAAGAGTTGAAGACCCTCGACCCCGACTATTACGACATCGTGGATCGTCAGAATCCCCGTCGGGTGGTACACGCCCTGGAGATCTGCACGATGACAGGCAAGACCTATACGTCATTCCGCAAACGGGAGAAACGGGAACGGCCTTTCGGGATCATGAAAATCGGCCTGAACCGTCCTCGTGAGGAGTTGTATGAGCGTATCAACCAACGCGTGGATCAGATGATGGCCGACGGACTGCTGGATGAGGTACGGAGCCTCTATCCGCAACGCCATCTCAACGCCCTGAATACGGTGGGATATAAAGAGTTGTTCGACTACATCGACGGGCGGTGGCCACTTGAAGAGGCTGTCGAGCGTATCAAGGGAAATACCCGCCGCTATGCCCGCAAACAACTCACCTGGTACAAGAAAGATGATCATATCCATTGGTTCCATCCTGATGACAAAGAAACGATCATTAACTACATATCAAGTATATGAAGCAAAAGTTTTTCGAAATAATCAGCCGTATCTGGCAGTGGATCAAACAGGCTTGGTCATGGTATAAGAGCCTGTATAAAGGACGTCCCTGGTACATCAAGACGATTGCTTTCATCGTCTCACTCATCGTGGCATTCTTCCTCTATCTGGGAGCCGTGGATATCAATTTCCTCTGGCTCTTCGGCAAGTCTCCCTCGATGCAGACCATCAAGAGCAAGCGACCTGCTGCCGCCTCACAGATATACAGTGCTGATGGCAAGATGATTGGCAAGTTCTTCAGCGAGAACCGTACACCCGTCACCTACGAAGAGGTGAGCCCCGTGTTCTGGAAAGCCTTGATAGATACTGAGGATGAGCGCTTCTATTCGCACAACGGTATCGACTACACGGCCTTTGCCGCCGTACTGAAGGAATACATCCTCCATCACGATGCAAGAGGTGCCTCTACCATTACCCAGCAGTTGGCCAAGAACCTCTTCCGCACACGAAGCGAGTATTCTACAGGTCTGCTGGGCAATATCCCTGGCGTGAAGATGCTCATCATGAAGAGCAAGGAGTGGATCACGGCTTACAAACTCGAGTTCTTCTTCACCAAGAACGAGATCCTGACGCAGTATGCCAATACCGTGGATTTCGGCTCCAACGCCTTCGGCATCAAGACAGCCTGTAAGACCTATTTTAACTGCAAGCCACAGGATCTGACCCCGGAGAATGCCGCCATCCTCGTGGGCATGCTCAAGGCCACCACCTATTATAATCCCCTGATCAACCCAGAGAACTCACTGAAGCGTCGCAACATCGTGCTCGACCTCATGCAACAGCACGGCGACCTCACCCAAGAAGAATGCGACTCCCTGAAGGCACTGGATATCAAACTCGACTACAGCGTGGAGAGCGCCTACGACGGTGATGCCAACTATTTCCGCGAGGCCGTGGCCGACTATCTGAAAGACTGGTGCGAGGCATACTTCGACAACCGCAATGCCCTCTACACAGAGGGTCTGAAGATCTACACCACCCTCGACAGCCGTATGCAGGAATATGCCGAGGAGGCCGCCGTCAAGCAGATGAAACAGGTACAGCAGACCTTCAACAGCCACTGGGGCAGTATCAATCCCTGGCAGGACGAGCGACACATCGAGATCAAGAACTTCATCGAGGACATCGCCAAGCGCCAGCCCGTCTATAAGTACCTGTCGAAGAAGTTCAACGGCAACGAAGATTCCATCAACTACTATCTGAACCTGCCCCACCCCGTCAAGGTCTTTGACTATGAAAAAGGCAAGGTGGAAAAGGAACTCTCCACGATGGACTCCATCCGCTATATGGTACGCTTCATGCACTGTGGTTTCGTGGCCATGGAGCCTCAGACGGGCCACGTGAAAGCCTGGGTGGGCGATATCGACTTCCACTCGTGGAAATACGACAAGGTGACAGCCATGCGCCAGCCGGGTTCCACCTTCAAACTCTTCGTCTATACAGAGGCCATGAACCAGGGCACCACCCCCTGTGACACCCGCAAGGACGAGTACTTCACCATGAAGGTGATGGATCACGGCAAGGAAGTGACATGGGCACCCACCAATGCCGACGGCCGGTTCTCTGGCGTCAATATCACTCTCAAACAGGCCTTCGCCATGAGCGTCAACTCCGTGGCCGTCCGTCTCGGACAGGAGTGTGGCATCGATAATATCGTGAAGACCGCCCACGACATGGGCATCAAGTCGAAACTCGACCCCACGCCCTCACTGACACTGGGCGCCAGCGACGTCAACCTGCTGGAGATGGTCAATGCCTACTGCACCCCCGTGAACGACGGCAAGCATATTGATCCCGTCTTGGTGGCAAGGATTGAAGACCGTGATGGCAACGTGATCTACGAGGCCCCGACGGAAGCCCGTCAGGTGATCCCCTACCGCTCCGCCTTCCTCGTACAACAACTCCTTAAGGGCGGCATGAGCGGCACCAGTTCCCGTCTGATGGGATTCGTGGGCTACGACAAGGCGGCAGACACCGACTTCGGCGGCAAGACGGGCACTTCCAACAACCACTCCGATGCCTGGTTCATCGGCACCACGCCAAGACTGGTGGTAGGCGCATGGGTAGGCGGCGAATACCGCAGCATCCACTTCCGCACAGGACAACTGGGACAGGGCAACCGCACGGCCCTGCCCATCTGCGGCTACTTCCTCGGCTCTGTGCTCAACGACCCAGCCTTCAAGCAATACCGTTGTAAGTTCAGTGGGCCACGCGACCTCGATCTGAACAGTATCGCGTACGACTGTGGCGGTTATTTCCAGGCACCTGCCGATTCCGACTCCATCGGTGTGGATTCACTCGCGATAGATATTCCCGACGGTGATGAGATCTTCTACGACGACTTTGGCAATCCCCTGCCCCGCCCCGGGAAGAGACAGGCACCCGATGAACTCGACGAAGAGCCCATCCCAGAGCAAAACGCAGAGGCTACAGAAGAGAAAAAGCAATAGTCCTACTAACTACAAAAAAAGACAGGCCCGGATGATTATCCGAGCCTGTTTCCTTATTCATGGATCTGATCAATAATACACGATCGTACGGGTATTCTCCATCTCCTGACCCATCATGGAAGCCTTGCGGCTGATCCAGTTGCCATGATCGTCGAGTTTGATGTCGGAATACGGTGAATCCATCACATTGCCACCCATGTCAATGCTCGTGCCAGTGATCACGCCCTTCTCGTCATACTTGTTGATGATCTTCAGGTCATTACCCATCACATTGATCACCTGTCCCTGCAGACGGCCGTTCTCCCAGAGGAACTTCACAGGAGTGCTCTGCCCCTGGATGTTCATCTTGGCCGACTGGATATAGCCGTCGGCATCATAGACAGCGTCAGTCATCTCGCCAACGACCATCTTTCCGTCCTCCGTGAAATTAATGGTACGCGAATTGCCCATCATCGTGGTGGTGATAGACTTTACTGGACCCTGAGCCTCGTTGGCCTCAACGTCGTGGAACTTGGTCTGTGCCTGCATGGCAAAGGGAATGGCCATCATGGCAATCATCATAAATACTTTCTTCATTTTCAGTTAGGTTTGGTTTAAAATGAATATTATCGCGGCAAAGGTAGTGATTCTTTCGGAAACCACAAAACTTTTTACCTTATTATTATCATGTTTCACACAATTTTATTACTTTTTCACCCATGAAATAGTAGGTGGAGATCTCGTAACCCGAAGCGCCATACATCTTGTCGAGATTCGAATAGGTGTATGACAGGTTGGCATGTTTCAGCCCAATGTCCCTCAGATATCTCGTGCCAAGCATCACCATCCTCGTGGCGATACCCTGGTGCGCCTCGGCTGTAACCACACAGGTGCATCCCACGTTGCCAGTGTCCTTGCCCTCCGTCTCTATCGACACAATCAGCGTCCCCACGATCCGACCCTGCTTCTCTGCCACCAGGACACGCTGGTGACTGTCACCATGATACAGACTGGCGTTGCAGTAATACTTGGAGAACGACTCGTCCTGGTACTGGCAGGCATCATCGGCACAAAGGCATATCTCATTCAGGTCGCTGTCCACTGCCCATCGATAAAGGATGCCGTCAATCATGTCACCTATCCGATGGTCATTCTGGCAGAAGTCCTTCAGTTCCATCCGCATATCAAAGCAGTTGCATGCGCCCCAGGCATACTCGTAACCCCTGTGCTCGAAGAAGTCTGAGGCGGCCGTGTTCACCATCGGATCCAGATGCTCATGCACACTCGGCGCCCATCGCCTGGAGGTAGGCACCCCGGGCATCAGATAGTCGAATCCCACGCCCAGAACCACCTTCTCAAAACCATTCTTCCTGATCGTCTCTTCGCATTCACGCAGCAGTCCTTCGCCGATGCCCTGACCTCGGTAGTCCCTATCGACCACCAGCAACAGGATCGTATGACCATTGACGATCGCGCACCCCATCAACTTACCCTCCGGGTTCCTTCTTGTAAATACGGTATTCCCCTCGTGGCCGATCACCTCAGCCAACGTCTCTGCCTCCCTGCTCACGAATAGGAAGTTCTCCCTGAACATCCTTAGAATCTCATCCATCGCTCACAAAAGTAATCCTTTTCACGCAATCCGCCAAACAATCTGCCAGAATTATTTGGCAGATAGGGAAAAAAACTTACTGAGGACGATTCTCGCTGTTTACGTACAGATACAGATGATACAGATAGAATAGTAACTTTTCTTACGCGTACCGTATGCGCGTGCGCGGTACCCGTGAGAATTCTTGGAAAACATCTGTATGTATCTGTATGTGTATGTTTGGTTTTGGACAGTGGACAGTAATGGACAGTAAAATTACAAGACTTATCACGCGTACCGCATGCGCGCGCAGTACCCGTGAGGCTTTTGAGAAAACTACTGTCCATTACTGTCCACTGTCCATTGAGACACCGTCTGATGATCTTAGTTCTTTCCATAACTGTTATAATTTGGCGGCAAAGATACGAAAAAAAACAATACGTTTGCCGAAAATCCCAGAGTCAGGATAAACCTAAAATGAGTTGGTGGTGCAGACCACCCCGCCCTGACGGGCACCCCTCCTGTCTCAGGAGGGGAGTCAGAATACCTTGGGGGGCAGTCAAGCGGCAGTGACTTTCGGGAA
>JAFRMM010000016.1 GCA_017430675.1 Prevotella sp.
CCTCTCCAAGAGTCTTCAGAAAGGACAGGCCGCTATCTCGCAAGGCGAACGCGATGCCCAGAAGGTCATCAGCATCATCCGCGAGAACCTCTCTACAGAGCCCCTGGCACGTATCGACTACGTGGAGGTGGTGGACTTCGAGAACATCCAGCGCACGCCCCGTATCTCGGGCGAGACACTGGTGGCTATCGCCGTCTATATCGGTAAGACACGATTGATTGATAACTTCATTGTTTCCATATGAACATCACACTGCTGAAAGCAAAAATCCACCGTGCTGTTGTGAAGCAGGCCGACCTCGATTATGTGGGCAGCATCACCATCGACTCCGACCTGTTGCGCGAGTCAGGCATCCTGGAATATGAGAAAGTGGAGATTGCCGACATCGACAACGGCAATCGCTTCGAGACCTATGCCATTGCCGGTGAGGCTGGTTCTGGCATCATCTGTCTGAACGGTGCCGCAGCCCGTTGTGTCGAGGCAGGCGATAAGATCATCATCATGGCCTATGCCCAGATGACGCCCGAGGAAGCCAAGACGCATAAGCCCACCGTGCTCTTCGTGGATCAGGACAATCACATCGTACGTAAAGCCAACTACGAGAAACATGGTCTATTGATTGAGCAATAATTTGTCAAATAGTAAATGGTCAAATAGTCCAATAAAAGATGCTGACAGGAAAATCGATAGTATTAGGTGTGACGGGCAGCATCGCTGCCTATAAGATCGCCAATCTGGCCTCGATGCTGGTGAAACTCAACGCCGACGTTCACGTCATCATGACGCAGAACGCCACGCACTTCATCACCCCGATGACCTTCGAGACCCTCACGAACAACAAGTGCATCGTCGATACCTTCGACCGTAACTTCAACTTCGACGTGAAACACGTGTCTCTGGCGAAGAAGGGCGACCTCTTCCTCGTGGCACCCTGTACGGCCAACGTCATCGGAAAGGTGGCTTCAGGTATCTGCGACGATATGCTCACTACCACCATCATGGCTACGAAAGCCCCTGTGCTCTTCGCACCGGCCATGAACACGGGTATGTGGGAGAATCCCATCCTGCAGGACAACCTGCAGAAACTCCAGCACTACGGCTATCATATCATCTCGCCCGTGGTGGGTCGTCTGGCCTGTGGCGATACGGGCAGCGGCAAGATGCCATCCGAGGAGACTTTGTTGTCGCATATCCTCCTGCATCTGGCAAAAGAAAAAGACCTCAGCGGCAAGAAACTGCTGATTACCGCAGGACCTACTCAGGAGGCCATCGACCCCGTGCGCTTCATCACCAATCACTCTTCAGGCAAGATGGGATACGCCCTTGCGAAGATGGCGGCACTCCGTGGCGCAGAGGTAACGCTCGTCTCCGGACCCGTCTGTCTTCAACCCTTCGTTGGTGTTAATAAAATTGATGTAGTCAGTGCTGCAGATATGTTCGACGCCGTCACCTCCATCAGTTCCACGCAGGATGCCATCATCATGTGCAGTGCGGTGGCAGACTATACGCCATCCACCTACTCCGATCAGAAAGTGAAGAAAAGCGATGCCGACCTTCACATCCCACTGACGCGCACACAGGACATCCTCGGCTACCTCGGCGCCCACAAGCGCCCTGGACAAATCCTTGTAGGCTTCTCGATGGAGACGGAAAACCTGATCGAGAACTCCCGCTCCAAACTGGCATTGAAAAATGCAGACATTATCTGTGCCAACTCGATCTCTTCTTCATCGACGGGTTTTGCCGTTGACACGAACCAGGTGACGCTCATCACCCCAGACGCCGTCACGCCCTTACCCCTCTGCTCGAAAGAAGAAACCGCCGACCTCATCCTTGACGAGATATGCACATTCTGATCGACATCGGCAACTCCACCATCGTCGTCGCCCTGGCCTCCAACGACGGTACCATCACCCACACCTGGCGCTTCAAGACGCGCAAGGAAGAAACCGTTACCTTCTTCCGCTACGAACTCAAACAAGGACTTCGGAAATACAATGTGGAAGCGGCAGACATCTCGCGTGTCGTCATCTCCTCCGTCGTACCCGAGGTGAATGATGATGTGGCACAAGCCATCAACGACCTCACCGGACTCACCCCGCATTTCTTCAGTATCGCCGATGCCGAAGGCCACCTTACCATCTCCATCGAATCCCCCACGCAGTTGGGTAAGGATCGTCTGGCAGATGCCTTGGGGGCCGTCACCTGTTACGGTGCACCCGCCATCGTTATCGACTTCGGCACCGCCACCACTTTTGGCGTCATCGATTCTGAGCGACGCTTCTTGGGCGGACTGATCATTCCGGGCGTCAAGACCTCCCTCAATGCTCTCAGTCAGCGAGCTTCCCAACTACCCGCCATCAACATTGAAAAACCTACACATCTGATAGGCCGCAACACGTTGGAATGTATGCAGAGCGGCATCCTTAACGGCACCGCCGCCATGATCGACGGACTACTGGATCGTCTGTTGCCGACGCTCACATCACCCGTACATATCATCGCCACGGGCGGGATGGCAAAGGACATCGTGCCCCAGTGCCACCATCAGATCATACATGATAAATATCTGTTGCTAAAAGGACTCTTTAACGCTACCCGTCAGAAATGAAAATCGTCATCATCGGTTCAGGTAACCTCGCCACCCAACTGGCTTTGGCATTAAAAGATGCCAACCATTCTCTTGTCCAGATTTTTAGTCGCACTTTGGCTAACGCCAAGTCACTCGCAGATAAGATTGGCTGTTCTTATACCGCCTCTTTGGAATCCGTTCTTCCCGATGCAGACATCTACATCCTCGCAGTAAAGGACGATGCCCTCGCCACTTTGGCAGCCGCCCTCTGTGCCACGCGTCCTAACGCCCTGTTCCTCCATACCGCAGGCAGTATACCCATGTCGGTCTTCAAAGACCACGCCACACAGTATGGTGTGCTCTATCCGATGCAAACATTCTCGAAGAACCGTCTTGTCAACTTCCGCGAGATACCCTGTTTTATTGAGGCATCCAGTCCTTCGGCGCTGGCCACCATCCGCACCCTCGCAGAAAGCATTTCAGATCATGTCGTTGATTGTGATTCCGAGAAACGGAAGAAGATGCACCTCGCCGCCGTTCTGGCATGCAACCTCACCAACCACTGCTATCGCCTGGCCGAGCGTGTACTCGAAGCCGAGCAGATCGACTTTCGCCTGTTCCTCCCATTGATATCGGAGACCGCCCGTAAGGTACAGACCCTCTCTCCGAAAGACGCCCAGACAGGACCCATGGTGCGTTTCGATCAGAACGTCATGCAGATGCAGATGGCTATGCTGCCCGACTCCCGCACCCGAGAGATCTACCGACTGATGGCAGAGAGCATCCACGACGATGCCACAACCTTATAACAATCGGCAGAGTTTCCTGAAATCCGACTCCTTACCGTAGCACACCAGCACGTCGTCTGGTTCCAGAGGCTGATCCTCATCTTCCGTGGTATTCACCACCACCGACGCATTGAATTCGATACCCAGGAAATTCTGCAACCTCTCCTTCTTCTTCACGGCGATGATCTTCAAGTGATAATCCTCGTAGAGATGCAGGTCGTTGGCGGGGCTTCCCACGAACTTCTCAGGAATCCTGAATTTATATACGCAGTAATTGTCGTCGATACGAAACAGGTCGGTCTTCACACCCAGATCCATCTGGCGCACCAGCGAACGGGCGGCACGCTCCTCTGGAATCAGGATCTTCTCGATGTCGAACGCCTGCAGGATGCTCTTGTGCACATAGTCGTTGGCACGTGCATAAATGCTCTTCACACCCAGTTTCTTCAACAGCGCCACCACGCGGACGGAGGCACCCAGGTTACTGCCGATCGCCACGATCACCACATCCACCTTTTTCAGCGGTAACACGCCCAGGGCGAGTTCGTCGCAGGCATCAATTTGAAACGCGGCATCACAGATGTCCTTCACTCTCTCTACACGACTGGCGTCGTTGTCGGCGGCAATGACCTCATGGCCCAGGGCAGACAACTCATCCACCATCACCCTGCCGTAGGTTCCTAATCCGATAATAATACACTTCATGATATGGTAATACTGTCTTGAGGTAGTTTATAATTCTGGTTCTTATACTGTTTCAGCAGACCCTGTGCCATCGTCACCACACCCACACGTCCAAGGAACATCAGGATGATGAGCAGCACCTTACTGCCTTCCTGCAGTTCGGAGGTGATACCCAACGACGAACCCACCGTCGCGAAGGCCGACACACACTCGAAGGCGATGGCTTTCAGGGGCAGGTCGGGGGCGGTCAGCGTGACCAGGAAGATGAAGAACGCCAGCACCATCACGCTGGTGAAGACGGCTGCGTTGGCTCTTCGGATGGAGTCGGCAGAGAGTTCACGTCCGGCAAACTCCACGCGGTTGGACCCGTGGATGATCGCCCGGATGTTCAGGTAGGCCACGGCAAAGGCATTCACCTTCACACCACCGGCCGTCGATTGCGATGCACCGCCGATCCACATCAGGATCGTGTAGATGAAGATCGCCTGGATGCACATGCTGTTCAGGTTCACACTGATGAAACCCGCCGTACGCGGACTGACGGCATTGAAGAACGCCTGAACGAGTTTCTCGTGAATCCGCATCCCGGCAAACGTGTTGTCCCACTCAAAAAAGGCGAGCAGCGCCGTACCGGTCAGAATCAGGATAACGGTGGTTCTCAGCACGATCTTCGTGTTCAGGTCAAACAGGTTGGGAATACTCAGGCTGGCGTAGTGGCGTCCGTTGATCCATTTCCAGATCACGTTGGCGTGTCTTTCCACCGCCATCCTCAGGTTCACCAGCACGGGATAGCCGATACCGCCCAGGATGATCAGCAGTGCGATAATCATATACAGCCAGCAGTGTCCACCCCCCAGCAGCGCGGGCGCACTCATGCCGTCGGGATAATTCGAGAAGCCTGCATTACAGAAGGCCGACACGGAATGAAACACGCTGAAGAACAGCTCGTGCCAAAAGTCCAGCCCGATCGTGCCGTGGATATTCAGGAAGATCAGGATGGCACCAGCCAGTTCGAGGATCGCCGTAAAGCCGAAGATATTGAGCAGGGTGGACCACAGTGAGGCAAGTGATTTCGAACTCACCATGTCGCTCACCATCATCTGGTTGTAGATACTCGTGTTACCCATGAAGAAGAGGGCGAAGAAACTGGTGATGGTCATCATACCCAGACCACCCACCTGGATGAGCGCCATGATCACCAGTTGTCCGAAACAGGTAAACGTACTGGGCACGTCGATCGTCGTCAGACCCGTCACGCAGACCGCACTGGTGGTCGTGAACAGCGAGTCGATCCAGGAGAGGTGTACGCCCGGCTGGATACAACGGGGCATCAGCAGCACCCCCGAGCCCACCAGGATGATAAACAGAAAACTCACGGCCAGCATCAGGGCAGGGTTCGTCTTCCTGCCCAACGAGGTGATCACGGCGTCCGACAGTTCGATAAACGAGATGATAAACAGGATAAACAGGTGGAAGCCTCTGTTGTCGAGAATCCTCATCACGCCGATATGGTCGTTGATGTTGAAGAATTCCACGAAGATGGGAATCAGCGTGAGTGCCAACAAGCCGTTGAGGCTCCATCCCAGGAAGTTGAAGGCGGATTTCCGATGCCCGCGCTTCGTGAGGAGCAACCTAAAGATACGCTCGATCAGGAACATATTCCACGCCCAGAAATACACCAGGTTCAGTTCGGCTCGCAACCGCTCCGTCAGTTCGAATCCGAACTCCAAGATGGCACCCACAATCACGCACAGGGCAGCATTATCAGCCAGAAAGGTGATGATCTTTAAGGCGATTCTGATGCACGATCTCAGATAATTGTTATGATAGAGTGCATTCTGTAGTGACCACATCTTCTCCATATTTATAGGTCCGTTTTGGTTGCAAAAATAAGAAATAAAACTGAAAGTCCCAAATAATTGCCTAAAAAAGAAATTCCCTCCTTATATATCTGCGTTATAAATATCATTGTCTCCTTCTTACTCATAACATCTCAGAATTTTCGCTCGTCGCCTTACGACGCTTGGTATAACTAAGAATGTTTATTTTTTTTTACGTCGTCTGATAACACTTCAAAAGAAGTTGTATTAAGGGAAAATATTGCTACCATTAATGCGCGCAATTTTTAGATTTAAATCTAGCAATTTTTCTCCTTAATGTCCAGGCTTCTTTGTCTTTCATCCGACACTGCAAAAGTACAAATAATTCATCAGTCCTGCAAATTATTCGCCAAAAAAGACACGTTTAAAAACACGTTGTGGAAAACGTATCAGTAAATCAGATATCAGTTTTTTATTTGGGTGGTACAGCGCCGCTGCGATTCTTTTTTGATTTCTAAACCCAAATACCAATAACCAAAAGTGTTACAGGAGCCATGTAAGGCTTGCTCATTAGTTCTGTCCGAGTTGTTCAAATAATCCTTTACCCCTATTACAAGGCTGCTGTAAGACCGTTACATGACTTCTGTAATGGCATTACAAATTAACTGTAATTCTATTACAAGTTATTTGTAATTTGCCTTAGATCGTCTTAATGCGAAACAAGAATAAATGCAAAATGTAGTATTTTCTATTTATTGTCACCTTACAATTTGTTGTTACCACCCGTAACAGGTTTGTTGTCAATAAGTTATTGGTCTGGTGACAACAAAACAACAAATCTGACGAAAAAGTATAAGGTTCGCATTCCTGCGAACCTTATTTATTACATGATTTCCGAGATCTCTTTCAGATC
>JAFRMM010000162.1 GCA_017430675.1 Prevotella sp.
AGTGTGCTTGTTCTCACCGAACTTGCCACAGAAACCACCCTGAGCGGTATCATACTTCAGCAAGTGAGCAAGCATCTTAGGACTTGTCAAGTCGTTGATTGCTACTACTTCATAACCTTCAGCCTCGAACATCTGACGGAAAGCGAGGCGACCGATACGGCCAAAACCGTTAATTGCTACTTTTGTCATTTTACTTAAAAATTAAATGGGTTTATACCTAATATTTAACCTGTTATACTAACTTTTTTGCGTAATTTGGGAAGTTTTTTCCTTTTTCGGATGCAAAGTTACAAAAAAATATCTATATTTGCACAAGATTTCTGTCTTAATAAAGATTAAACATGTTGAATAGACCGTAAAGCACATCTTATTGGTATATGTAAACTCAGAGATTGCAAATTATAGATTACAATTCAAACATCAATACGTTAAACATTTAAATTTAGAGATTATGGGATTTATTAAAGAATTCAAGGAGTTTGCCATGAAGGGCAACGTCATGGACATGGCTGTCGGCGTGATCATCGGCGGTGCATTTGGTAAAATTGTCAGTTCACTGGTTGACGACGTGCTGATGCCGCTAATCAGCAAGGCTACTGGCGGCGTAAGTTTTGTTGACCTCTTTGTCAACATGGGCGAAGGCAGTTACAAGACCCTGGCCGAAGCCAAGGAGGCTGGTGCTGCGGTGTTTGCATACGGTCAGTTCATCCAGAACATCATCGACTTCATCATCATCGCCTTCTGCGTATTCCTGATGATCAAGGGCATGAACAAGATGAGCCGCAAGAAGGAAGAGCCGGCAGAGCCCGCCGCTCCCGCAGGTCCTACTCAGGAGGAACTGCTTGCTGAGATTCGTGACCTGTTGAAGAAAAAGTAAAATGTAACTTCTGATACGTTAGAAACATAAAAAATCTGCATCATCTGTTATGATGCAGATTTTTTATGTTTACATATCACGTTCAACATAGGTGAACGTCGTATCGCCGATGGAGAACTGCGAGTTGTGATAGAGCCAGACACTTCGTCCTATAGACAAGGGTGAGTCACCCATCTTCACGCCACTCTCGACTGCCGTCAGGCGAACGCCGCCAGACAGCATTCGCAATTCCGCATGGATAGGAGCCACCTGTCCCTTGATATCCCACGACATCTGCAACGAGCAGTCAATGGACTTGCCTATTGTAACCACTTCATCAGGATTATTTTGGAACCACTTGAACAGGGCGATATCCATTTCCTTGACGGCCCCCTTAATGTTCAGGAAATAGTGCTCTGAACGTGGTGCCAACTCCGCTACGGACACAGCGAGGCCAACGGCAAAGAATATACAACTGAAGAGAAGCAGAACGCGGATATCTATCTGCGTGATATCTCTGAAAAGTAGCGACCACAGGTACATAGACAATACACCCAATACAATGGCTATGACAAACACATACTTCTTCAGGGTGATACGAGTGCCCACCGTAGAGACATAGACAATCATCAGGGCGGTGAGTGCCCATGGGACACAATCCAAGATGGCAGACAGCATCCCCACCAAATTAAAGGCCAGAGATATGTTTCTGAAAACCAGGAAAACAAGATAGGATCCTATACCTACGATGACGGCACGGATGATAACATCCAGCAGCCGCCTCTTAAACGCCGTCTTACGCACGGCCAGCACTGACAAGGCCAAAGTCAGGAAAAAACCCGTTATCAGTCCAAACGCAGGAATAAAGTCCAAATAGTCGCTTTCCCCGTTGAACATAGCCAGTTCACCCATCTTGCCAATCTTCGGTGACATCATCTTTGCCACAAACTGTTGAGTTTGGGCATCGTAGTCTGTTACGTATGTCATATATACGAACCAGACGCAGATAGCGGCTGCGATGGCGGTCAGAATCCACTTCATATAGAAGGAAGCATTCTCCGGGTCAAACAGATTCTTATTATTATAATAATGTGATCCGTCCTGACAATGGCGACCATACTCCGGACAGTGATGGTCGTTCTCATCCCAGCAACTCTTGTGCATCACGTGTTCACACTTTGCAACAATGGTATCACCTTCTTTGAAACGCCCTTTGCAGAAATAGCACGATTCAGTAATGAGAACCTTGCCAAGACTCATGTTACCTGGTACATATTTGAGCACGTATTTCCGCTCGAAGAGTTTATACTGGATATACGGTATCAGGAACTGGAACACCAAATAGACGAGCAACATGACGAACAGCCCTGTCACGATACCCTGCATAAACATCCATATATCCTCACTGCCGTTGACGATTACTGGATTATAGGCACTTCCCAGATAGATACTTGACGTGGCAGAGCCTATCATCTTGCCCGTATCCTTGGCAAAGATCTCTATCCGCATTGTATGGGGATCACCACGATACACCTTACCGTCTGGATTCTCAAAGACAAACTCGTTGGCAAGGATTATACCTTCTTCTTTGAGAATCATGTTGTTCTTCAGTTCCGTCCAATTGAAATGTTCTAAATAGAGACCACCGGAATTCTTGCAGACCACTTTCATCACACTCTTTGCCTCAACATCCTGCATGTCGTTCTGAGACATGAAGCGGACTGAGGCAATGGAGAGACTGTCGTTAGTCAGTGTATCCTTAATCAGTGCACCCTGCAACTCGAAATGCTGAGGGTCGATGGGCTTGTCATTTTCTCCATAGACTTTCTCGTCGGAAAAGACTACCAATTCCATCTTTTTGGCATCTCCCCATACTCCTGTGCGATCAGCCATTTCCTTCTTTTTCAGCATGAGAGAGCGATACAAGTACTTATACTGGTCTGGCTGGGCCTTAAAATAGGTGTTGAGCACATAGTCAGAGGCCTCCATCGTCTCCGTCACGTTCATACCATACATGAAGGCCACAAACAGATTGTTGTGCGCAAAAACCGCCCGAATCTCACCAACAGCGTTTTTCTCCTCATCAACGATATACTGGGGCTGGGCCAAATCTACCAACACCAGTACTTTAATATGTTTCTTGGCCACTTCGTCAGCCTCAGAGTTTTTTACTTCCCTGAGGATGGGCCTACTCGTTGTACGATTCACACGTCCCCCCACACTCTCTGTAGTGACAATAGTTACCTGGTTTGTATCCGTCAGAGCGTAAGGTCCCAAATCACGCAAGATGCCTGTCTGCATGGTGAACTGCTTATAGTCTGGCGTAAACTTGACACCAATTACCTTCATGGCATCTTCCGATTGATGCTCGTCTTCCATACGCTCCGGACTGAAGATATCGTCCAGATCGACATCTGCCTCATTGTCCATGCTATCACAACCTGCCAGACATAAGACCATGAGGGCCATCCATAACAATCGGTACATCTTTATCATCTTTCTTCTTATTTTCCTTTTATTTTTTTATATGGTGGGATAGGTCTTTCCCTTCCCGTTGTTCTTCATCATATCTCCATATTTCTTCATGTTTGCAACCTTTTCCCTATATGCCTTGAATTTCGCGAGCATACCATTCAGAAACAGGAGGATAACAGCCACACAAGCCAATCCCAGCACATAGTCCTTTACTCGCTGGATAAACGGCTTGAACTCCAGGGCCTGTACCTTTTCCGAAACACTCTTCATTATCACAAACTGTTCATCAAGCACCTCCATGCGTTTCGACAGCGATGGAACGACCTCACAGGCTGCCTTTGCCTGACTATAGTTCGTCTGCAACTCTCCGAAGATCACCTGTTCCTTCGCCTTCACCTTCTCCAACTTTGGCGCGAGTTGCTTGACCAGTGACAGTTTATATGCCTTGGAATACAGGTTCTTATAAACGCTTACCTGACTGATAATGAACTGGTCCGCGGCAGCGAAATTGGCAACTGATTCCACAGCCTGTGTCTTGGCATCCAAGGTATCCTTCACCGTCTGTTTCAGTTCCTCAATCTTAGCCACCATATTCATCAGGTCTTCGCTGTTGGCTATATCCATCTGCTGAGCCTGATAATAGGTATTCCACTTAACATCTATCTGGTTGTACGACAAGTTCAGACTCTGCATTCGCTGCTCCATAGCGATGATTACCGACTTGGATACGCCCATATCGCTGTCCACGGTAATATTAACTTTACCGACGGTCAGCAATTGGTTGAGTTCATCGGAGAACTGGGTCAGTCGTGCTGCAATCTCCAACTGTAGGGCCTCCGCCTCTGGCGACAGAGGTTGCGCAGACACATTACCGACAGGCAGCAAGGCCTCTTGTGCCTGGACAGATCCTGCCAGACAAGCAATGACTGCTATCAATCCAATATGTCTATACCACTTCCTCATTCTCTTAACAATTCCCATTCACTACTGTCCACACGTATGATGGAAATACTGTTCTGCAGCACGGAAGGTTGCAATGACCTGGCGCTGCTCTGCTGTATAGCCTGTGCTCTTGCCAATCATAGCGTTTACTTCCGAGATCAGGTTCTCACACTGGGTTACCGCATCCCTACGCTCTACCAGATCATCGCTTATCAACCAGCGCGACACCAGTTTGTCTATCTGTCGCGATTTCGACATCAGAATCGTAAGAGTCTCAGGAGAGCCAAAGCCTCTCATTACACTATCTTCCGACTGAACCACACATTTCAGGGCAGCGATAGAGTCAACAACATGGTTATAGCCGTCCCATGCCGTCTGAATATCCGAGCAACTGCTCTGAACGTCCTTATGCGGAAACTGGCCCTGCACAGTACTCTTCAGTTCCTCAAAGATTTTCAACGCCTCCTGAGAACCTACGACACCACTACTATACTTACCCTTCAAGGAAGCATAACTTGCTGATATGCCCTTCAGTGCATTTTGGGCTGCAGAGATGTCCTCATCCTGACCAAAACACGGATTCCGCACGATAGTAACCTGATATGTCAGATCCAAATCCCGTCCGAAAGGAATCTCATAGCGGTTGTATTTCTTCTTCTCAACCTTATCCATCAGGAAAACGTCATGCAGCCTGACCGTCACTTGCGTACGTTTATTCTGTATGTCGAACGTCTGGGAAATATAGTCATTCACCATCTTATAGTCTTGTGGAGCCGGCTGCAGACCTTCATAGTCAATCCAGCGCTGGAAATAGAATTCGGACCGTGGCTGCGGCACCGTAGCCCTGAACAGTTTGGTGGCCCTATACTTGTCCTTGGCATCATACTCAACTACATACGGTAGTTGTTCTGGCCTGAGTTTACGTCCCTTGAAGAGCGGCTTATAACGCACATTATCCCAAAACACAAAAAGTATCCGATAGGAAATCAAGGTGACCGTCAGCGTATTCGTCTCTTCCGCAAATACGAACTTCACCATCAGGTCCATATCCTTGCTGTCTTCCTTCAAGGATATATGATCCGTGTAAGACGATCCTTGCGCAACACTGATAGTCCTGACAGTCTGTGCCTGAAGGCCCTGTAGCCAAAGCAAACAGGATAACAGTATGATGATTCTATGACTTATCTTCATTGGTCTGTATCTATTGTTCAAAATTAATCCATTGATTAGGTTCTCCCTGACGAATGACCCATGCAGCGACCTTCAGGTCTTCTGGGAAAGGCGGCTCCATCATCGCATGATAGGTGTCATACCGGAGATAGGAAGCCACACGTTCCACACCCCACAGCAAGTCAGTATAAGTGTCCGTCATATTAATGCACACCCTACCGGCAAAGGCTCCAAAATAACGAATATTCGGATGCCATGGGTGCGGAATAGGTCCGCCCGCTGAATCTGTTGTCAGGAAATGCATCGAAGGAGGAGCATCCACAGAGGGATAACCGTGAGGGAGTTGTATCTCCATCTTGAAGCCCGTAGCGAATAATGGTGCATTAACCACTCCAGGTTCATTCAGTTCAGACTCATACTCTACGCCACAGATACTGCGCAGGTGATAGTCTATCAGATAGGCTGTCGGGAGACCGCCAGGGTTACGACGTGTCACCTCAAAGGTAATGCCACGCCGCTCTTCCAGTCCCTGCTCTAACTGGTGCCACTCATGCCACAACCGACGGTTACGGCCACTGAGCAAGTCTGGATTTATCTGCAGACTCTCCTTCATTGTCTTTCTCATCTTTGTTCATCCCGGAATAGGATCCGGCACGAGATACACCAGATCACCGTTCCTGACATTATAGTCTTTCAGTTTCTGGTCTTCACGGCCAATGCGGGGACGCAGCACCCTGACCTCATGCACGTCCGGGTCTTCCTTTCCGAAGAAATAGTCCAATGGGGCACCTGTCTGGTCTATTGACGGGAAATCAAAAATCAGACGGCCATCCTCGCCAATGGCATGACGTAAGTTATCAATCAGCGTACCCAACGGAGCATCTGGGTTCACGACCTTGAAACGCACCGTCTTGTTCTTGTATGCAATATCCAAAAAGAAATCTTCCATATCTCATTAATTTTGTTTGTCAATTTGTATCGTCACCTCGATTGGGTAGATGTTCGTGCTTCTGACACTCATCATGCCCTGCAACAACATCGCCGCCATGGGAATCTTCTCCTCAAAACCTCGGCGAATGAAAGAACTGTCATTCAGCGTAATCTCCACCAAGATCTCATAACCGGCATTCCACCTATCCAACTGCTGACGGTGACTGATACTGATACCCTTGATCATCTGACGAGTAATGCCATAACGAGTCTGCAACTCTGTGTAACAGAACAGTTTTAGGTCTGCTGGTGTCACCAGACGGTCTGTCGTAATCATATAATAACGGGAGAGGCTGGCTTCCTCCATCTTGTCACGTATCTCATCACTGCCAGGAACTGGAGCGGCTATCTGTCGCGTAGCCATACCATTGAAGCCACTCGGCGACTGGAAAGGACTATCAGCAGTCAGTTTGGCATTGACGGATGCGCCCAGTGTTGTCAAGTAGGATACAGATAGGGTTACCGCCTTTGTCTGCTTGTCTGTCTGCGGGCGCAACATCAGATAGACACCCGGGATACGCTGTTCGACATCCGCCCTTGCAGCATCCCTTATACGGGTAAGAGTCTCTATCAGATCACGAATCACACGGTCGTTCATCTCATCCTTAATATTCTGGAAAGCATAAAAATCCGTATAATACTTACTGATCAGGGTATTCAGCAGGGCAACCAGACTACCCTGATTGAAACGGTCTGCATCCACCTTACGTACCTCCACAGGAATATCTCCATAGATTAGGTCTGATGATGGCCGAAGCATGTGGAGGAACTGCTGACTGACAGCATCCGCTTCCGTACTCTGGCTCTGAAAGCCCGCCACCCGAACTAGGGGAGAGACCGTTGAAAGGTCTGCCGAATGAACATGGGCATTCACCAGAAGGATGGTATTCAGCGAGAGATTGTTCTTATCAAACAGGAAACCGTCCCTGATACCAGTGAACTCGAAAACAAGATCCAGACTGTCGGTCTCCGTCGGCAGGAACTTCTTACCCTGATGCTGTTTGATGCAGTACAGTCTCACGTTCTGTCTCGCAAAGAGGTCGAGGCATGGCGCTGCTGCCGCATAGGTCTGCGAGCGATTATAGAGAACAGAGTCTATGTCGAAGCAGGGCATGAGGGGCAGTTCTGAAAAATCCCACGGGGCGATTAATGGCAGCAACTGGCCCTTCAGATAGACTTTGAGTTCCTTGAAATAGTGGTTCTTAATAGAGAAACAAAAACCAGACAAGTCTGAGATGGGACTGTCAAACTTCAGAGCCACTTTCCATCGACGACCGTCCATTCTGGCAATAGACCTGACCGACGCATTCAGGACACGTGTCCTGAGCAAAGGGATGAACTGTGCTGATGTATCAGTCAAAGTGAATACATGCCTTTCCGTCAAACCTATCTCCGCAACGCCTGGCTGCAAGGCTGTCTCCACCACAGCAGTGGCAGGAATGGCATGTCCCACCTCATAGGAGGTCAGCATACGTGAAAACTCGTTCAAAATGTCTGACTTCATCTGCTCCAGATCGTTCTCCAACTCATTCGACTGATAGGCCAATGCAGTCATCAGCAGTGAGAACACCGGATCCTGCTCAATGCCCTCCAACTGGTCAGGATGATCACTTCCACGCCAGATACGGATGGCTTCCTGAATCAGTTCATCTGCCCTTTGCTTATTTTCAAATATCGTTTGTCTCATGTTCTCGTCCTCATTTTATTTCCATACCTTCAACGTACTCGAGAATACATAATCCTCTTTCGTCGATAGAATCGTTCCTTTAATGGTGATATATATCAGTCGCTCTTCCCGGATATAGGTCATTGTCACTGCGATATCCCCTAAGCGTTTCTCATATAGCCTCACGGCTTCCTTCAACTCTGCCGCGAAAGTGTTCATATTCTTCGAAGAACCGGAAATCTTCTTAGTATAAAGATCCTGCATTCCACTCTCATAGATGGTGTCACCGGAATTGTAGATCACACCCTCATGCTCATCAAAGATCTCAAAACGCATGTTGTTGAAGACAAAGCCGTACTGCGGGTCACCTATACTGTTGTACCTGGGTGTGGTCAACAACATATTAAGAGACTCGTCAATCGATTTCTTGATCGTCTTCTCCCGGGCCAGCCCGGTTTTCTTAACCATTAAGGGTATCGAGATGTATGCCATACATTCCCTTTAAATGAGTGGTACAAACTTTTCGTCTTCCGGCTCCGGTACATAGAGTGCATTGAAAAGATGCTCGAACAGTTCCTCGTACAACCGCTCGTAGATTTTCTCTGACAGGTCGTCCTCCAGAATGGACAGCGAGTGCTTCAGACTGGTCTGCATCTGCTCCAGGAGATCCGGTTTCATCGTATTGTTGATATAGTCGGTCAATATCTGCGTCTGCTGTGCCAATGAGTTCTGAAGTTCCTCCCTCACCAATTTCAGCAGTTCTTCCCTGGTCTCCGAGAGCAGTTTTACAATCAGTTCCTCATGCAACTGGGCATACAACTCCTGCTTGGCCTGTTTCAACAACGCATCATAATCGATAGTGTTATCTACTAACACGACCTTGTCAAGTATGGCCACTGCACCTGTCAGGTAGTTCCAGAACCAGTCCAGCCACAACTGTACGTCTACCTGGGAAGGTTCGGGGATCTCCACAGACTGTTCCGTATTGGGTGTGATGATATAATAGTTGATAGCCTGTACAATCTCCTGGAGAAGCATCACAAAATCGTGCACACTGTTCTTCTGGCTATACCCTTTCATGATGAACAGGTAGTGCAGCAAGGCCCGTTTGCCGTCACCCTCTTCAAGATTATGGTGCGAAGAGATGATTGTCAACTGGCTTGCATACTTCTCCACATACTCTGCAAAACGAGGATCACTTGTCATCAGAAGACAGGGCGGGATATAATCCGCGTCAATGGAGAATATACCTTCCTTCACGCTGAAGCGGATCAGAGGCATCACGTCGGCGGTCTCTACCTCCTCACGAGTCTGCAAGGCATATTCGTAATGCGGACGAACATAGGCAACTCCCTCTTTCTCAAACTCCGTATTGGTCTCTCCCAAACCAATCGTCAAGTAGTAGCGATCGCCAAACAGCATCGGTATCGTTATGGCTACTTGTTCATTTGCATCCACAATCCTACCGGACGGCAGAAGGGCTGTACACTGCAGATGTTCTATCTCAAATGCATTTTTGACGAAGGTGCCATCACAACTCAATATTGCCTCAGGCAACATACCTAACCGGGTACTTCCCAACGCGGCGCGAATAGCAATCCGTTGCTGGAGACTCAGTTTTTCCTCCATGCCAAGGAAAGTCTGCGCCGTAATCTCCATACCTGGTGTCCAGTTGATTCTTGAATTCAGATCCATCATCTTTATTTATACATTACTATTTACTTCCGTATTATAATCGAGCGTTACTCGCCCATGGGTTCCCTGAACGGGATGATGCTCCTTGATCTTCACCTCACACCGCACATCAAAGGGAACAAACCACTCCATGACAAAGCGAGCCAACGGTTCCAATGCTTCCATCCGTTCCCTGTATTCCTCTGGTGTCAGTCCCGGAATCAGGAGGTCAAACCGCACTCGGGGCAGCCAGCAGATGGTTGAGTCAAGATGGCTGTAGCGGCTAGTAGAAACCTCCACCTCACAATCCATCAATGCGCCAAAGAGATTAGCGACGAAATTAAGATCGCCGCGCCAACGGCTGACAAACGGCAACAGGACTGCAGCCTCCTTCACGAGTTCACTGGTCTCGGCCGTCAAATCAAAGTTAAAATACTCCTTCAGCAGAAACTCCAGTTTTTGCTCCAACAACTCCGACGTATTGCGCTCGATCGTCAGTTTCTTTCTGAAGACATAAGTATCAAACGGCGAGAACGCCTCATTCAGCAGTTCCCTGCGCCACTCCAGTTCCTTGAACTTCTGCGCGACATCCTCACCTTTCAGATCATTCTCGTTGGTCAGTAGTCCCTCGGGTAATAGTCGCAAGAAACCATCACGTGCCAAGACCACTTTATTCTCGTCCTCATACAAGGCCAGAATATCCTCATTATAGTTTCTGAAGAAGGTTCCCTTATATTGGGCAATCCAGTCCCCTTCCATCTCTGGATAGAGATAGTTCAACAGCACTTCTGCCCTGATCTGGGATAAATTTCTTTCAATCTTCATGACACATCCATTTCCATATAATAGTCTTGTCCGTCGGCCACCAAATGCAACACATCGTTGGCAGGTATTCCCAACTGTGACAGTGTCTGCTCCTGATAAGGGAACGAATAATCAACCTCACGGTATTCATGCTGATAGAGCCCACTATTAGGAATGCCCCTCAGCATCGCATCCTGCTCGACGAAGCGCTCAACAGCCCTGCCCGGACACATCACTCTTGTCTGACGGTCATTGGAACGCTCGACCACATAATCCACGAAACAGTCGTTCTCCAGACAGATACAGACCTGCTGCACGACCAGTATCCGACAGATCATGGTCATCGCCTCGGCTACACTCATCTCTGTCGTCAAACCAGACTGGCGGACAGGCTGCCATTGCTCATGCACAGTACAATCCTCATCGTAAGCCAGGAAGTCAACCAATTTCGTGGTTAGGTGCTGTCCGTCGTAATAGAACATCTTCCCGCAGAGTGATGTCATGTCGCCCTGTTCCACCACTTCATGATTGATGAGTTTCAGCGCCTCCTGTACCTGTACGGCACCAACTACCGAGGCGACAATCGAGGTCGTCGGTGCCAACCCAACCTCCTCGTGCCGACGGATAATGCCTGAGCAAGGCATCCGCCGAGCCAGTTCCATCAAACCTTCCGGCCCTAAGTTACAAGCATAGCAGTTCCTTCCTGGCACGAACACACGGGCTGTACCCTCCAGTTCCCCTATGCCTCCATCGACCCAAGGAATACCAGCACGCATACAGAGACGGTTAATACAGTATCTCGCCCAACGGCTATCCACACAACCGATGACGACATCCATCCGCCGGATTACCCCCAAGCCGACATCATAGGCAATATCCCCGCAGATGGTCTTCACCTCCACGGCTGGATTCATAGTCTTCAGCCGTTCAGCAACCACATCCACCTTCAGGCGATGCGCGTCAGCATCTGCCCGAGAGAAAAGTACGGAACGCGACAGGTTGCCCATTTCCACGATATCGAAATCCACGACAACGATATGCTCGACACCAAGCAACACGAGATTCTTCAGCACCTCGTTTCCCAAGGCACCGCAACCTACCACCATCACGTGGGCGGCAGAGACCCGTTGTTGCTCAAAACAACTCTTCATTATGCGCTCTTATTCTAATTTCATATTCAGTTCCACATCCACCATGTCATTGCCGATTGGCTCCACGGCGGCTTTCACATCTTTATAGCCTTTGTTCTTCAGACATATCTCACAGGGCTTCGAGGTTGGCAATTTTTCTACCACGCACGGTGTCACCCCTACTTCTACCCCATTGACGAGAACGGTAGCACCCACCACATTACTGTGAATGTTTAATATACCATAACTGGCCATCGGTGCACTCAGATCCAACATGACAGGTAGTGTATCATCCACCCACAGATAGACAGGTTTCAACTCCAGCCCGTCCTTCACCGTATTGACAATGTAAAAGCCCTGTTCCAACAGACCTTCCCATTTGCCGAATGCCATCGGCTCCCGGTTGATCCAAATCTGCGTGGTATCATCAGGGGCGGTGATGGTCACTGGAGCCACGACTGCTTTCGTTGTGATCTGGTCAACAGTCGTGTCAACTTTCACCGCGTCCTGTACTGTTGTCTGGTCGATGCCCAGCCTCATGGTACGCCTAGGAATATCGCTCCTTGCCCACAGGTCTGTTTGGGGCAGTTCCAGCACCTTCTTCTCGCCTGCTCTCATGCTGAGAATCGAGTCGTAGTAACACACATCCTCACGCATCACTAACAGATGATGATCACCCGCCTGAAGGCGACCGCTTGTCGCCCTGCCCTTCCCGATGAGCAGTCCATCTACATAAATCATCCCATCAGACATGGGAGTCATAATAGTCAGATAGGAATAGAACGACTGCAGCACGACTGGCACTATTAGTTTGACACTATCCGTCAGTTCCAGCGTGTCTGACAATGCCTCAAAGAAAGGAGCCTCCACACGGTAGGGATGTCTGCCCACAGGGAGGTTGAACTGTGCCACCCCGTTCCTGATGAGCGACATCGTACTATCTATCTGCAGAATGGCATTCTCCGGTATCACCTTGAACACCACCCACTGCTTCGTCAACTTATATTCTTTGCCAGGCTTATCCGTCAGCAGATTCGCCTGATAATGCTTTTTCTTTTTCAGCCCCTTGCCGGGTACTTTCCACGTGAGTTGCCCGTAATCGGGATGCTTCACCACGAGGAACTTCGTCTTATGAGGAGCCAGCACAGTCACCTTACCGTCGCCCTCTTCCACCTGAACATCTATCTTCCCATCAGCCTTGAAGGTAAAGCCCGACTCACCAGTCATCAGGTCAAGGGTCGCCTGTTTCTTATCTATTGGCAACGGCGTCTGGTTCAACAGGTCTTTCTTGATCCGTTTAAACTGCTCGATGCTTATTTTCTGTGCACCCGACGGCATCACCAGAGCAATCAGCGATAGGATGACCAGTAGCGTCCTTTTCCCCATAGAATTACTTTCCCGACACCATCGTATTGCCTGGACTTGTAATGGATATTTGTCCTGCATAGGCACACATACATTTACTGTTGTCTGTCAGGGCAGGCATATTCATGACCTTCACCATCGCACTGCCTGGTGCCCAGGGAGCGACAATTACTGGCACACACGGCATCGGTGTCAACACACCCATGGCTGCCGAGGTGGCTGCTGAAACCGTCGGATTTGCCATCGAACGGCACATGCCAAAGGTCGGTATGTTGGCTGGCGTGAAGTCCATCGTCGTAGCCATCAGCATATTCATGCACTTCGGACGAAGCGGCACGGTCACGATCAACGAACAAGGAGCCATTCCCTGATTACACTGGAGCATCGCGCCCATTGTTACAAAATTTCCCATATACCTTATTATTATATTTAACTATTCATCATTATCAAGTCGCAACTGCTGTCCTGCCGTCTCACCACGGGCAGCAGCCAATTCTTCGGCCTCCGCCTTCTTGGTTGCTTGGTCATCCAGATAGTGCTGGTAGGCTTCTTCTATCTCCTTCTGCTTGGCAGCCAGGTAGTCGTCGCAGATCTTGGCATACATCTTCTGACTCTCTTCCAGTTTATTCTTGGCCTCCTCGGCCTCCGCCTCCAGCATCCCGACGATCTTTGCGGCCATCTTGGCAGTATAGCCAGCATTCGTTTTGTCCACCTGTACCTTACACTGGTCATAGAGCACCTTCACCGCATCCAACAGGAAATCATGACGATCCTTATTCACCTCCGGAACAGTCAGGATAATATGCTTCTCATTCTCCATATCCTGATACAACTTACGGTCATCCGCCGATATGACGACCTCCTGCTTGAATTCTGGATGATGAGTCAGGAAGCCCTTGCATATATTGAAAATCATCTCCTGATCCATTGGGATAATCTCAAACTGATATTTGTTGATGAGCATGGTATTCGCTACGTCCTCAATATTATGGGTATCCCCTTCCTTATCTTCAATGACGACAGGGAGCAGGGCCACAGGCTCAGCCTTCACACACAGGTTCAGGAAACGGTAGTTCAGTAGGGCAGCATAACCACCCAACTTACTTTCCAACTCCTGGATGAGTATTTCTATTGCTTTCTTCATATCTCACATCATTATTTATCATCGCGGCTCACATCCTTCGCCTTGGGTGCATCAGCCTCCTTCAACTTCGCACTGATCTTTGCTGAAGAAGGAGCACCCGGCACGGCGATGCCGTCACTGATGTTCTTACTCTTAAACGATGTTTTAGCCTCCAGGTTGTTGGCTGTCATCTTAGTTGCTGTGACATCTCCCTTGAAGTCGGTCTTACCGTTCACAGTGTTGTCGCCGAAGAACTCTGCCTTTGAACCGCCAATAGCCACCTTGCCACCGTCGAGTTGCACCACAGCCTTCGCCTCGCCCTGTTGTACCTCAGCGGTCGTCGTGCCATAGATACCAGTCTTGTCCGAAGAGACCTGCAACTCCTTACTGGTTTTGTCCTTGTCGGTGCGACCCACGAACATCTTCTCTGCTACAAGCACCATGTGGCCACCCGCCGCCAGATTCTTATCTGCCCCCTTGTCATCAGCATCCATCGACTTCACAAAGACATCCTTACTGTTCAGACTGAACTGTCCAACGGCCTTGCCACTCTTGTCAGTGGATGCCAGTGCCATATTCTCTGTCTTCACTGTCAGACTGCCGATAGCAGTTCCTTCCTTGTCCTCCGCATATAACTGCATATCCTTGGCCAGAACGTCAAAACTGCCTGTTGTATTGCCGTCTTTGTCATACGACTGATGATTCTCCTTCTCTGCCGACACATAGAAATGCCCTGTTGTATTGCCGTCCACATCATGCGAGAGGAATGACATATTCTCCATCCTGACACTGAACCGGCTGTCTTTCGTTTGCGCCTTCACCTTATCGGTACTGTAGTCCAGAGCCGTAAAGGATACATCCTTCGAGGCCACCGACACACTGCCCTCAGTCGTATAGTCAGCAGTCCCATCATCTTTCCGTTTAGGATTCACCGTCGAGATGCTCACGTCGTGCGTCGCAATACGCACATGACTGTCATCAATCAACGAACCGTCGGATTTCATCGTCGTCAGGTCGAACTTGCCCGTCTGCACATGGATAGAAGCCTCGGGATTGGTACGGATATTCCCGTCACCGTCAACCGACTTAAAGAACATCTGCTCCGCATTCACACGCAATACGGCATCCGTACTTTTGTCCTTGAATGTGGCCTGAGCGGCGGTCAACTTAGTCTGTTCTTTCTGTAATTCCTTAATCCTGCGGTTCGTCTCTGCCAACTTCGACATCGAGGCGACAGCCTTCTCCAATGCCCGATAGACTGACGGCATGAGACTGTTGAACTGATCTGTCAGTTCATCAAGTTCCGCAACTGTAGTGCGCATGGTCACCTCATCCACACTCAGCGGATCCTGCAGGGCCATCAGCGCCTCCATTTGTCCTACCAGCGTAGTGGCCGTTGCCATGGCACTGGCAGAGTCAAGTGTCAAACCCGTCACGGCACTACTCAGGTTTTTCAACTGGTCACCTATCTGCGCCGAACGCGTCTCGGAAGACACGGCAGCATCTATCTCTATACACTCGTCGGCATGAATACGCACACCAGCAGATCCCGCCGTCTGAGGCAGACAGGCGAAATAGCCGTCCTTCTCGGCCATATTGCTCTGAAGGGTGATATTCTTGGCCTGAGTGATCACGGCCGAACGGTTTCTGACCACTTCCTCGATCCCGTCAGGACCCGGATCAACGGCTATCTGAGAGACGGTGGCGGCACGGCTGTCAACAATACCATTCTCACCGACACCCTCCAGTGCGACCCGCTGACCGCGAAGCGTGATGGTACCACCCTCATTGTATAAGATGCCTGAGGCATCCACGTTGCCGATAACAATCTCCGGTGCCGAAAGTACCAGCCGCTGGTCGTCACGGATATACTTACCCTGAGCAACCCTGTTGAACACCTCCGACTTCAACTGCTGTATTTCAGCCTTCTGCTTCCGGATCTCTGAGAGATCCTTCGACACACTGGCCTGAAGATTCGACAACGCCGACAGCCAATCACTAAATACCGTATCCGCCATACCTTAGAATGTTTTTAGATAATCTCTCAAATCATAGATATACTTATTGGAGGCCTGCGCATTCACCTGCTGATAGGTAGAACCGTCTTTCTCAAAACTGATGGTCGTTCCAGGAGAGTCAGACAGGAGGATCTTACCCTGAACACCCGTTTGCCAACGGCGTCGGTTGACGGTAGCATCTATCCAGGGATCAATATATTCTTCTTTCCAGCGATCTTTAATTGCCACAAATTTATCCTTGATGAATCCGCCCATCTGCGTCCAGTCAGTTACCGGCTGCACATCGTTAAACCAACTGTCAACAGCCGTCTTCCATTGTGCATCATCCATCACATCTGCCGGCTGTGCAGGAGTCACCATAACTATCGAATCCTTAAACTCCGCATTGACATCCTTCCATACCTGATTCATGAAGTGATGGATGGCCTTCCGCTGCCACAGTTTCTTGACGTCATCTCCTAACGACTGCGTAAGATCCGTATCTTTTGCCACATTATTATTTACAAGTTTATCAAACAAGGCACTGTTGGCTGCAGTGATAAACGTCTTGTATTCCTTCACGCTCGCAATACCCTTGTCCTTGTTCGTTTGAGTGACGGTATTCGGACAGTTCGTCAGCGTCGCCAGTTGGTCGATGCCATTGAAGACGTTATAGAGGTCAGAGAAAGACTTTGCCAGATTATTGGCACAATCCACAAGAGTCTTGCGCTTGTCCGCCTTCTTCTTATTCTCATCTTCTATCGGCTTGTTCATTTCCTTTAAATGATTGGCAATCGCAGTATTCCATCTACCCAAGTCTTCCTGGAAGTCTCTTTTAGGTTTGGCATCTTCTTTATAGCAGTCATCAGTATCCTTGGGCTCTTGTTTGAGTTTCGTTTCAGACACCGCCAATGTCTTGATGGCATCATCCTCCTTTTTATACAGTTTCTGATCTTTCAAAGCCGCAGGCCATGTAAAGACATTGTCTGTATCCTTCAGCGTGTCGGCTGTTGCCTTCCAGCCCTTAGTCTTGATGGTGGCGAACGTGATACACTGCTCCTGCTTGTTTACCTGGTCATCGCCATCGCCTGAGATGGCATTATAGTCATTGATACTCCCCTTGAGGGTTGTGGTGGCGGTATTGATGGCCGTAACCTTTTCATTCACCGTTGCGGGAATACTGTCGAGGATCGCACGGATATCCGTAAACGTCGTCGGGTCTCCCGGGTTTTTCTTCAACTGACCTTTCGGGAATTCCACAGACCCCTTGCCTGCCTCCATCTGGATAAACGTATGTGACTTGATGGTCGTTGTTCCGTCAATAGGCCTGAGTGCAATCTCTACGACAGTCCTGATAAGTGACACGTCAAGGAAACCATCTACAAACTTATTGGCAAAAGAACCTAATGTATCGACGAAGGTTGCGATACCCGTATCTACAGCACGTATTCCTAAATCCTTCCATGTGTTATTTGTAGAATTAATGCCAGGGAAGAAACGGTCCTTGATGCCTTTACCGGAAGTAATCTTGATATTGTTGCTGGCAGAAATCTCCACGTTCTTTCCAGAAATGGAGATATTGCCGTTAGGCGCAGAGATGGTGATGCCCGTAAAGGCGTTCAGCGTCACATTACCCAGAGCCGACTGGATTTTCACGGAACGGGCATCCGACGAGGCCGAGATCTCGTAAAGTCCATAAGGGTCACGCAACTTGATGCCGCCGGCAAGGGCCAGCGTACCCGCATTCTCATCAAGGGTGTCAGGCCATACGGAGGTAGGCCAGAAACTCTTAAAGACAGAAGCAAACGGCCATATCGAACTGTAAAAGAAATCTGAGCCTGGCTTGTCATCAAAGATGATGCTATGACCATTCTTCGACACGATGGCACGGTCGGACAAGGCGCCCCATGAGTCATTGCTACGCCCTGACAGCAGGTAGCCAGAAACATAGGGACGTTCCACATTGCCTTCCTCAAAGTTCACCAGCACCTCATCGTCCTTCTCGGGTTTGAACTTCACCCCACCGCCATCAGTGGCAAAGGGCAGGGACACGCGGATCCATGGCGAGGCATCACCGTCTTTCTGTTGCCAGGGGAAGCGGATGCGCACACGTCCGATCTTCATCGGGTCAATCACGTCGGTGACAAAGGCGACCTGTGGCTGAGACTCCCTGATGGTAATCCCCGGCAGCGCCTGAGGAATGGGGAGTATGGTCGGGGTAGTCGATCCTGACACACTTTTCGTCGGAACAGTATAAAGCGGGATGGCCACCACCTGCTGCTGGGCTTTTGTTGTGGTTGCATCGACATATTCATGAGCACCCGAGACTTGAATGACCAGGAAACTCACACCACTGACATTGATAACATCACCTAATTTCAGGTTCTGGAAGCCTGAACCGAAGTCCATCCACAAAGCCTCCTCGCCCGTCTTCTTCTCCGCCTTTCGCACCTGCTGGTAGAAAAGGGTGTTCAAATTGATGAGGTTTTCAGAAATCGATGATTTTTGGGAGCCATAGGTACCAAACTGGTTCAACAACTTCTTGTCTGTACTCCACTGGTCTTTATCGACCAATTCGTCTGTTTCATTTCCGTCCTTGTCCTTCATCTTCGTTTCCCAAGGCGTGATGTTGACCTCCTTGCTATCATCATTCTTGTTCCTCGCCGCATAGGCCGCCTCAATCCTGTTAAATGCCAATTCGGTAAGGAAGTTGGATACAATCTCCGAGAACGACGTGCCTGACAGTGCCAGAAGGATCTGGGCCATGGCACGCTTACCAATATCATCCACCTCACCGTAGTAACTGGTATAGTCCGTACCAATCTCACCTAAATAGTCATCGGTGGCCAGAGGGTCATTATACTGATTGGCATTGCTGGAAAAATGGTCATCCCATTCGGATGGGTCGGATTGGGATTTCCCCATATAATTATAGGCATAATCCCCCGCTTCTTTATCATTTTTGAAGCCACCAAAGGCATATAACGTATCATAATGGAGTTCCTGGGCGACAGTACCATAATCCGTTGGACTACTCACTTGATCCAGACGGTTCAGTGTTACGCCTAAGTTCAAATGACCATTCTCGTAATAGAGGAACTCACCGCAGCGGTTGGCCGTGCGTTTCAGGAAATCGTAGAACGACTCATTATATTGCACCAGATAGGGCTGACGGAACTCTTCTTTTGAACCAGATACAGTATATGACAATAACTGTAAGTTGACCACAGGCGTAGCACTCAGATCGTAATGGTCAACTTCTTTAGCAAAGATCTGCGCACCTAATCTCTTTCCGCTATAAGCATGGGAATACTTCTCCAGGGTCAGCAGTTTGTCTTCACTGTAGATTTCCAGTTCGACGACGACATTTGCCGTGTTATCCTTCTTACGGAAAGTGCGCACATGGAAAACCCTGTAGTTCTCTGCGACCGTGGTACTGTCCATACAGAACTTCACCTTCATCTTCGAGAAGAAGGTGGCCATATCACGGTGGGTCGGCAAACTTTTCAGTTTGGTTTCTGTGTTTCCCTCTTTCGTCGTACCCATACCCACTTCGGCGACAGCCTGGATCATACAGGGTTCATACATCTTCTTCTGATACGTCAACTTATTCAGCGTCAGCGGATATTTATAGGTGACATCCTTTGTTTCTCCGCTAGTGTCCTCCACCTTTAAGACCCGTGACACAGACGTTTCTGTATTCAACTTGAGGGGATCCCCGGTGGTGGAACCTGAATAGATGTATAATTTGACCTCTGCCATGGTTGATACGGTTTACGGTTAATAATGAGTAATCTTCAATTGTCTGTTACCTTTTTCTTCATTACCAATATAAGTAATGGAACTCAGGAGCAGAGTCACCTTAACCAGAATCTGCTGCACCGTACCGTCGTCGGTCACCGTCGCATCATAGTCTTCCATCACATCCACCACATAGCCCCTGACAATCATGGCATCATCATACACCTTCAGCCTGTCATATTGGTCGTAGGTAGCATTGAAGATCAAGGTATGGTCGAAGAGTTCGTTGCACTGCATCTGCTGATAGAACAGATCACTTCCGTTAGGCGATTCCAGCCTGACAGTGAACTGCAGTTCCGTCGGTGTCGTCCCACCATAAGGGAAGCCTGTGTCATTACGGCTCCGCTGGCACTTATAAGAGAAATGCTGAACTGTCTGGCAAAGACGCTTCTCCACATTCTCCCCTACTTCACAGATATTCTCAGGATAGAGGACAGCCTTGAGATGGTCTGAATACTTTAGCATTTGAAAATCGTATGATTAATGGTCAGTTCTTCTGCAACGAGCGAGAGTTTCAGACAGCGCCGCTTCTGGGCATCAATCCGGTACTCTTCCTCAATGGCATAGCAATAGGCATTCTCAAAGATGATAACTTTCTCGGCGGCATGGTTGTTCGTCACAGTCTCCAGATCGAACACGACCCTACCACTCTGAACACTATTCTGGATATACCAATCATATAGGTTCAGGTCTTCCTTACCAGGGGCAACCACCACCAGTTCCACCTTCTCTACCCTTGCGTCAGTATCTGGTTTGAAGTGGTTGTGGTACCGGGAAAAATGCATGTGACAATCCATCACGAGGTACTCCTTCGAATAGAGTCCAGCCATATTGTCGCCAAACTGCAGTCGCGCCATTAATGCCATTGCTTTTCGCCTTTATTGTATTAGAAAACATCTGGCTCAGCCCTCTCTAGCAGGGCTGAGCCAAATGCGATATCATGAATTACTTCCAGGGGTTCTCAAAGGCTACGGGACCGTTCTCGAGTTTCTGGCACACGATCTCCATCTCCTCGAAGTGCTCCTCACCGTCTTCCCACTTCTCCTTGTAGTTGATGCAGTAGCAGCCTGTGCCCTTCAGTTCCTTCATCGTCGAGCCATCCACGGTATTGTAGAACGTCACGGTGAAGTCGCGCGGGTCGTTCGGAGCCAGCATCCACTGCAACAACTGACTGTTGCCGTCGTTCATCGCCTTCACGCGGATGATCACCTTGCCGCCACGGGGAATACCGGCGATCTGTCCCTCACGGTCCGTGGCCTGGTCAAACTTGTAGTCAATCATCATGACCTCTCTCTTCTCGAAATCCTTAACCTCTAAGGTTACCGGTGTTACATTCTCTGCCATATCTTGTTTCCTTTCTTTTCGTTAAATTGTTATTTTTACTTTCTATTATCTTCTCACTATCACTGTTATTATCTTTTAACGATCACTGTCTTTTATCTTTGACTATCACTGTCTATTATCTTTTAACTATCACTACTTATCAATTTGTCTAAATTTCTAAATGTCTAATAGTCTAA
>JAFRMM010000163.1 GCA_017430675.1 Prevotella sp.
ATGGTAGGTCTCCTCGGCCGTACCCTTGATCATCACGGGCACCCCGGCGGGCACGTCCTTCACGCGGGTCATCCAGATGGTGCCCTCGGTCTTGTCGAAGCCCGTGGCAATGAAGGCCTTCACCTCGTCGGAGTAACTGAAGTCGAGAGCCTTGTCGCCACAGAATGTGGTCTTGCCGTTCTTGCCGATAGTGATGGATACTTGTGTGGCTTTGATCTTCTCAGGATCAAGGCTGTCGTAGAGGCGGGTGATGGCACAGATGGCATCCTCCCAAGTAAAGATATTCAACCAATGATAACTATTGGCATCCTTATCGATGGGGACAACCCGCATTCCAGAGAATTCTGATACGTGGCAAGCGTTCCACATGACAGCCTGCATAATCTCTTGCCATTCCATCCAGAAATTGTCATCTGGGCCAATAGGTGAGGTAGGTTCATCGTTGGCATGAGGCAAGACCTGATTTACTTCAGGTTCCCAACATCCGTCCCAGAAGTCTGCGGGCTGCTCTGCGTTGTCAGAATAGTTGCCTGTATCTGCCCCAATACAGATGGCAGTATAGTAGGCCATTCCCACAGCGATGTTACGGGTGAGTGGAAGGTCTGTATCTGATATACGTTCATTAAAATAATCCATCTTGTCGGGGGCGTACTTCTCCACCAAAGACTTCAGCAGCAACTTGAACTCTTGCGATGTAATCTGCGCCGTCCGCTCCTTATTGTAATATACACCATCAATATAGTTCTTTCGGAATGCCCTTTCATAATCATCCCTTGTCTCAGAGATAGATAATCTACGGACACGAATGTCGTCAAGGTAGAACTCATTATTCAAGTCTCCTTTGTCAACTTCTATTGCAAGACTCGTCAATTTGTCGCTATTATAGGCAATCTTGAGGATTGGGCATGTCATCCGCTGCCACTCGCCAGTAAACTTACCTTCATCTGTATTATTTACATCAAGAGTTACTCCGTTGATGAGCAATGATAAATCTGGATCGGAATTCTTGATATAGAATTCAAGATAATAGCCTTCATATATTAGATTCTTTATATCTACCTCAGAAATAAAATTAAACGCAATACATTGTTTTCCATATTCAGTTTTTGGGTCCAGTCCGTCCCTATTCCAGCGAATGCAGGAATTACCAAAGTGAGTATTAGTACCATAATGAGGATCTATGCGCCACATATCACCAGAAGGAATACCATCCCATTGTTCAGTAGCCCCCCAGGCAACTCCAAGATCATTTGGATTTAAGCCGTCATCGTAGTTAAAAAAGTCCACTAAAGTTGGTTTGTCTGCGTAGATGGCGAAACCTTCATCATAGGTATCTATTTTTGTTGTGGTCGGATAATAAACTGGTTCTAGAATACCATCCACCAGTTCATAGACTTTAAATGAACCAGGACATGCAGCCACTCCTGGCGTGTATGACTCATCGTGTTCCCCATTACAAAGGAATACTCGTCCGTCTATTTCCTCCATCCATGTGCGAAGTGTCTCCTTGATTTCATATTGCACAGGGATATATTGCTCTGTTTTGTCAACATACTCCGTACCATTCAGTTCAAACACTTGGTGTATGACACCTTTATAAAAAATGGAGCCACCAAAGGCACCATCACCTAATTTTGTCATGATAATCTCTTTGACACCATCACCGTTCAGGTCATAGAATACAGGACTATGTGAAATACCATAGCCGAAAGGCGTATCCAATAGTTTGGCAGAACGTTCAGGGGTAAAAGATTTGCCATCTCCCCAGAACACCATAGGAGGAGAATTATAAGTGTCGGAGTCAAACCAATCGTTTCCGCAGAGTACAAAGTCAAGAAAACCGTCATTGTTCAGGTCAGTAAACTCGCAATCCATATAAATAGGTGCTATTCCGTTATATTCTGCAAAGAGGTCATCGAACTTAAATACTTCTCGCATGTCTGTATCTTCCAGGATGCCATTTCCTTTGTTTACCAGCAATACTGATTCGTAGAAGTTACTGATGCTCAGAAAGAGTACATCCACATGTCCGTCGTTGTTAAAGTCGCCACTTGTCCCTCCGTGGAAATACTGTACATGCTCTGGATATCGCACTTCATGGTACGTACAGGTCTCATCGCTCATCAGAATCAGCGGATGATCGTAAGTTGAGCCATCCCTATCGTAACCGGTGCTAAACGCGCAGAAATCAGGATATCCATCTTCGTTCAGGTCTGGATAGGCAAAACGGTTGCAAAACACAGCACCCATCAATTTGTCGTCATTCTTAGGGTCTTCCGTGAAGGTTCCGTCTTCATTAGCCAGCCAAAAGCGCACGTTCTCACGATGATCATTCGTTCCAAAACTTCCCTTCATGGCGAACTCCACAAAGTCGATATAACCATCACGGTTGTAATCTATGGGGATATAGTTGCTGCCACGCCATGCTCGAGGATTATGGAACTCATAGCATTTCTCCTCAATATAGTAATTCTTGTGATCTGCATTTGGTAATTTAAGGTCGAGCAGGGGATATTTGCGAGTAGGGCGCTGCCATGAGAATTTGGCATGAATGTTCTGCACTTTGTCTGCATCTACCGTCAATTCCTCACCTGTTCCTGTAGCATCTCCGCTCCAGCCGTCAAAGGTCACGCCATCGAGTATCTTGTTTGTAATGGCTTTCAGTTTTACCTGTTTCTTACCGTCAGCATTTATTGTTAAGTATTCGTCTACTACTCCTGGGCCGTCAATCGTGACGTTGACCTTGGAGGTCTGTGCCAGCAGCATCATTGTACAAAGCACCAAGATTGTAATAATTGTCAGTCTCCTTTCCATATCTATAGTTTTTGGTTATCGTAATATGTCGCAAAGATAAGAAATAATCTAGAAACGTCCAAGCATTTCAAGAATTATTTTAGATTCTGAACCTCACAGAGGGACAGGCACACCCATACAGTTTTTGGACAGTGACGCCAGTGACGCTATAATGCGTAAACTTGTCACGCGTACCGTGTATGCGTATGCGCGTTGCGCCCGGGCGCATTATGCGTGTGCGCAGTACCCGTGAGACTTTTAGGAAATCCTGCGTCACTGGTGTCACTGGCGTCACTGAGATCTGTTTGTATCTGGACAGTGGACAGTAATGGACAGTAAAATTACAAGACTTATCACGCGTACC
>JAFRMM010000164.1 GCA_017430675.1 Prevotella sp.
ATGAAGATGGCGAATTGGATAGTTAGAATTTGTAAATAGCATTTGGTTATTTCAAAATAAAGTTGTACCTTTGCATCGACAATGAGCCACGAAACGGCTGATGGCTCTGTGTCGGGAGTTCTTTGAATGCAATTCATAGCAGAATGAAGAATTGAGAACGGTCTCCAATTCGTAACCCCGATTTTTCTCAATCCTCCGAACTGCCTTTATATAAAGAAGAATTGCTTTTCTTTCCAAAATTACGAAGAAAATATGTAAAACGCGATATTTTACATAAAAACATGGCGTCAGAATACGATATTTTACATAATAACACTGCATTTTGAAAGTGTAGTTTTGACATTTATCATTGAAAAGTGTAGTTTTGGAAGGCAAAAAGTTATTGAAAAGTGTAGTTTTGGGGGCCAAAAACTACTCCGAGAAGTTTTTTTCATTTGAAATGAGCCTTTTTCTTTGCTACGAAAAAAGGCTTCATTTGGCTAGTACCTTTGCGGCAGCAGCAAGAAAACCTGCGAAGACCTGGAAGCCGCTTATCCTGATGTAAACTGGAAGGAAGGCAATTTGCTGAATCGAGAAACGAAGAAAGATTTGGTGGATTGGGTAAAGTAAATAACCGAGTTTCAAAACATTGTTTTATATAGCGGCGAAATGGGCATTAACTGTGTCAACTGAGTCCGCAGAATGACGATTTTCAGGCTCCGTAAATTCCTCGCGGTAGAAATACGTTGCAAAAATATACTGAAATTCGGTTACTACCAAATTCCAGCTATCAAGTGTTAAAAATCAAAAGTTATTGAAAATGAGTGTTTTACAAATAGATAGTATTAGATGTTACTGGTTATTTATACCTGTTTAGATACTAATATGGAAATAAAAAAAGCAAAATAGTTCACTGACACCATTGTGTAGGCAGTAAAGGGCAACTTTTGCTCCAGGCGAGAAATACGCTGACACCATCATCTCAGAACTCTACTTCGACGGCATCGACGTGCACTAAAACCAGAAGGTTAGTTCAATCCCCTAGATTCCTTACGGCAATCCTATAGATTGCCGTAACCTCCTTAATCCTCAGCCCCCTCCCCTATTTCGCACCCCATTCACGCTATGACGCTTTTACACTATTACACTGCTTCATTTGCTCTATCGCATCTTCAAAAATCTATATATAGAAACGCCCTCACCCCGACTTACCAAATATCCAATTTACCAAAAGAAGCAGCGTAATAGTGTAATAGCGTAATAGCGTTCGCTGAAGAAATCCTGCTGTTGACAGACTGCTTGAACCTATTGGCTGAAAACAACCATGAACCGTTTAAACGAATGTCTGGCTTTTGCGTCAAAAAGACAGTTGCAACTGAGACGCGAATAATCCAATGTATAACAAAGAAAAAAGTCAGAGTATGAAACGAATGATGATGATGATGGCTGCTGTGCTGATCAGTGCCTCGGCCGTCGCACAGACAGACACGCAGGACCAACGTCCTGAGAAGAAGTTCGACAAGACAGAGATGGCCAAGCATCGTACGGACAGGATGGTGGAACGCTACAGCCTGGACGACAAGCAAGCCAAGAAGTTGTTGGAACTGAACAATAAGTATGCCGACAAGATGGGACCTCATGGCGGCCGTCCCCCTCACGGTCCGAAAGGTGCGCCAGGCCGTCCACCAAAAGACAAGCCTGAGGGTCATCGCCCGGAGCCTCCCAAGGATGGTAAGCACATGGGACCTCCGAAGGATAAAAAGCAGATGGAAGAGACGATGAAAGCCTACGATGCCGAACTGAAGGAGATCCTGACTGCCGAGCAGTACAAAACCTATCAGGCAGACATGCAGAAGAGAGAGGCAGACCATCAGAAGTAGAAAGAATAATACGAATTTGATTTTCATTTACCTTTCAGCCGACGCGTAATACACTGATTTACAACACGTTCGGCTGAAAGGTAAAATATAAAGGGTTCTGACTATCTTGGGAAGCCTCTGACGGTCTTGGGAAGGCATCTGACGAAACTATAGTACTGCGCTTTGTCTCAATTCTCGAGAGAATTCATCCGTAAAGCAGTACTATTCGCGGCTATAGTGCCACTATTTTCTGCTAAAGTACTACCTATTTTTCGTCCCAAGCCTTGGGATAAGCCAAAAAGCATGCGGCACAAACTTTCCGATACGCAAAAGTCCCCTAACAGGTGCTAGAGAAGGTCATTCATGTATGCTTTCAGCCCAACTTCCTGACAGTCAGCCGTTAAGCCGACGGCTGAAAGGAAAATTAAAATGATTTCCAACTATTTTTCTTGCAGATTCCTTTGCCATTCAGGCAGAAATGTGTATTTTTGCACTGTCAATCGCAAAAACGATGAAGAAAACCCTCAAGTGGATTGGGATTGCGGTGCTTACACCCATTCTGCTGTTCATGATACTCGCCGTGCTGATCTATTTGCCGCCAGTCCAGAACTGGGCGGTGAAGAAGGTGGCGGCCATCGCCTCGGAAAAGACGGGCATGGAGATTACGGTGGAGCACGTGAACCTGGAATTCCCACTCGACTTAGGCATCGAGGGCTTCAGGGCCATCAAGGCCAACGACTCCCTACCCCAACTGAAAGACACCCTTGCCGATGTGCGCAAACTGGTGGCCGACGTGAGATTGCTGCCACTGCTGAAGAAGCGCGTGGTGATCGACGAACTGTCTCTCCACGAGGCGAAGATCAATACCAACGGTTTCATCAGCGACCTGCGCATCAAGGGCGAACTCGACGAACTCTGGTTATCCTCGAAGGGCATCGACCTCGACAAAGAGACGGTAGAGGTGAACGGTGCACGGCTCTCGGATGCCCATCTCGACATCGCCCTGAGCGACACGGCCGCCGTGGATACCACCACCTCGGAAGTGAAGTGGAAGATCAATGCCGACAGCCTCAGCATTGCGCGCACGAGTGTGATGCTCCATCTGCCTGGCGACACCCTTAACGTGAAGGCCTTTATGGGGCGCGCCGTGGCCCGTGGGGCTGACATCGACCTTGGCACCAGTATATATAAGGTGGAGAGCCTCGACTGGCACGACGGCACCCTGGCCTACGACAACCGCATGGAGCCCGAGGTGAAGGGCCTCGACTATAACCACCTCGCCCTGAGGGACATCCGTCTGGGCATCGACTCCATCAGTTACACGCCGCAGGGCACCTCGTTCTTCCTGCGACAGACGGCCCTGAAGGAGAAGAGCGGCCTGGAGATCACGGACCTGACGGGGGGCGTGAGACTCGACTCCGCCTTCAACAACGTGCAGATCCCTGCCTTCAAACTGCGCACGCCCGACTCCGACATCATGGCCGAGGCGGATATCGACTTCAACATCGCCGACGACCTGAATCCTGGCAGGATGAAACTGCGCCTGAACGCCCAACTGGGCAAGCAGGACCTGATGCGCTTCATGGGCGACATGCCCCAGAAGTTCATCGAGCGCTACCCCAACCATCCAGTAAGCGTCAAGGGCTCCGTGAATGGTAATATGCGGCAGATGGACTTCACCGGGCTCGACATCACCCTGCCCACGGCCCTGCACATGACAGCCGACGGTACAGCAGAGAACATCACGGACATGCGCAACCTGAAGGCCGACATCAAACTCAGCGCCAGAACCCAGGACCTGAACTTCGTGACGGCCCTCGTGGATCCGAAACTGACCAAAGACTATCGCATCCCTAACGGTATGACGCTCGACGGTACGCTGAAGGCCAACGGTCCTCAGTATGCCACCAATATGACCCTGCGCGAAGGCAGTGGCATCGTCAAACTGAGGGGCGACGCCACCATCCCCATGAACGCCAAGGGCGATCTGGTGGTCGATAACATCAGTTACGACGCGGATGTCAACGTAAGCAACCTGGATCTGCACCACTTCATGCCCAAGGACTCCCTCTACAATGTCTCTGCGAGCATCAAGGCCAAGGGCTACGGTACGGACGTGCTCAACAGCCGTAACCACCTGACGGCCGATGCCACCATCCACCAGTTGCAATACGGCTCGTGGGACCTGAGGGACATCACCGCCCAGGCACTGCTGAAGGACGGTCGCGGACATGTCTCGGCCTCAGGCCATAACGAACTCTTCGACGGTCTCATCGACATCGACGCCCTGCTCAGCACGAAGGAGGTAGAGGCCACTGTCTGCCCGGAACTCATCAAGGTGGACCTCTACCAGATGCGACTGGTGGAAAAGCCCCTGACCATCGGCATGAACGGGGAGATCAAGTTGTACTCCGACCTGGACAAGACGCATAATATCAGCGGACTGCTGACGAATCTCTATATCAACGACGGCAAGAAAGACTACCATCCCGATAAGGTGGGCATCCTGCTGAAGACCAATCCCGACACCACCTACGTGCGGGCACAGAGCGGCGACTTCATCGTGAAGGTGGATGCCAGCGGCGGCTACGAACTGGTGCTTAACCAGTTGACCGCCCTCGCCGACACCGTGATGGCCCAGTACGAACAGAACGTCATCGACCAGCCTGCCGTGAAGCGGCTGTTGCCCACGATGAAACTCCACGTGGAGAGCAAGCGTGAGAACCCCATCGCCAACCTGCTGAAGACGCGTAATATCGACTTCAAGGAACTCTTCCTCGACGTGACCACCTCGCCAGAGGCAGGCATCAACGGGCAGAGCCACCTCTACTCCCTCAACTACGACAGCACGCGCATCGACACCATCCGCCTGAACCTCACGCAGAAGGGCGAGCGGCTGAGTTACCAGGGACAGATCTGCAACAACAGGAAGAACCCGCAGTTCGTGTTCAACGCCCTCATCGACGGCCATTTCCATGAGCACGGAGCCCTCGCCGGACTGCGCTACTACGATGCCAAGGGGAATATGGGTGTGCGCATCGGCGCGACAGCGGAGATGGAGGCCGACGGCATCCGTCTGAAACTGATGCCCAACCGCCCCACCATCGGCTACAAGGAGTTCAACCTGAACGATGACAACTTCATCTTCCTCCCCAAAGGCAGGAAGATCCAGGCGAAGGTCGATCTGATCGCCGACGACAGAACTGGTATGAAACTCTATACCGAGCAGCAGGACTCCACGATGCTGCAAGACCTCACCGTCAGTTTGTACCGCCTGGATCTGGGTGAGGTGACCTCGGTGATCCCCTACCTGCCCAAGATCACGGGCACACTCGACGGCGACTACCATATTATGCAGGACCAGAACGAGAAGATCTCCGTCGCCTCGGATATGGCAGTCCAAGACATGACTTATGAGGGTTCGCCCATCGGCAACATCAGCACGGAGTTCGTCTATATGATGAAGGAGGACGACACCCACGCCGTCGAAGCCCGACTGATGCTCGACGACGAGGAGTTCGGACTGCTCAGTGGCAACTACCAGAACGAGGGTGAGGGCAACATCGACGCCACCTTCACCATGACGAGGCTTCCGCTCTCCATCGCCAACGGCTTCGTTCCAGACCAGATCATCGGCCTGGAAGGCTACGGTGACGGTACGCTCACCATTCAGGGTACGTCCAGGCATCCCGATATAAATGGTGAGGTATATGTCGATTCCGCCTACCTCGTCAGTATTCCCTACGGTGTGAGGATGCGCTTCGACAACGACCCTGTGCGTGTCGTGGGCAGTCACCTGCTGTTGGAGAACTTCGGGCTCTACGCCTATAACGACGAGCCGCTGAACCTGATGGGCGACATCGGCTTCAGTGATACGGACCATATCAATATCGATATGCGGATGCAGGCACGCAACCTGTTGCTCATCAACAGCAAGCAGGAGGCCAAGAGCATCGCCTACGGCAAGGCCTTCGTCAACTTCTTCGCCCGTCTGCAGGGACCGTTGGAGACCATGAACATGCGAGGCCGCCTTGATGTGCTCGGCTCCACAGACCTGACGTATATGCTCCTCGACTCCCCGCTCTCAGCCGACAACCGTCTGGACGAACTGGTGAAGTTCACGGACTTCACGGACTCCACCCAGACCGTCATCACCCGTCCTGCGCCCAGTGGACTCAAAGCCGACCTGACCATCAGCGTATCACAAGGTGCGCACATTGTCTGTGACCTGAATGCCGAGCAGACGAACTACGTGGATCTGCTGGGTGGAGGAGACCTCCGCATGAGGTATAATGCCGAGGGCATCAACCTGACAGGACGCTATACGCTCACTGACGGCCACATGAAATACTCGTTGCCCGTGATCCCGCTGAAGACCTTCACCATCAAGGACGGCAGTTACGTGGAGTTTACAGGTGATCCCATGAACCCGAAGTTGAACATCACCGCCACGGAGCGCACGAAAGCCACCGTCAACGACGAAAGCGGTGTGGGGCGCAGTGTGGTCTTCGACTGCGGTGTGGTGATCACGAAGACCCTCAACGACATGGGACTGGAGTTTATCATCGAAGCCCCCGAAGACAACAGTGTCAGCGGTGAACTGACCACGATGTCCAAAGAGGAACGCGGCAAGATAGCCGTGACGATGCTCACCACAGGCATGTACCTCGCCGACGGCAACACGGGCAGTTTCTCCATGAACTCCGCCCTCAGTTCCTTCCTTCAGAGCGAGATCAACAACATCGCGGGCTCTGCCCTGAAGACCCTCGACCTCAGCGTGGGCATCGACAACACCACCGATGCCTCGGGCTCCATGCACACCGACTACTCGTTCAAGTTTGCCAAGCGCTTCCTCGACAACCGTCTGAAGGTGGAGATTGGCGGCAAGGTCTCCTCTGGTGCCAGCGACATGTCGGGACAGCAGCAGTCGTTCTTCGACAATGTCTCGATGGAGTACCGTCTGAACCAGCACGGCACGCAGAACGTGAAGGTCTTCTACCAGCAGAACGTGTATGACTGGCTGGAAGGCTATACGAGCATGTACGGCGCTGGTTTCGTATGGCGCAGGAAACTCGACAACTTCTGGGACATCTTCCGTTTCTGGAAGAAAGAGCAGCAGCCCATGCCCATGCGCCCGCAACAGCCTCAGACACCCGTCCTACAGAGCGACAGCGTAGTAACAGACTCAATCAAGGTAACAGCCGATGAGACGAAATAGTATCCTATACCTATCGATGGCCCTGATTCTTGCCTCGTGTTCGATGACGAAGGGCATTCCTGAGGACGACCAGTTGTTCACGGGTCTGACGAAGATCACCTACAGCGACGAGCGGAAAGACGACCCCTTTGATGACCACCTGCTTACCACGAAGGAGGAAGTGGAATCAGCCCTTGCCACAGAGCCCAACGGTTCGCTCTTCGGCAGCAGTTACTATACCGTGCCCTGGTCCTGGCACCTCTGGGTCTATAACAAATATGCCGGCAAGGACTCTAAGTTTGCCAAGTGGATGACCAAATCCTTCGGCAAGGCCCCTGTGCTCATGAGTCAGGTGAACCCAGCCCTCCGTGCCTCCGTGGCCAGTTCCGTGCTGCGCAACAACGGCTATTTCCGTGGTGAGGTCACCTACGAGACCGTCCCCCAGAAGAACCCCAAGAAATGCAAGATCGGCTATACCGTCCGCCTGGATTCCCTGTTCACCCTCGACAGTGTGGCCTATACCAACTTCACGGCACCCCTGCAGCAACTGATAGACTCCACGAAGGATGAGGCGCTCATCCACAATGGTCAGGCGTTCAGTGTGTCATCGCTTGACAATGAGCGCAGTCGCCTCAGCACCCTCTTCCGCAACAACGGCTACTACTATTACAACAGCAGTTATGCCTCCTATCTGGCCGACACGTTCCAGGTGGCAGACAAGACACAACTGCGCCTCCAACTCGCCGACGGACTGCCAGCAGAGGCGCTCAAGCAGTGGTATATCGGCAATCTCAGCGTACAGATACGTAAAAGCATGCGCGAACAACTTACTGACAGCGTACGCCGTCGGAACCTCACTATCTACTTCAACGGGAAGAAATCACCCATCCGTCCAAGGGTCGTGCTCAAGGACATGAAACTGCGTCCCCGTCAATTGTTCAACTATGACAACTATCTGGAGTCGGCCAGTAAGATAACCTCTACAGGTGTCTTCTCTTCGACAGATTTCCAGTTTACGCCCCGTCCGGATACAGACACCCTCGACGTACGTCTGAACTGCGTGCTCGACAAGCCCTACGACTTCTACATTGAGGGCAATGCCATCGGACGCACCAACGGGCGATATGGTCCTGAGGCCAAGATCGGTTTCACCCGCCGCAATCTCTTCCATGGGGGCGAAAAACTCGACATCAACCTGCACGGTTCCTACGAGTGGCAGCGAGGCAACGGCTCCAGTGGTGCCACCTACCAGTATGGTGCCGATGCCAGCATCGAGTTCCCGCGTATCATCGCACCGTTCTATAGCAGCGACCGCGTGCGTAGGGACAAGAACGGGCGTCGCATCCGTCGTCGCCGTTTCTATTCCACACCCACCACATACGCCAAGGTTTCTACAGACATCGTGCGTCGTCCGGAATATTACAAGATGCACGTGGTGACAGGTGAGTGGACCTATCGTTGGCAGTCATCAGCCACCAGCCAGCACGAGTTTTCTCCCCTCACCGTGAAATACCAGTATAAGAACACCACGACAGAGAAATACGACTCACTGATGAACAAGTACATCTATCTGGGACGTACGATGGACGACTACTTCATTCCCAAGATGCGTTATACCTACACCTATACGAGTCCAACGACGCTGCGTAACCCCATCCGCTGGGAGACCACCATCGAGGAGTCTGGTAATGTGGCGTCGCTCATCGACGTGATCAGGGGAAAATCCTTCAACGAGAAAGACAAGGAACTCTTCAAGAATCCCTACTCCCAGTTCCTGCGCTTAGAGACCGACTTCACCAAGACCTGGAGCATCGGCATGGAGTCGAGCCTTGTGGGACATGTGAATGCAGGTGTCATGTGGTGTTATGGCAACAGTGTAGAATCACCTTTCACGGAACAGTTCTATGTAGGTGGTGCCAACAGTATCCGAGCCTTCACCGTACGTTCTATAGGTCCTGGCAGTTTCTCTGATCTCGGCATCAACGACCCACAGTCGAAGCAACTCTTCTATCTGATGCGTAACGGTGACATGAAACTGGTGATGAACCTGGAATATCGTACCCCCCTCTTCGGCAACCTGAAGGGTGCCGTGTTCCTGGATGCCGGAAACGTGTGGCGACTCCGCAAGTTAGACATGGGGTCAAGAGAAGATTGGGAAGACATGAATCCCCTGGATGTTGACGGCGAGGAATACATAGGGGAAGTGGTGTATGATATCATGCAAGAATGGACTAACGGCATGACCTTCAAGGCCTCGCGCTTCTTCAACGACATCGCCCTTGGCACAGGGATTGGCCTACGCTACGACCTGGGATTCCTCGTGGTGCGCCTCGACTGGGGCTTCGCCCTCCATATCCCCTGCAACAATGGCGTATCAGGCTATTTCTTCAACGCCCAGCGGTTCAAGGATCTCCACACGCTGAACTTCGCCATCGGCTACCCGTTCTGATGTTAAGGCACGTTAATCCGTGGCAGAATCCAATTCTTTTTAGTACCTTTGCAGTCAAATTTATTAAACTTCTAATATAATCGCTTATGAAACCAACGCTATTTCTGCTTGCAGCAGGTATGGGAAGCCGCTACGGCGGTCTGAAACAACTCGACGGTCTGGGTCCCAACGGTGAGACCATCATGGACTATAGTATCTATGATGCCATCCAGGCTGGCTTCGGCAAGATCGTATGGGTGATCCGCAAAGACTTTGATGAGCAGTTCCGCACACAGATTCTCTCTAAGTACGAGGGACAGATTCCATGTGAACTGTGTTTCCAGGGGCTTGACGCCCTGCCCGAGGGCTTCAGTGTGCCTGAAGGTCGTCAGAAGCCATGGGGTACGAACCATGCCGTGCTGATGGGCAAGGACGTGATCAAGGAGCCGTTCTGTGTCATCAACTGCGACGACTTCTATAACCGCGATGCCTTCATGGTGATTGGCAAGTTCCTGAGCAATCTGCCCGAAGGTGCTAAGAACCAGTATGCGATGGTTGGCTTCCGCGTAGGCAACACGTTGAGTGAGAACGGTACCGTCGCCCGTGGCATCTGCTCGAAGAACGAGAAGGGCCATCTGACCACCGTCGTAGAGCGCACGGAGATCGTCCGTTGTGCTGCCGATGGTTCCAATGCAGGAGCCGCCAGTGAGCCCATCCGCTATAAGGACGAACAGGGCCAGTGGGTAGAGGTGGCCGACAACACCCCCGTATCCATGAACATGTGGGGTTTCACACCCGACTACTTCGAGCACTCGGAGACCTACTTCAAGGAGTTCCTTAGCGATCCGAAGAACATGGAGAACCTGAAGGCTGAGTTCTTCATTCCCTTGATGGTCAACAAACTCATCAACGAGAGTACAGCCACCGTCGAGGTGCTTGACACCACCAGCAAGTGGTTTGGTGTGACTTACGCCGCCGACCGTGAATCAACTGTTGCCCGCATCCAGCAACTTGTCGATGAAGGTGTTTATCCTAACAAATTGTTTTAAATGGACATTAACATTATGAACAAAGATCAGGTGGCCCAACTAAGCCACCTGATTTCTGATGCACAGACCATACTGATTACCTGCCATAAGAGTCCTGACGGCGATGCCATCGGCTCCTGTCTGGGTTGGACGGAGTACTTGCGGGCACAGGGTAAGGAACCTGTCATCATCGTGCCCGATCAGTATCCCGACTTCCTGCTGTGGATGCCGAATACGGAGAAGATCGTGCGCTACGACAAACACAAGGAGAAGTGTGACATGCTCTTCAAGATCGCCGACCTCGTATTCTGTCTCGACTACAACACCCCCAGTCGTGTGGAGGATATGGAGGAGGCACTCGTCTCATCCCCTGCCCGTCGGGTACTCATTGACCACCATCTCAACCCCGACGTGCCCGCTGTGCTGACAATCTCCCGTCCTGAAGCATCCAGCACCAGCGAACTGGTCTTCCGCATCGTCTGGCAACTCGGTGGATTCGAGATGATGAGCAAACAGTTTGCTACACCCATCTACTGCGGCATGATGACAGACACGGGAGGTTTCACCTTCAATTCCTCCAACCCCGAGATATACTTTATCATCAGCGAACTGCTTACCAAACACATTGACAAGGACAGGATATACCGCAACGTCTATCACAACTATTCCGAAGACCGTATCCGTCTGATGGGCTATGTGATGTATGAGAAACTCGTCTATCTCCCCGAATACCATGCCGCTTTCTATACGCTGACAAAAGAAGAACAGAAGCGTTTCCATTTTATCAAGGGAGATGCCGAGGGACTGGTAAACATCCCGCAGCAGATCAAAGGACTTAAACTATCCATTTCGTTGCGCGAAGACACAGAGAAGCCTCGCCTAATCTGGGTCAGCCTACGCTCCGTCGATGACTTCCCCTGCAACAAGATGGCCGAGGACTTCTTCAATGGCGGCGGACACCTGAATGCTGCCGGAGGGCGTATCAACGGTACCATGGAAGATGCCGTCGAAACCGTTAAAAAAGCCCTTGTCGCCTATAAGGACAAGTTGAAATAGTTAAAAAACAACAAGGTACGACAAAATGTTTAATGTTCAATGTCTATTGTTCAATGTTTTTTCGTACTTTTGCACCATCAATCGAAAGATACGATGAAGAGATTCCTATTTATCATCATAGCCGTAGCAGCCGTCCTTGTCAGTTGTAATGATTACGAGACATACGGCGACAAGAAGGAGAAAGAGCGCAATGCTATTGCAAAGTTCATCTCTGACTCTTCCATTGTCGTCATCTCCGAGGATCAGTTCAAGCAACAGGGAGAGACCACAGACCTCACACGCAACGAATACGTCCGGTTCGACAAAAACGGCGTCTATATGCAGATTGTGCGCAAAGGTTGCGGCTCCATGCTTCTGGACGGAGAGAAGGTCAATCTTGTATGCCGCTTCTCGGAGTTCAATATTCTTGAAGACTCTATTCAGGCATTCAACAACACGGCTTACTTTGCCGCCGAGCCCGACATTATGTATGTGTCGCGTACGGGCAGCACCTTCACGGCAGCCTTCATCAGTGGGGTGATGTATAGTTATTATACAGCCTCCGTCCCCTCTGGTTGGCTCGTTCCACTCTCATACGTAAAAGTCGGGCGTCCACAATCGGAGAACGAGGAATGTGCCAAGGTGAAACTCATCGTCCCACACACACAAGGACATGCCACCGCCTCCAGCAACGTAATCCCCTATTATTACGAAATCACATTCCAGAAAGAGTAATAACGTTTTTTTATATTAACACAAACGAATGACACTGATCAAATCCATCTCCGGTATCCGTGGAACCATTGGAGGCCCTACGGGCGACACCCTCAATCCGCTGGATATCGTTAAGTTCACTACAGCATACGCTAAATTTATAGCCAACCATGCTAGTAATGCCAGTTCGACCGGAAGAATTATCGTAGGTCGTGACGGTCGTATCTCAGGCCCCATGGTGCGCGACGTCGTTTGCGGTACCCTCACGGGTATGGGCTACGATGTTATTGACATCGGTTTTGCTTCCACACCGACTACCGAACTGGCCGTACGCATGGCAGGTGCCGACGGTGGTATCATTATCACCGCCTCGCATAATCCCCGCCAGTGGAACGCTCTGAAATTGCTCAACCGCGAGGGAGAGTTCCTGACTGCAGCCGACGGTGCCGAGGTGCTCCACATGGCTGACAAAGAAGACTTCAACTATGCCGACGTCGATCATCTTGGCAATGTCACCATTGACGATACGTTCAACCGCCGTCATATCGATGCCGTGCTCGCTCTGAAACTCGTCGATATCGAGGCTATCCGTCAGCGCAAGTTCCGCGTCTGTGCCGACACCATCAACTCCGTGGGTGGCATCATTCTCCCGGAACTGTTCCAAGCCCTGGGTGTTGACTACGAAATTCTTAATGGTGAGTGCACAGGTGACTTCGCCCATAACCCCGAACCCTTGGAGAAGAATCTACAAGGTATCATGGACAAGATGAAACAGGGTGGTTTTGATCTGGGTATCGTGGTTGATCCTGATGTCGATCGTCTTGCCTTTATCTGTGAGGATGGCAGGATGTTTGGTGAAGAATACACGCTCGTCAGTGTGGCTGACTACGTGCTGAGTCACACCCCTGGCAATACCGTTTCTAATCTCAGTAGTACACGTGCCCTGCGCGATGTCACGGAAAAACATGGTGGCACCTATACAGCCGCTGCCGTGGGTGAGGTGAATGTCACTACGAAGATGAAGGAAGTTGAAGCCATCATTGGCGGCGAGGGTAACGGTGGTGTCATCTATCCTGAGAGCCACTATGGCCGCGACGCCCTCGTAGGCATCGCCCTTTTCCTCTCTAGTCTCGCCCAGAAAGGCTGCACTGTCAGTGAACTGCGTAAGACCTATCCAGACTACCAGATTGCCAAGAACCGCATTGACCTCACCCCCGAGACCGATGTCGATGCCATCCTCGTGAAGGTGAAGGAGATGTTCGCCAAGGACAACAGTGCCGTGGTCAATGACATTGACGGTGTGAAGATCGACTTCCCAGACCGTTGGGTTCACCTGCGCAAGTCGAATACGGAGCCCATCATCCGCGTCTATAGTGAGGCACAGACGATGAGCCAAGCAGATGATCTTGGCAAGCAACTCATGCAAGTCGTCTATGACATGCAATCATAACAATAATCCCCGCCAGTTGGCGGGGATTATTGTTTAAAACTTGAATTTATATCCTACACCTATCAGGTGCATGTTCGGTTCGTTGTCGTCATCGTCATTGCGGACGTTCTGATAACGGTAGAAGGCACCAATGGAGTGCTGCTTGGAGAGTTTCCAGTCTAAGCCAACATGATAGCGAATCTTCTGCAGACTCCAGGCATTAAACAACTCGACATTGGCATAGGGGGTAATGGCGAGACCCTTCTTATCATATTCGACTTGCAGACGACTGCGAAGCACATTCTTGCCCTTTCCGCTATAAATCTTCTCCTTGCCATCGTAGGCATTGTCGAGATAACTCCAGCGCTCGCTGACAGTGTGCTCAGGACGATAGGTGTATTGCCAGCGCTCACGCAGGGAGAAGCGGAAATCGCCAAAGAGTTTCTTGTCGAAAGTCAATGAGACATTGAAACGGTGGCGCGGGGCCCAGTACTGAGCACGTTTCTTGGGATCACCGGCATCAGCGTCACCGTCAAGTACAGCATCATCCGTACTGTCAAAATAGGAGATTTTCTCGTTATTATCATAGAGGAAGGTATAGCCGGCAGAGGCCTTCAGCCATTTGGCAACTTTGTAATCCACGCCAAGACCGAGACTCCAGCGGTCACTGGTCTTCGTATTATCACGCGTGCGATACTCGCCTTCCAGACTCATACTCCACTGCTTGCTGAACTTCTTCTGTGCCTCCAACGAGAAATCAAGACCGAAATCATCGCTCTGAGCGAAAAGGGGCATACTCATGGCTGTCATGAGTGCCACTATTATGACTTTACATCTCTGCATACTCTGAATTCTTGATTTTTATTTTATTATCGACTTCGTTATTTCCCTTACCGTCACCATCATAGGTAATCTTTAACATGGCCATGTCACGCAGGAAGTCGATGGCTCCAACTTGTACATCGAGTACCTTCAGGCCAAGACGTTTCTCAATATCTGCAATCAACTCCTGACGACACTCGGGCTTCACCAGTTCAATACGATCGTACTGGATGAGTTTTGTGGGATTGACGGCTAATTTAATCTCACAGAGGATAATGGCAACGATGGTAATGATATCGATGACAATAAGTTCTACCAATGGTGTTCCGCCTTCACTCGATGAGGTATCTGCACCCATTGACGAGGCCATGGCGTGGACGACTGAAAGACAAACGACGACGAAAAGGTAGGTCATCTCACGTACAGGCATCGAATCAGTACGGTAACGCATGATCGAGAAGATGCCAAAGAGTCCGAGTCCCACGCCCATTGTTGCTTTTCCACGATCCATGCCCATCATCAGATAGACAAGGAAGAAAATGGCCACCGAAATCAGCATGAACGTGAAATAGAAATCGCGTCTATGACTCTTCTTAAAGTAGAGGAAGTTGACAATCACCCAGTTCACGAAAAGGCAGATGGCGAACCTTAACAATGTCTCACCAAAGTCGGGAGAGAACAATTCATTAAACAATTCCATAATGTCGAATAGTTATTTATAATTACTTTTGATTTACAATTTTATTGACCTCAATGAGTTTGCGCTTAAAGCGGTTTACCTGCAACTCGGGGTTCGTGAGTGCCGAGCCCATGCTGTACTTCGAAAAACCATGAGGGTGGATACGCAGTTGACGCAGCATCTCAAGTACAGGTGAGAAGCAAAGGCCGTCGCGCTTCAACTCAATAATTACGAGATCACCCATATCCATCTCTTGTCCGCTCACCAGATTATGGAAGCATAACCGACTGTCAATGGTCAATCGCTCAGTCTTGGCTCGATTGACGAGCGTGATACGCGAGAAGTGGTTGTTGATAGCGGGCATCAGCAAATCGGCATCGTAGCGCAGGTGCTTGGCTAGGAACTCGCGCTTTACACTGTCGTTCACGTCCATATCATAGACCTCAATACGCTTTTTCTTCGTGCGACCATGGTTATTCTTCGTCTTCACCTCCATAAACTGAAGGTTTGAACTGCAGTAGGTACGGAACCGTATCTTCTGACGATTAGTATGCCCCCACTGATGCTGATAGTACATATCATACTCATGAGTGTCGAAGTAGGTCGTATCATACTCCAAGTTACGCTGTCCATCAATCTCCTGCACATAGTAATCCTGTTGGGCTAACTGCAACAGTTCTTGCAGTTTTTCCCGATTGGTCACGAACTTCGTGTCCGTACGGTTCATCAGTTTCACGCCGCTCATCTGCTCCAGCGTGATAGGTTCGAAATAGTTTAGAATATCCTGCATCTGCTTCGTTACTGTTCTGCTGCAAAGGTAGCCTTCATTTCTGTGTTGGCAAAATCTATTCAGCGAAATGGTTGATTTATTCAGCGAAGGGTCAACTCCACGGGACAATGGTCTGAGCCGAAGATGTCCGTGCAGATCTTTGCATCATCGAGTCGCTCGCGCAGACGATTGGAGATAACAAAATAGTCTATACGCCAGCCAGCATTTTTCTGACGGGCCTGGAAGCGGTATGACCACCACGAGTATTTCACTTCCTCAGGATATTTCCATCGGAAAGTGTCGGTAAAGCCACAAGCCAACAGATCGCTGAATTTCTCACGCTCCTCATCGGTGAAACCTGCGTTATGACGATTCGTCTTGGGGTTCTTGATATCGATCTCCTCATGAGCCACATTCAGGTCACCACAGAGAATCACGGGTTTCTTCGCATCGAGTTTCTTCAGGTAACTGCGGAAAGCATCCTCCCACGACATACGGTACTCAAGACGCTTCAGTCCGTCCTGAGAGTTCGGTGTATAACAGCAGACAAGATAGAAACCTTCCATCTCCAGTGTGATGACGCGCCCCTCATGGTCATGCAGGTCGATACCAATTCCATATTCTACACTCAACGGCTGGTGCTTCGTGAAAATGGCCGTACCAGAGTAGCCTTTCTTATCGGCATAGTTCCAGTAGGACTGGTAACCCTCAAACGCGAGGTCAAGTTGTCCTTCCTGCATCTTCGTCTCCTGAAGGCAGAAGAAATCAGCATCAAACTCATGGAAAATATCCCTAAAGCCCTTGCCCTCACAGGCACGAAGTCCGTTCACATTCCAACTTACAAATTTCATTTTTCGCTTTTTTTGTGCGCAAAGATACGAAAAAAGCCACATATTTCGATGATTCTCACGGATTATTTATATCTTTGCAACAGAATTAAACAAAAACGTCCGTTTTCTTTATGCTGAAGACGCTTGTCCGACAGATCGGCAATTATCGCAACGCCTCCATCCTCACTCCCGTGTGGACTGCATTGGAGGTGGTACTCGACGTGCTCATCCCCTATGTGACAGCCTTACTTATCGACAAAGGCCTCAATGCCGCCGATATGGAGGGCGTTTATTTCTACGGAGCCGTGATGCTGGTGATGGCATTCCTCTCACTGGCCTTCGGCATCCTTGCTGGCAGAAGTGTGGCCTTTGCCGCCTCGGGCTTCGCTGCCAACCTGCGAAGAGCGATGTACCGTAATATCCAGCGATTCGCCTTCTCGGATATTGACAAATATTCTACCGCAGGCCTCGTCACCCGCATGACGACGGACGTGAACAACCTGCAGAATGCCTATCAGCAAATCCTTCGTGTCACTGTCCGAGCCCCCTTCCGTCTGATACTCAGCATCGTGATGTGCCTCGTCATCGACGCGCGCCTCAGCCTCATCTTCTTGATAGCGATGATTATCCTGAGTTTGTCGCTCTACAACATCATCTCACGCGTGGCACGACTGTTCCAGCAGGTTTTCGTGAAATATGACGAACTGAACCAGAGTGTACAAGAGAACATCAGTGCTATCCGCGTAGTGAAGGCCTTCGTGCGCGAAGACTATGAGAACCGCAAGTTCTCGAAGGCTGCCGAGGGACTATATAAATTATATGTACGCGCGGAGAGCCTGATGGCGCTCAACCACCCCGTGATGAACCTCGTGGTCTATGGCTGTATCATCGCCCTCTCGTGGTGGGGCGCGCAGTTCATCGTCTCAGGCACCCTTACCACAGGTGAACTGACCTCACTCTTTACCTATGTCATGTCAATCCTCCAGTCACTGATGATGCTCTCGATGATTTTCGTCATGCTCACACAGAGTGCGGCCAGCGCTAAGCGCGTCTGTGAGGTCATCGAAGAGGAACCCGATATCGTGAATCCCTTGGAGCCTGTCTATGAGATTCCCGACGGCAGCGTCGAGTTCCGAAGCGTTCGCTTCGACTACAAGACTAATGATGCCAGTGCTGCCAGCACTTCCGGCAAATCCCGCCGCTCGGCACTCTACAACGTCTCCTTCAGCATCGCCTCGGGCGAGACTATCGGTGTCATCGGTGGTACGGGCTCTGGCAAATCATCGCTTGTCAACCTCATCTCCCGCCTCTACGATGTCAGGCAGGGCGAGGTACTCGTGGGTGGAAGGAACGTGAAGGACTATGACCTTACCGCCCTGCGCAATGCTGTGAGCGTGGTACTGCAGAACAATATCCTCTTCTCAGGCTCCATCCTCGACAATCTGCGCTGGGGCAATGCCCTGGCTACAGAAGAAGAGTGCCGTCATGCCTGTCTGTTGGCCTGTGCCGACGAGTTCATTGAGCAGATGCCGGAAGGTTACCAAACTCATATCGAGCAAGGAGGCACAAATGTCAGTGGTGGACAGAAACAGCGTCTCTGCATTGCACGGGCCTTGTTGAAAAAGCCACGTATCCTTGTACTTGATGACTCCACTTCAGCCTGTGATACTACAACGGATGCCAAGATACAGCGTGCTTTCCGCGAGGAACTGCCAGAGATGACCAAGATCATCATAGCCCAGCGCATCTCCAGTGTGATGCACTGCGACCGCATACTCGTGATGGACAACGGTGTAGTGACGGGCTTCGACACCCATGAGCAACTTCTGAAGACGAATGCTCTCTATCAGGAAATCAGCGCTATCCAGGATGCCGATCATGGCGATTTCGACACGCCGAGGAAAGGAGGTGACGCATGAGACAACCAAACTTCGGAGGTCCCCGTGGCCCACAGGGTCAGGCAGGCTTTCAAAAGGCCAGTAAACAACAGAAGGCCGTCATCTGGCGACTAACGAAATATGTGCTGCAGGACTACAAGTTCTCCATCCTTACCGTCCTCGTCTGCATCGCCGTCACCTCGGTGACCACCCTCGCCTCCACCCTTTTTACACGTACGCTGATCGATGACCACATCGTGCCACTCACCCAAATGACTGCACCTACATACGGCGCGCTCGCCCAAGCCCTCTTTAAACTCGGAGGCGTACTGCTCGTCGGTGTCATCTGCTCCTACACCTACAACCGTCTGATGATCAACGTGTCGCAAGGCACGATGCTGCGTCTGCGCCAGCGCATCTTCGAGCGGATGGAACTGTTGCCAGTCAGTTATTTCGACCAGCATTCCCACGGTGAGATGATGTCGGTCTATACCAACGACGTCGATTCCTTACGACAGATGATCTCCACATCTATCTCACAGGTGTTCAACTCCGTCATCACCATCTGCGTCACCTTCGCCTCGATGATTGTTCTGAGCATCCCGTTGACGATGGTCAGCATCGTGATGGCCGCCGTGATGATGGTTGTCACCACATGGCTCGGCAAGCGCAGCCGTTCCTATTTCCGTAACCAACAGGAGAATCTCGCCCGAGTCAACGGCTTCATCGAGGAAATGATGATGGGCCAAAAAGTTGTCAAGGTGTTCTGCCATGAGGAAGAGGCCATCCGTGAGTTCGAGGATATCAATGAGCAACTACGCGCCTCGGCCTACAACGCCAATAAGATCGCGAATATCGTGATGCCCGTTAATGGCAACCTCTCCAACCTCGGCTACGTGCTCATTGCTGTCATCGGCGCAACTCTCGCCCTCAACCAGTTCTCAATTGTCAATTATCATTTTTCTATTTCCCTTGGCACTATAGTCGCCTTCCTTACGCTCAACAAAAGTTTCACCCAGCCCATCACCCACGTCTCACAACAGATTAACTCGGTGCTCAATGCCACCGTCGGAGCCGAGCGCGTCTTCCGTTTGATGGATGCCGAGCCTGAGGTCGATGAGGGCAAGACTATCTTGGAGAATCCCAAAGGCGATGTCGATTTTACTGATGTTGATTTTGGCTATACGTCTGATAAGCAGGTGCTCTACGACATCGACATCAACACTAACCCCGGCCAGAAGATCGCCTTTGTGGGCGGCACGGGTGCCGGAAAGACCACCATCATCAACCTCATCAACCGTTTCTACGAGATCCAGCAGGGCCATATCCTCTACGACGGCATCCCCATTACCGACATCTCGAAGCAGAGCCTTCGCAAATCGATGAGCATCGTGCTTCAGGAGACCCACCTCTTCTCGGGCACCGTGCTCGACAATATCCGCTACGGTAAACTCAACGCCACCGACGAGGAGTGCATACAGGCAGCCAAACTCGTAGGTGCCGACGACTTCATCCGCCGTCTGGCCAACGGCTATCAGACCCGTCTCAACGGCGATGGCGGTAACCTCTCCCAAGGCGAGCGTCAGTTACTGGCCATCGCCCGTGCTGCTGTCAGCAATCCTCCTGTGCTCATCCTCGACGAGGCTACATCCTCTATCGACACCCGTACAGAAGTACTGGTACAGCGGGGTATGGATACCCTGATGCAGGGACGCACCACCTTCGTCATCGCCCACCGTCTGAGTACCGTGCGCAATGCCGACCTCATCATCGTCCTCGACCACGGCCACATCATCGAACAGGGCACCCACGACCAACTCTTGGCCATGAAGGGTAAATACCACCAACTCTACACGGGCAACGAGATCACTGCATGAAGATTATATTGTGCTAAAGATTGGCGGCTAGAAACTTACGACAGACCTCTACAGGAAGACCACGCCGACGGGCATAGTCCTGAAGTTGGTCCTCACCAATCTTGCCAACAGAGAAATAACGTGACTGCGGATGGGCAAGCATCAAGCCACTGACACTGGCATGAGGTTTCATGGCTCCACTCTCCGTCAGACGAATACCAATCTGTCTCATATCCAACAATTCATTGAGAATAAAGTTCAGACTTGTATCCGGCAGCGACGGATAGCCAATAGCAGGACGGATGCCCTGGAATTTCTCTACCAGCATCTCTGCAATCGTCAGTTTCTCATCCTTCGCATAGCCCCAATATGTTTTTCTCACCTGTTCGTGCATCCGTTCTGCTGCAGCCTCAGCCAAACGGTCAGCCAACAGTTGCGCCATCATCTTCTGATAAGGATCGGCATCGAAATCGGTTTCCATGCCAATATCTACAGAAGAGGCGAAAAGGCCGATTTTAGAGGTGAGGGGTGAGAGACTTGGGGATTGTCTATAGATGCAACAAAGTCTGCAAGACACAGGTAGGGAGGCTTTCCCTGCTGCTGTCGCAGACAAGTTATTCGCTCACCTCTCACCTCTGACTTCTCACCTCCATAAACCATGATATCGTCTCCGTCGCCTTTTGCATCATATAGTTCAAAGAGAGCGTAGGCGTGGTATTGACCTTCAAGGGTCTTCAGCACTGATTCTGCCTCACGGCGCAAACGTTCTTTCTCTGCCTTATCCTTCACCTGCCAGGCAAAAAAGAAGTAGGGCCAGTTGATGTAAGGAACCAGTTCGGAAATATCGTAGGTAAGTTTCATCTGAATTCTACTGGCTGACCCACATAACCGGTATCAACCACACCATTTTGATAAACCGGATGACCATTGCAGAGGGTGCTTTCGACCCGCCAGAGATACATGTGCCCCTCCATCGGGCTCCATCCGCACTTACTCAGAATCATGTCTTTCGTCACCGTCCATCCGGAATTGGGACGTACCAATACGATGTCAGCCTGATAACCCTCACGCAAGAAACCACGATTTCTGACTTCAAAGAGTCGGGCGGGATGATGGCACATCAGTTCGACCATACGTTCCAAAGAGAGGACACCCTGATCCACCAGTTCGAGCATCGTCACCAATGAGAACTGGATCATCGGCATGCCACTCGCTGCTTTCGCACAACCGCCTTCCTTCTGAGAGAGGAGATGTGGGGCATGATCAGTACCTATGACAGAGATGCGCCCATCGTCAAGTGCCTCGCGCAGTGCCTCACGGTCATGCTCCGTCTTGATGGCAGGATTACACTTGATACGTGTGCCAAGAGAGGCATAATCACGATCATAGAAATAGAGATGGGAAACGGTGGCCTCAGCAGTAATCATCGGACATTGAGCATCGAACGAGGAACACTTTTCAAATAGTTCCAGTTCCTTCGCCGTCGTCAGATGGGCTACATGGAGACGGGCATGATGCTTTCGGGCGAGTTCCACCGCCAGCCGCGTACTATCATAACAGGCCTCTTCACTGCGGATTTCCGGATGGTGTATTACTTTGGGGTCTTCGCCATATCTCTGTTTGGTTTCCGTCATATTACGGTTGATGATGCCCGTATCCTCGCAGTGGGCCATAATGGGAAATGGCGAAGAGGCAAAGATGCGCTCCAAGGCCTCTTGACGATCTACCAGCATGTTACCCGTACTACTGCCCATGAATAGTTTGATACCAGGAATGCGATGAGGGTCAAGTTCCTGGAAAAGTTCCACATTGTCATTCGTGGCTCCGAAAAAGAAAGCATAGTTAATATGACTCTTCTTTGCAGCCAGCATGAACTTCTCATCAAGAGCCTCAAGTGTCGTAGTCTGAGGCACCGTATTCGGCATATCGAAATAGGTGGTCACACCGCCCGCAGCCGCAGCCATACTCTCTGAGTCAATATCTGCCTTGTCTGTCAGTCCTGGTTCCCGGAAGTGCACATGGTCATCGATAACACCTGGCAGCACGAAACAACCCGAAGCATCGACAATCCTGTCGAAAGATGCTTCGGGTTGTGCCTGTCCTTCTATCATCTCACTAATAACCTCATCGTCAATGACTATTGACCCGTCAAAGATCCTTCCCTCATTGACAATGGTTCCTCCCTGTATCAGCGTTCTCATTTCTGCTGGAGATTGAGTGGTGGCAGTTGCATGGAGTCAGCCACCTGTTCCTGAACGGGAGCCATTGGTGTCTGACCTACTGGCTGCTGAGGGGTATCATCCACAAGTCCGTTCTGCCGGGCCTGGATCTCATTGGCTGTCTGATAGTATTGCTTCACGTAGGGATCTTCCTTGAACTTCTTAGTGGCTTTGCTCATAATGTCCTCTATCTGCGGCGTCAGCACAGGATAGGGATAACCGCCAGTCATCATCATAAAGACACCCGGTCCCAGGACATTGTCGAAATTCTCCACGATGAAGTTTGTCACCAGACTGTCCTCTTGCTGAGCCAACCGCGCGGCTTCAGCGGAAAGTTGACGGTTGATGATCTCCTCGTCAATACCGTCGAGCAGCATCTGACTCTGCTTGTGCGACAACTCATTCAGTTCGTTGCCAATCTGATCATGGCGGTGGATAAACTGGTAAAGTTTGTCATTAAGCGGTGTGCCGCTGACAGTACGACCTGTATTATCGATGCGGATCTCTATCTCACCTTTCTCCACGACGACAGGCATCATCAACGGCTCATCATCCATATAGAGGTTTGCCAGTTTTACCGTATCAAGCAGTCCTGCGAAACGGAATTTTCCATGAACCACGTCACAGGAATCCATATTCTTCAACTCCTGATCCTTCACCGTCTTCAGGTAAAGTTTACTACCATCCAGTGCCGATACAGAGGACGAGCCCTGAATCGAGTAGGACTCGGCACAGGATACAAGCGTAGTCATGATGACAAATGCGTAAAGGATCTTCTTCATAATCATTCGTTTCGTGGCGCAAATGTACAATGATTCATCGAAGTAGAAAAAAAAATTTGCGCATTTTAAAACAAATGCGCATTCTTTTATAGTTTTTTTGCCTCTTTCTCCAACTCACGGCTGATTCTGTGTGTAGAATAGAGTTGCAGAATAGCGGCAATCAACAGGATAATCACCCATTTGTTATACACATATTCTATATATGTAATATAGTCAAGCCCGAGGAAATTTCCGGTATTGGCTATCATCAACAGGGCAGACAGCAGAAAGAGGAAATCGCTCAGGAGCATCATCCTGCGCAGACGGCGGATGACAAAATTCGCACCCTCATAACGCTGGAGGAACTGCATGGCCACAAAGCCGAGTACTCCCACGGCAAAAATATATGGCGCAGCCTTCCACGCCAGCATGCTCGTCCCCGCCCCGACAGCCATCAGCAGGGCACCAAGCAGATAGATGGCCGTCTGGACTTTATTCAACTGCCTCATGGTTCACAATAGGTTTGGGAGCACGGTCATCATCACTGAGGATGAAGATATCCTCATCATCGGCCTTCATGAAATAGCGCTCCCGTGCAATCTTCTCCATCGCCTTGGGATTCTTGTCGAGTTCCCTGATCTGTGCCTGGTCGCGCTGGAACTCGGCATTGTACCTCTTTGTCTCCTCAGACAGTTCACTGATACGCTGCATGTTCTTCACATGACTCCAGACACTGTTCTCGTCGAGGAACCCGACAATCAGTACGCCGGCGATGATGACCACGGCATACTTCAGGAACATCGACCGCCACACGCGGAGCATGAACGACTTGATATTTGACAATACTCTCATAATTCCGTAATTTGTCTGCAAAGATACGAAATATTTCATAATTCATCATTCATAATTCATATTATTTTCGTATCTTTGCAGAAAAATTTATCAAAACAAATATGGAATATATCGTTTCAGCCAGGAAATACCGTCCGATGACCTTTGACACCGTCGTAGGCCAGGCGGCTCTGACCACCACGCTGAAGAATGCCGTGAAGAGCGGGAAACTGGCACATGCCTACCTGTTCTGCGGTCCCAGAGGTGTGGGCAAGACCACCTGCGCACGCATCTTCGCCAAGGCCATCAACTGCCAGAACCCGACGGCAGACGGCGAAGCCTGTAATGAGTGTGAGAGTTGCCTGTCGTTCAACGAGCAGCGATCCCTGAACATCTTCGAACTCGATGCCGCCTCGAACAACTCCGTGGAGCATATCAAGACCCTGATGGAGCAGACGCGCATCCCACCGCAGTTAGGCAAATACAAGGTGTTCATTATCGACGAGGTGCACATGCTCTCCACATCTGCCTTCAACGCCTTCCTGAAGACCCTGGAGGAGCCGCCCGCACACGTTATCTTCATCCTCGCCACGACGGAGAAGCACAAGATCCTGCCTACCATCCTCAGCCGTTGCCAGATCTACGACTTCGAGCGTATGACCGTCCGCAACACGGTAGATCACCTGAAGCATGTGGCAGAACAGGAAGGCATCACCTACGAAGAGCCGGCGCTCGCCGTCATTGCCGAGAAGGCCGACGGTGGCATGCGCGATGCCCTCGCCATCTTCGACCAGGCCGCCTCGGTCTGTCAGGGGAATATCACCTACGAAAAGGTGATCGAAGACCTGAACG
>JAFRMM010000165.1 GCA_017430675.1 Prevotella sp.
CGCCTCAAAATAAGTTAATATTTTGGGGTGTTTTAGTTAATGTTTAAATGATATTCAAATGAGAAACTGAGTGGACTTTTCGTTTTGCATGAAAACACTTTTCGTTTAAAAAACTGCGAACATTTCGTTTTGCGGATTATAGGTGTTGATGGTGGCACCGCTGATAGTGGCATGAGCAACCGCGAATGTCGTGGTATTGAAGGATCCACCGCTGATAGTGCATTCTGCCATAATTTCCATTTCCATATTATTAATATGGAGTTCGCCACCACTCATATTGAATTCATCCACATGAATCGGTTCATTACCTGTAAAAGTAAGGGAACTACCCTCCGACACATTCCAGATAATAGGACTGTTTTCATTTTGGATATTGCCACTGATAGTCAGATTACCGACATTCAGGGTGACTGCACCTTGTGCCCCAACCCCATCGGCTATAATAATATTGTTGAAGTTACCAGAGGCATTGTATGTACCGGCTGCAGTAATCGTGACATTGCCTTCGGCGTCTGGATGTTGAAAAGGGTCGTCCTGCGCCCACGCCGTCACGGTCGTGAGCAGTGCGAGGAAGATCATCACCGCCGCCCTCGTCATGGAAAAGGTCTTTGTTCTTTTGTTCATAATGATAAAGGATTTATTTGTTTATATTTTGTTTATTCGGATATTTTTCGTAACTTCGCCGCCGAAAACCAAACATGTTAGGATTATGACTGCTATAGAGATGACTGCGGAACTGTTCCGCCAGTTGAGCATCATCGCCGAGGACGAGGGGCTGATGGCGAAGATGCTGAAGTATGCCAAGAAGTTGACAGCCAAGAAGCAGGATCCGACGCTGATGACGAAGGAAGATTTCTTCAAACGCGTCGATGAGGCCCGCGAAGAGATTAGGCAGGGGAAGGGAAAGCGGTTTTCCAACCCCGAAGAAATGAATGCATGGCTTAATTCTCTCTGACTATGTACGACATCGTTTATTCTGAGAAAGCCCAGGAGGACTTGGCAAAACTCAGACACAGCGAACCGGCAGCCCACAAAAAGGCAGTGAAGTTGCTCAATGAGTTGATGCTGCATCCCCGCACAGGTACGGGCCATCCTGAGCAGTTGAAAGGCGACCGCTCCGGTCAGTGGAGCCGCACCATCACCAAGAAGCATCGGTTGATTTACGAAATCTTCGAGACAGAGGTCTATGTGGACGTGCTTTCTGCCTATGGGCATTACGACGACAAGTAGCCCTCCTCTCCTCCTTGTCTGTATGTCTATCTGTTCGCTATACATTATTTCTTACGATATTCGCTGGGGGACATGCCGAACTGGCGCTTGAAGGCGCGGGTGAAGGTGGGCAGGTCGTTGTAGCCGCAACTGATGGCTATCTCGTTGATCTTGTGGTCGGTGCCAACTATCAGTTCGGCACTGCGTACGCCGAGGGCCTGCGCCACGTCGTCGAGCATGGGATTGCCATTGAAGAAGGGATTCTGCGTGATGGTGGTGCCCCATGCCGTAGTGCCTCCCTGTTCCATGGAGAGCAGCAGGGGCATCCGCCGTGCAATGAGCACAGGTGCCAGCCGCCCGTTGTCTCTGGCATGAAGATATCTTACCAGTCGCTGATACGCGAAGACTGTCAGCACCAATGCGGCAATCAGTATAAGGTTGAGAACGATGTGCGGCACGAGACTTGGGATGCAGAGCACGATAAGGCTCAACAGGATCAGCACGGCCCAACCGAAGATGAAGCGTACCTCTCCGCTGTGGCATTCTGCGTCCTCGGTCAATGGGCGACCTGCTCTCAGGCGGCGGTCATGTGTATAGGCTTCCACCAACATGCCGGCGGCCAAAGCCCAGAATAACAACAGTAAGGTTACAAACAGCACACGACCATAGAACACGACGGGCGTGATGCGCTGGAAGTCGATCAACTCTTCCCAACGGAACAGCGGACGGTAGAAGCCTGAAGCCATCATCAGGCTGTTGGTCAGCAAGAACGTGGAGGGGATGAACAGCATGAGCACCCACAGCGCAAAATTCTGGTGGTAGTGGCGACTCATGACGCTCGTGCCGCCCATCATCAGGATGATAAAGGCTACGCTGAGCACGCCGATGGGCTGTGTGGCATACACCTCAATGCCTTCAGGACGGACAATGGTCAGCAGACTAAGGCGCTGGAGGGCAAAGATGGTGAACACTGCTGCCACATAGCACTGCTTCGAACGTAAATCATCGTCGAAGCGCCGACCGTGGAAGAAAAATACCCCCCCAGCCGATAAGCAGGCAACCGATAAGCACTGCCGCATTAGTGATGTAGAAGAGCGTAACCGTCATTATAATGTTAGTCCCTGAATTTGGATGCGCAAAAGTAGGAAAAACCGCTGTTTCGGGGGTTGGCAGGGGCGTACTTTCGGTTGGCAGTGACACCATTTTATTTGTAGCCCCGCCAAATTTCCCTGAATTAATCACGGAAATCTCGTTTTTTTGCCATTATCTTCGATAGAGATATGCAACAGCGGCACCGGACAGGTTATGCCAGACACTGAAGATGGCTCCAGGGATGGTGGCCAACGGATAGGCCGCAAAATGGATGGTGGCCAAACTACTGGCCAGTCCTGAGTTTTGCATACCCACCTCGATAGAGATGGCTCTCTTCTTGGGCTCTGAGAGTCCAAGCAGTCGTCCGATCAAGTAGCCAAGGCCAAGTCCGCAGATATTATGGAGCATGACCACCAACACGATAATCAGTCCACCAGCCAAGAGTTTACCGGCATTGGCTGCGATGACGATGGACACAATGAGGGCAATGGCAACCGACGAGAAGGCCGGGAGATAGTCCGTCGCCTTTTCCGTGAACTTTGGCCAGATCCACTTTACCAGTAATCCGAGGACGATTGGAAGTATCACTACCCAGAGAATACTCAGAAACATGCTCGCCACATCCACATCGACGCTCTTTCCTGCCAATGCCCAAGTCAGCAAGGGTGTCAGGAAAGGAGCCAGCAGGGTTGATACGCCTGTCATTCCTACGGATAGGGCAAGGTCGCCCTTAGCCAGATAGGTTATCACGTTGGATGCTGTACCGCCAGGGCAACAGCCTACCAACACCACACCAAGAGCCAATGCCTCGTCAAGTTGGAAAAACCGGGCCAGTCCCCAAGCCAGCAGCGGCATGACGGAGAACTGTGCGAGACAGCCGATAATCACGTCTTTCGGACGACTGAACACGATCTTGAAGTCCTGAAGGTTCAGCGTCAGTCCCATGCCGAACATCACGACTCCCAGCAGATAGTTGATGACCGTCGGGCGTACTTGTCCGAAGACGGAAGGGAATATCAGTGCCAGCAGGGCAGCGGCCAGCACTAGTATGCCCATGTATTCAGATATGTAGTGACAGAGTTTCCTTATCATAGTCTCTTCTCCATTCTTACTAAAACATGGGCAAAGGTACTCATAATTCCACATTATCCCGTAAATATACAGCCATATTTAACAAATAAAAGGAAATGACTCGGTCTGGCAGGGAACTGTGAGTAAATTAATGCCCCAAACGATACGGGATTGCGAAATAATGCTTACCTTTGCACACGTAAACGAATAATAACGACAGTGATATGGTCATTTTGCTCCTTGCCGTACAGACCCTGATGATTGGTTGCACAGGCAATGGCTCCCTCCCTTTCGGGGGAAGGGGGTAGAGGCTACGTGCCACAGGCATCAGACTCTCTCTATACGGTGGAGCGGGCCGGGGGTGAGGCTCTCAGGGGTGAGGCTTTTGGGGCTGAGGCCGAACTCTCACAGCACATCCGCTCCGTCATCATCCGTGAGCGGCTCTACCTCAGCACGCAGTTCGACCGTCAGGCCGCCATCGACTACTTCCATCTGTCGAAGGAGCGCATCGGTGCCGCCTTCTCACAGGGCAGCGAGTTCCCCACCATTGCCGACTTCATCAACCACTGCCGCCTGGAGTATGCCAAGGAACTGCTCGCCGTCAGTCCTGAGAGGACTATCGACGACATTGCCTCCGCCTCCGGCTTCGGCACCCGCCGCACCTTCAGTCGCCTGTTCAAGGAGCGCTACTCCATCACTCCCACCGAGTACCGCTACCAGAACAAGGATGCTGGGGAC
>JAFRMM010000166.1 GCA_017430675.1 Prevotella sp.
ATGAAACGTGAGATGCAGGATGTTCTTGAGCAGAACATCCTGCACTTCTGGAGCACCAAGATGGTGGATCGCGAGAACGGGGGCTTCTATGGGCGTATCGATGCCCAGGAGGTGCTGCATCCCGAGGCAGAGAAGGGGGCTATCCTCAATGCCCGTATCCTCTGGACGTTCTCGGCTGCCTACCGTGTCTTGGGTAAGCAGGAGTATCTGGAGACGGCCACCTACGCCAAGGACTATTTCGTCGATCATTTCATCGACAAGGAATATGGTGGCGTCTATTGGAGCCTCGACTACAAGGGACAGCCCCAGAACACCCGGAAGCAGTTCTATGCCATCGGCTTTGCCCTCTACGGACTGACGGAATATGTCCGTGCCACGGGCGACAGGGAGGCCCTGGAATATGCGCTTGACCTGTACGACTGCATCGAGGAACATGCGCTTGACAGAGAGTACAACGGCTATATCGAGGCGATGACACGCGACTGGCAGCCTATCGCCGATATGCGTCTGTCGGAACTCGATGCCAACTTCCCCAAGTCGCAGAATACCCACCTGCACATCATCGAACCCTACACAAACTTGCTGAGGTGTCTGAAGGAGATGCATGCTCAGGAATCCTGTGACTATGTGCCCGCCATCGGCTCGGTATTGCCTATTGGTGTCACCATACCGACGGAAACGATGCTTGCCGTGGAGGCCTCGCTGCGCAATATCATCAGCATCTTCACGGACAGGATTCTGAATCCGGAAACCCACCATCTGGATCTCTTCTTCGAGATGGACTGGACGCGTGGGGCAGGACATCTGGAGAGTTACGGCCATGATATCGAGTGCTCATGGCTAATGCACGAGGCGGCCCTCGTGCTGGGTGATCCGAAGGTGCTCGCGAAGATGGAACCCATCGTACAGATGGTGGCCAAGGCTTCGGAGAAAGGCTTGCGCCCAGACGGTTCGATGATTCACGAGGCCAATCTTTCGACGGGTCATATCGATGATGACCTCCATTGGTGGGTACAGGCTGAGAATGTCGTGGGCTGGTTTAATATCTACCAGTACTTTGGTGATGAGGCTGCTTTGGACAAGGCTGTCCGCTGTTGGGAGTATATCAAGACTCAACTCATCGACTGGGAGAATGGTGAGTGGCACTGGAGCCGTCATCCTGACGGTTCGCTGAACACCGTTGATGATAAGGCTGGCTTCTGGAAATGTCCCTATCATAACGGTCGTATGTGTCTGGAGATTATTGAAAGAACAAGTGAATAGATAAGTATGAGAAAACTGTTTTTGATTGTTGCAATGGTGGTGGCGTCGGCTGTTCAGATGACGGCGCATACGGGATTCGACGAGCGTCCGAAACTCGTGGTGGGTATCGTGGTGGATCAGATGCGCTGGGACTATCTCTCACGCTATTATGACCAGTTCCAGGAAGATGGCCTGAAGCGATTGATTACCAAAGGCTACAGTTGTGATAATTGTCTGATCAACTATGTGCCGACGGTAACCGCTATCGGTCATACGAGTGCCTATACAGGTGCGACACCAGCCCTACACGGTATCTGTGGCAATGATTTCTTCATCGACGACGATCCCGTGTATTGCTGTGGCGACAAGACCGTTGATCCCGTAGGAACGGATAACCGTAAACGAGGCTGTATGTCGCCCCGTAACCTCCTCTCTACGACGATAGGAGATCAGATCAGGTTGCATACAGACTTTAAGTCGAAGGTGGTGGGCGTGTCGTATAAGGACCGTGCGGCCATCCTGCCTGCAGGAAGGAGTTCCGACCACGCCTACTGGTTGGATACGGATAACGGACAGTTTATCACGAGTACCTATTATCGTACAGAACTGCCTGACTGGGCGAAGGCCTATAACCAGGAACTCAAGAAGAACAAGGAACTGCAGAAAGTGGGCAAGAACGTGGGCTCCTATCCGCTCTGCGGTCATATCACCACCGACATGGCCATCGCTGCCCTCCAGGGAGAACAACTCGGAAAGGGCGAGGTGACGGATATGCTCTGTGTGAGTTATTCGCAGACGGATGTGATCGGCCATGCGTGGGGCACCCGTGGAGAACATACTGACGAGGCTTATCTGGAACTTGACAAGGATATCGCCAGACTCCTGAAGGCACTCGACGAACAGGTGGGCGAGGGTAACTATCTCCTGTTCCTGACAGCAGACCATGGCGCCGCGCATAATTTCCAGTATATGATTGACCACAAACTGAATGGTGGTGCCTGGAACTTTAGTCAAGATGTGATGAACGATCAGTTGGAAGCCTATCTGAAGGAAAAGTTCGGACCAGCAACGGATCTCTCGATCATCAATGGACTCAATGGTTACCGCTTCTACCTGAACCACGGGAAGATCAAGGCTCTTGGTCTGGATCTGCAACAGGTGAAGGAGGCGCTGATAGCCTATTGTCGTGAACAGCCCCATGTGCAGTTTGTGATGGACTTCGAGAAGGTGAACACGTGGAGTGTGCCTGATGTCCTCCGCAGTCGTGCGCTCTATGGCTATCATCCCCACCGTTCGGGTGATCTGTTATTGGTGCTGGAGGCCGGTTGGTATGAGTTTGGTAAATGGTCATCGCCCGTTGGTACCACCCACAGTGCGTGGAATCCCTACGATGCCCATATCCCCCTGCTGTTCTACGGCTGGAAGGTGGAACATGGGAGCACAGGTCGCGAGGTTCATATCACGGATATCGCCCCGACGGTGACACAGATGCTGCATATCCAACAGCCTAATGCCTGTGTTGGCGAGCCCATCATTGAAGTGGTAAAGTGAGATTAACAATTATTATTAAAGAATAAATAAATATTCCACTTATTTACAGAATATTTTTGTACCTTTGCAGCACGTTAGCAGCGAAGGTACATTCATTTTTGCTGTAACTGCTTAGAAACGAAAACAATATTGTTATAACGTTATATTATTTTTATGAACTTTGCTTTGTTAATTACCGTCTTGTTGACGGCACTAACATTAGTGGTGGCGGCTTACGTCATAGCCAAGTTGATAGGACCACGGTCCTACGCGAAGGTGAAAGGTGAGCCGTATGAGAGTGGTATCCCCACGCGAGGATCCTCGTGGTTGCCCATATCGGTGGGATTCTACCTCTTCGCCATCTTGTTCCTCATGTTCGACGTGGAGACAGTGTTCCTGTACCCGTGGGCTGTGGTAGTGAAGGATTTCGGTGCGCTGGCCCTGCTCAGCATCGGATTCTTCCTGGTAGTTCTGGTATTAGGCTTGGCGTATGCCTGGCGGAAAGGAGACTTGGAATGGAAGTAAGGAAACCGCACATCAAGAGTATTCCCTACGAGGAGTGGAACGATAACGCCTCGTTGGAGAAGATCATCGACGAACTCCATGAGGGTGGCGTCAATGTAATTACGGGTTCACTCGACCAGTTGATCAACTGGGGACGTGCCAACTCCCTCTGGTCGCTGACCTTTGCCACCTCCTGCTGTGGTATCGAGTTCATGGCCTGTGGCTGTGCCCGTTACGACTTCGCCCGCTTCGGCTTCGAGGTGACGCGTAACTCCCCCCGTCAGGCTGACCTGATCATGTGTGCTGGTACCATCACGCACAAGATGGCACCGGCCCTGAAACGTCTGTATGACGAGATGGCTGAGCCTAAGTACGTGATTGCCGTCGGTGGTTGTGCCATCAGCGGTGGTCCCTTCAAGTCGAGTTATCATGTGGTGAAGGGTATTGAGGAGATCGTACCCGTCGATGTGTTCATCCCTGGTTGTCCCCCGCGTCCGGAGGCTATCATGTATGGCATGATGCAACTGCAGCGTAAGGTGAAGATCGAGAAGTTCTTCGGTGGTGCGAACCATAAGCAGACGGAGGCGGAGGCCCAACTCGGTGTGTCCAATGAGGAACTGACGTTCCGCTCGAAGCATGGCGACCATCGTCGTGAGCCCATGGTCATCACCGATGTCCCTCAGGATTTTGTTGAAGAATTAAAGAAGGAGGAGACTGCCGTATGAAACTGACACCACTCGAGTTTAAATTTGAACAGTTCCAGCAGAAGATGCAGGAACTGAAGGAGAAGAGCCATTACGACTACCTCGTGACCATCGTCGGCGAGGACTTCCCGAAGGAGGGTCTGACAGGTGAGGCAGGTCTTGGCTGTATCTATATCCTTGAGAATACGGAGACCCATAAGCGCTGTAGCGTGAAGATGATGGCCAAGACACAGGTCTGTGGCGACGGCATGTCATCCAACGGTACAGGTGAGACGGACGGTCAGATGATCCCGTATATCCCTACCGTATCTCATATCTGGCGCGTGGCCGATCTCCTGGAGCGCGAGGTCTATGACTTCTATGGTATCGTGTTCCTGGGTCATCCCGATATGCGCCGCCTTTTCCTGCGTAGCGACTTCAAGGTTATCCCTTCCGCAAGGACTGGGTGTACAACGACCAATATACGCTTGAAGATGATAACGAGCCTGACTACGGTCTGGAGTATTATCTCGACAAGGACGGCTGTTTGCAGACCAAGAAGAACAGACTCTTCGGCGCTGACGACTATGTGATCAATATCGGTCCGCAGCACCCCGCCACCCATGGTGTGCTCCGTCTGCAGACGGTGCTCAACGGTGAGACGGTGAAGCGCGTCTATCCGCACCTCGGCTATATCCACCGTGCCATCGAGAAGATGTGGGAGAATATGACATACCCTCAGACTCTAGCCCTGACAGACCGCCTGAACTATCTGGGTGCCATGCAGCACCGTCATGCTCTGGTGGGTGTCATAGAGGAAGGCATGGGCGTGGAACTGACGGACCGTATCAAGTACATCCGTACAATCATGGATGAGTTGCAGCGTCTCGACTCCCACCTGCTCTATACCTCATGTGTCGCCCAGGACCTGGGTGCCCTCACGGGTATGCTCTACGGCATGCGCGACCGTGAGCACGTACTGAACTGCATGGAGGAGACCACGGGTGGCCGTCTGATCCAGAACTACTATCGCATTGGTGGCTTGCAGGACGATATCGATCCTAACTTTGTCAAGAACTGCAAGGATCTGGTGAAATATCTGCGTCCCACCATTCAGGAGTATATGGATATCTTCGGTGATAACATCATCACGCATAACCGTCTGGAGAACTGCGGTCCGATGAGTCTCGAGGATTGTATCAACTACGCTGTGACTGGTCCTGCCGGGCGTGCTTCAGGCTGGAAGAACGACGTGCGCAAGAACCACCCGTATGATATGTATGACAAGGTGGAGTGGGAGCAGTGCACCCTCGACACCTGTGACTCGATGGGCCGTTATCTGGTACACATCAACGAGATGTACCAGAGCCTGAACATCATTGAGCAACTCATCGACAACATCCCCGAGGGTGACTTCTATGTGAAGCAGAAGCCCATCATCAAGTGTCCAGAGGGACAGTGGTACTACTCTGTTGAGGGCGTGGCTGGTGAGTTTGGTGTGTATCTCGACTCTCGTGGCGACAAGAGCCCATACCGTATGAAGATGCGTCCGATGGGTCTCTCGCTGGTAGGTGCTTTCGATCCGATGCTTCGTGGTCAGAAGATTGCCGACCTGATTGCTACCTGTGCCGCTATTGACGTTGTAATTCCGGATATTGACGGATAAAA
>JAFRMM010000017.1 GCA_017430675.1 Prevotella sp.
CCGTCAGGATGATAGAGAATGTGATTATTGTTAAGGAACCAGAGGAACAGCGTGGCGGCAATGCGCTTGTTACCGTCGCTGAACGAGTGGTTCTTCGTGACAAGATAGAGCAGCATGGCGGCCTTCTCCTCCACGCTGGGATAGAGTTCTTCGCCACCAAAAGTCTGATAAATCTGTCCGATACTGCTTTTGAAGGAATCGTCTTTCTCGTTGCCAAAGAGAACAGAGCCACCAAATTTCTCTCGCAAGCCGTTGATAGCCTCCATTGCATTCTCGTAGGTAGCATGGAACGGCTCTTCTTTTGTGGTCTTATTGATAGTAAGCCGCTCGTAGTCGTAATTGTCGAGGGTATCGAGAGCATAGGTGTAGTCTGTCACCACCTCAAACAGGGCATTGGTCTCATCGTTCGACAGTAGCGGCTGGCTCTGTATGGTGCGCCCAAGCATACCTACCAGTTGGCGTAACTCACCAATCTGCTCCTTACGCATACGCTCATTGATGGCATAGCCCTTGATGAGATATTCTTTTAGTATCTTTCGTGCCCAAATACGAAAAGCTGTACCGCGTTTGCTCTTTACACGATAACCAACAGAGATAATGACGTCAAGATTGTAATATGGAACAGGCTTCTTGATTCCATTAACGTGTATTTTTTGCACGTTATTTTCACGTTCTAATTCTCCTTCTTTAAAAACATTGATAACATGCCTACGAATGTTCGATTCTTCTTTGTCAAATAGCATTGCCATCTGACTAGTAGACAGCCACACTGTCTCGTTCTCCAGCCGAACATCCACTTGCGTCTGCCCGTCCTCGGTCTGATATATGATGATTTGATTATTCGAGTCCATAGCCTAATGAATTAAAGAGGTCTTTCATCTGTTGTTTACTTTCTTCTTCCTTTTGCAAGAGGTCGCGCATTTCTGCTTGCAGTTGGCGCATCTTGGTGTCGAAGTCAATCTGCTCATCGCGGTTGCGGAACTCGATGTATTTGCTTGGCACAAGGCTCCAGCCTTTCTTCTCAATCTCGTCGAGGGTGGCAGAGTAGCAGTATTCAGGCTCATCGTGATAGGTCTCTTCATAGCCTACGCGCTGCCAGTTATGGAAGTTCTCAGCAATCTGATGTATCTGCTCCGTAGAGAACTGGATGTATTTCTTCTCGAATGGCTCTCCCCACTGGCGGAGGTCGATGAACAGCACCTCGACTTCACGATTACGATAGCGAACCATCTTGCCGTTCTGCTCCACTGTGCGGGCTTTCTTGTTATTGTTCAGAATCCATAGCGTCACGCTGATATCCGTAGAATAAAACATGTTGCGTGGCAGAATGACAATAGCCTCTACCAAATGGTTCTGAAGTAGTTGCTTACGGATAGCCAACTCAGTTCCGTCGCCACTCAACGCACCATTGGCAAGAAGGAATCCAGCCGTGCCGTTGGCAGAGAGTTTCGAGACGATGTTCAGTATCCAACCATAGTTGGCATTGCTTGTAGGAGGCACGTCGTAACCAGCCCAACGCGGGTCGTCCTTCAGTTCGTTTTCTGCTCGCCATGCTTTTTGGTTGAAAGGAGGATTGGCCATAATGAAATCAGCCTTCAGGTCTTTGTGCTGATCGTTATGGAACGTATCGGCAGCCATCTCGCCCAGGTTGCAGGCAATACCTCGAATGGCGAGGTTCATTTTTGCCAGTTTATAGGTGGTGTTAGTATATTCCTGCCCATAGACAGAGATGTCGCGCTTGTTACCGTGATGCGCCTCGATGAACTTCATGCTCTGTACGAACATACCACCAGAACCACAACATGGGTCGTATATCTTACCACGATAAGGCTCAATCATCTCTGCTATCAGATTGACGATAGTCTTAGGCGTGTAGTATTCTCCTTTACCCTTACCTTCGGCAATGGCAAACTTACCAAGGAAGTATTCATAGACGCGACCGATGAGATCGTTCTCCGGGTCTTTCAACGTGTCTATCTTATTGATTTCATCAAGTAGAGCAGCGAGTTTGGTGCGGTCTAGCGAAAGACCTGCATAATAGTTGCTGGGCAGGGCACCCTTCAGCGTAGGATTGCTCTGCTCCACTTTCGCCAATGCCTTGTCTATCTTAATGGCAATGTCATTCTGCTTGGCATTCTCTATCAGAAAATCCCAACGGCTTTCCGGCTCCAAATAAAAGACATTCTTGGCATTATAGAACACGGGATTGTCGGCAAAAGCCTCCTTGCCTTCTGCCACCAGTTCGTTACGCCGCTCCGTAAAACGGTCGTGAGCATATTTCAGGAAGATAAGGCTCAACACAACGTGCTTATACTCTGATGGCTCCACAGAGCCGCGCAGTTTGTTCGCTGACTCCCATAAAGCCTCTTCAATCGCCTTTTCCTTTATTTGTTTCTTCGCCATTGGTTTCTTTTCTTTTAAGTTTTCCGCAAAGTTAGCAAAAAATTGTCAATTATCAATTATCAATTATCAATTATTTTGTACCTTTGCACCCAAATTTAACAAAGATGAAGATATTAGTCACTGGTGCAAGCGGATTTATCGGCTCCTTTATCGTGGAGGAGGCCCTGAAGAGGGGTTTCGAGACGTGGGCAGCCGTGCGCAAGAGCAGTTCGAAGGCGTTCCTGCAAGATGAGCGCATCCACTTTATCGAACTGAACCTCTCGTCGAAGGAGCAACTCATCGAACAGTTGCGTGACCATCAGTTCGACTACGTGGTGCATGCGGCTGGTGTGACGAAGTGTCTGAACAAAGCAGACTTCCGTCGTATCAACACGGAAGGAACCAAGAACCTCGCAGATGCACTCATCGAGTTGCAGATGCCTCTGAAGCGCTTTGTCTTCGTGAGCAGTCTGAGCGTCTTTGGTGCCATCAAGGAGAAGATGCCCTACGATGAGATCCGTGAGACGGACTCGCCACAGCCGAATACTGAATACGGACGGAGCAAGTTAGAGGCAGAGCGATATCTCGACTCACTGGGCTCACGCATACCTTATATTATATTAAGGCCGACGGGTGTCTATGGTCCGAAGGAGAAAGACTACTTCATCATGGCCAAAAGCATCAAACAGCATAGCGACTTCGCCGTGGGCTACCAGCGTCAGGACATCACGTTCGTCTATGTCACGGATGTGGTGCAGGCCATCTTCCTCGCCTTGGAAAAAGGAGAGAACGGTCGTAAGTATTTCCTTTCAGACGGCGAGGTTTATCAGAGCACGACCTTCAGTGACCTGATCCACGAAGAACTGGGACGTCCCTGGTGGATCCGCATCACGGCTCCTGTCTGGTTACTGCGCATCATCACCTTCATCGGAGAGTACGTCGGAAGGATGACTGGTAAGGTGACGGCCCTGAACAATGACAAGTTCAATATCCTGAAGCAGCGCAACTGGCGGTGCGACATCGAGCCTGCCCGCAAGGAACTCGGGTTTGAGCCCAAGATAAAGTTGAAAGAAGGTGTGAAGACCACCATCAAATGGTACAAGGATAAGGGATGGCTGTAAGAGATATATTCAAGATTGAGAAGAAGCCAATCAAGGGGTTGCTTACCGTGGAGTGGGTCATCCTCGGCTATTGGGTGATGACCCTGCTATTCATCTTCTTCACCTACACGAAGATCCAGAACCCAGAGTCGCTGATTTTTGGGCGGGTGAAAGTGCTGGCCCTAACAGCGGCCATGTGGGCAGTCTATCGGATGGCGCCCTGCCGCTTTACCCTCCTGTGCAGGGTCGGCGTACAGATGGCTCTACTCCCCTGGTGGTATCCTGACACCTATGAACTGAACAGGATCCTGCCCAACCTCGACCACCTCTTTGCGGGCTACGAGCAACTGTTGTTTACCTGTCAGCCTGCCCTGCTCTTTTCTGAGACGATCAACAATCCGGTGTTCGCTGAACTGATGCATCTGGGCTATGCCTCCTACTTTCCGCTAATAGCCATCGTGACACTGTTTTATTTCTTCTGGCGATACGCAGAGTTCAACCGTGCCGTGTTCGTCATCCTCGCCTCGTTCTTCCTCTACTATGTCATCTTTATCTTCCTGCCCGTCACAGGACCACAGTATTACTATGCGGCAGCAGGACTCGACGATATCGCACAAGGCATCTTCCCCAACCTTCACGACTACTTCGCCACCCACGACGAGGCTTTGCCCATGCCTGGCAACAGCAACGGATTCTTCTACCAGTGCGTAGCCAGTGCTCATGAAACGGGCGAACGGCCCACAGCCGCCTTCCCCAGTAGTCATGTGGGTATCACAACAATCCTGCTGTTCCTCGCCTGGCGCACCAAAAACCGTCTGCTGTTTTATGGTATGCTACCATTTTATGTGCTGATGTGCCTGGCCACCGTCTATATCCGTGCCCACTATGCCATCGATGTCATCGGCGGATGGGTGAGTGCTGTCATTTTCTACATTCTCCTGCAGTCCTTCTGGACCATGACAAAACGGCGGTATTAACATTTTTTCGCCGAAAAATTTGTGGGATTCAGATTTTTTCCTTACCTTTGCACACAGATAAGTAAGGATACGACATTATAGCATCAAGGATTCCGACACGACATCAACGTCGGAATTCTTTGTTTTTTGTCTGTCTAAGATTTGAATTATAAACAATAAAGAAGAATAACTATGGCTTATATGTCACAAGAAGGCTACGACAAACTGATAGCCGAACTGAAACAACTGGAGAGTGTGGAGCGTCCGAAAGCCTCCGCAGCCATTGCCGAGGCCCGCGAGAAAGGTGACCTCAGCGAGAATTCCGAGTATGATGCCGCCAAGGAGGCTCAGGCAAACCTGGAGGACAAGATCAACCGTCTGAAGGTAATAATCTCCGAAGCAAAGGTTGTCGATACATCCCGTCTGAGCACAGACGCCGTACAGATTCTCTCGAAGGTGGAGATGACCAACCTGACCAACAAGGCCAAGATGACCTACACCATCGTCAGCGAGAGCGAGGCCAACCTGCGCGAGGGCAAGATCTCCATCAAGACACCCATTGCCCAGGGACTGCTGAACCACAAGGTGGGTGACGAGGTGGAAGTAAGCATCCCCCGTGGCACCATCAAACTGCGTATTGACAAAATAACCGTCGGATAAAAGTAAAAAGGTAAAAAATGGATATCTTTTCAAAGATTGCTGCTGGTGAGATTCCCAGTTACAAGTGCGCTGAGAACGAGAAGTTCTACGCATTCCTCGACATCAACCCGCTCGTGAAAGGTCATACCCTTGTGATTCCCCGTCGGGAAGTCGATTACATCTTCGATATGGAGGATGATGAGATCGCCGAGTTCCAGGTATTTGCCAAGAAGATGGCCCAAGCCATCAAGAAGGCTTTCCCCTGTAAGAAAGTAGCCCAAGTCGTACTTGGTCTGGAGGTGCCCCATGCCCACATCCACCTCATCCCCATGCAGCAGGAAGGCGACGTTGACTTCCGCCGTGAGAAGTTGAAACTCACGGAAGAAGAATTCAAGGAAATCGCCCAGAAAATCAGTGATGAGTTTGTCGGTTAGACAAACTCATCACCATATTTGATCTGTACCTCGTTGGCATATTTCTTCACCAACGCCGAGGAATCACCCTTCTTGCAGATCATCAATACATTGTCCTGTTCTGCCACAATGTAACCCTCCAGACCGCTGAACACACCCAGACGGCCCTTTGGCAGTTTGATGATGTTATTATGGCAATCCTCCATCTCCACTTGGGAGTCGAGCACCACATTGTCGTCTTGAACCTTACTCATCGCCTCGTAGATGGCATGCCATGTACCCATGTCGGCCCAGCCGAAATCACATTTCATCACAAACACATTGCGACTCTGCTCCAAGATGGCGTAGTCGAGCGACAGGTTCGGGTAGCGCGGATAGTTGGCCTCCACATAAGCCAACTCGTCTTCGTCGGTGTAGTTGGGATTCTCAACATTCAGGTTGCGCAGCACTGTCGGGAAGACACCCTTGAACGTCTCTATCAGATGACGGGCATTGGAAATGAAGATACCCGTGTTCCAATAGAACTCACCGCTCTCCATGAACATTTTCGCGAAGTCGCGCTCAGGTTTCTCCGTAAATGACTTCACCTTATAGACCTCAGGCTTGCAACTCAGGTCGCCCAACTGGATATAGCCGTAACCCGGCTCCGGGCGTGTAGGCTTCACACCCATGGCCAGTAGTACGTCATTCTCCGACACATAGCCGATGCCGACATTGACACTATGGTAGAAGGAATTCTCATCGAGTACCAACTGATCCGAGGGTGTTATGATAATGTTTGCTTCAGGATTACGGCGCAGGACGCGCATGGCAGCCCAGACCACACTCGGTGCGGTGTTCCTATGTATTGGTTCCACCATGATATTCGCCTCAGGCAGTTCTGACAACTGATCCTTCACCAGTTGCAGATATTCCTTACACGTACATATATATATATTCTCCTTGGGCAGAATCCTCACGAAACGCTCGAAAGTTGTCTGAAGCATCGTCCTTCCTGTTCCGAAAAAGTCCATAAACTGCTTGGGATGTTCTTTCCTGCTCGCAGGCCAAAGTCTCTGGCCACGCCCTCCTGCGAGGATGACACAGAAGTTGTTTTTCTCGGTTATTTCCATGGAAATGTCTTTAGTCTTTATAATTTTGTGCGAAGTTAATCAAATTATATGATATGGACAAGTATTTTTAAGTTTTTTATCAAAAACTTTTGGCATTTCAATTTTTTGTATTACCTTTGCACCCGCTTTCATGAGGGTTAGCAGCGTTTCTGACAAGCCCAGATGGCGGAATCGGTAGACGCGCTGGTCTCAAACACCAGTGGGGCAACCCGTGCCGGTTCG
>JAFRMM010000167.1 GCA_017430675.1 Prevotella sp.
GAGTCGCCGTGGGGGTGGTACTTACCAAGCACCTCACCCACCACGCGTGCGCATTTCTTATAAGGTTGGGTGGAAACGTTGTTGATGTTCATCATACCGAATAGGATTCGGCGGTGGACGGGCTTGAAGCCGTCGCGGACATCGGGAAGGGCACGTGCCACAATGACTGACATGGAGTAGTCAATGTAACTGGACTTCATTTCCTCCTCGATGTTGATCTTAATGATTCTGTCGTTGTCGAATGTCTGATCCATTTTTTTATTTACTATTTCACTATTTTACAATTTTACAATTTAACTAGGCCGAAAATGGCGAATTTCGCGTTTAAGGCACTTTTTAAGCCCGCTGACGCGTTTTTAACCGTGCAAAGGTACTCATTTTTCTCCGACCAGCCAAACCTTTTAAAGATATTTAGCGTAAACTTTTTCAGGAAAAGTGGCACGGTGTTTGCAGAATAATTCGTATCTTTGCAAAGTCGAACGGTAAAAGGTAAAAAGTAAAAGAGTAAAAAGGTAATAATATGACTAGCCAGTTTTCCCCCAAGGTATCGGAGATACTCGCCTTCTCACGCGAGGAGGCAGCACGCCTGGCCAGCCGTTCTGTAGGACCGGAACATCTGCTGCTGGGTATGCTCAGGAGCAGTGATGGTCCCGTTATCGACCTGTTCCACAGGCTCAATCTGAACCTGCAGTCCGTCAAGACGGAACTGGAGCAGCGCGTACGAGAAGATGAGATTGGGATGCCCATCCATACGACAGACCTCGTGCTCAACGAGAAGGCCAGCAATATTTTGAAACTTGCCGTGCTGGAGGCACGCATACAGAGAACGAACAAAGTAGATGAACAGCACCTGTTGCTCGCCATCCTGCACGATGGGGTGAAAAACGGTGCCAAACAAGTATTGGAACTGAACAACATGAATTACGAAGACGCTATGGCGATGCTATTCGCCTCGCAGAATAATAGTATGACGAACGGTATCGGACTGCCTGACGAGGATGAGGAGGACTTCGAGGAGACCACCAACACTGGTGGTTCCAGTACTTCAGGAAAGACGGGAAATGCTGCCACGACAGCCACTCAGAAGAAGCAGAACTCGAAGACACCCGTGCTTGACACCTTCGGCACCGACCTGACACTGGCTGCGGCTGAAGGTAAACTCGACCCCTGCGTGGGACGCGAGAAGGAGATACAGCGCATCATCGAGATCCTGGGACGCAGGAAGAAGAACAATCCCATTTTAATAGGTGAGCCCGGTGTGGGCAAGAGTGCCATCGTGGAAGGTCTGGCACAACTGATCACGGAGCACCATACCTCGCCGATGCTCTTCGGCAAGCGCATCTATACGCTCGACATGACGGGTGTGGTGGCCGGTACGAAGTATCGCGGACAGTTTGAGGAGCGCCTGAAGGCCCTGATGAAAGAACTGGAGGCCAACCCCGACGTGATCGTCTTCATCGACGAGATACACACCATTATCGGCGCTGGTTCTACGCCAGGTTCTATGGATGCCGCCAACATCATGAAGCCCGCCCTGGCACGCGGCACCATCCAGTGCATCGGTGCCACCACGCTCGACGAGTACCGCAACAGCATCGAGAAAGACGGTGCCCTGGAGCGCCGATTCCAGAAAGTGCAGGTGGAGCCCACCACCAATGAGGAGACGTTGCAGATCCTGCGGAACATCAAGGACCGCTACGAGCACCATCATCACGTGACCTATACCGACGAGGCCCTGGTGGCATGTGTCAAATTGACAGACCGCTACGTGACAGACCGTTTCATGCCCGACAAGGCGATTGACGCCCTCGACGAGACGGGCTCACGCGTACATCTCGGCAATGCCCAGATACCGCCAGAGATCGCCGAGAAAGAAAAGGAGATTGCCCATGTGAAGGAGAAAAAGCAGTGGGCCGTTAAGAACCAGAACTTCGAACTGGCAGCCGGTTATCGTGACCGTCAGACGGTCTTAGAGACAGAACTGAAGGAACTCAACGACCGCTGGAGTTCAGGTGAAGGCGAGGAACAGCAGATCGTGGACGCCGAGCAGGTGGCAGAGGTCGTCTCGATGATGACTGGCGTTCCCGCCCAGCGCATGGCTGAGCAGGAAGGCATCCGCCTGAAGGGCATGTCACAGGAACTGAAGGATGCCGTCATCGGACAGGACGCTGCCATCGACAAGATGGTGAAGGCCATCCAGCGCAACCGCGTGGGTCTGAAGGATCCCAACCATCCCATCGGCGTGTTCATGTTCCTCGGCCCTACGGGTGTCGGCAAGACCTATCTCGCCAAGAAACTGGCAGAGTTTATGTTCGGTAGTGCGGACGCTCTGATACGTATCGATATGAGTGAATATACGGAGAGTTTCAACACCTCGCGTCTGATTGGTGCGCCTCCGGGATATGTGGGTTATGAGGAAGGCGGACAACTGACGGAGCGCGTGCGCCGTCATCCCTACTCCATCGTACTGCTCGACGAGATCGAGAAGGCACATGGCAATGTCTTTAACCTGTTGCTGCAGGTGTTGGACGAGGGACGTCTGACAGACGGCAACGGCCGTTTCGTGGATTTCCGCAACACGGTGATCATTATGACCTCGAATGCCGGTACCCGCCAGTTGAAGGATTTCGGACGCGGCGTGGGCTTCAGTGCCTCAGGCAATACAGGGCTGGCCATCAACGAGAAAGACAAGCAGTATGCCCGCGATATCGTACAGAAAGCCCTGTCGAAGCAGTTCTCGCCAGAGTTCCTGAACCGTCTGGACGAGATTATCACCTTCGATCAACTCGACCTTGAGGCCATCAAGAAGATCATCGACATCGAACTGAAGGGGCTTTACCAGCGCATGGAGCAGATAGGCTACAAGATCGACCTCTCCGAAGAGGCAAAAGAGTTCGTGGCTACCAAGGGATATGACGTGCAGTTTGGTGCCCGTCCGCTGAAGCGCGCCATCCAGAACTATATCGAGGATGGCGTCAGTGATATGATTGTCAACGGGAACCTACTATTAGGCTCTACCATCCATATCACACTCAATGAGAACAAAAATGAGTTAGCATTCAACTAACTCATTTTTGTTTACCTTAAAGACTCTCACATTCTTTTAACCACAAAGCATACGAGGCATCACTCGGCATACGCCAGTCGCCTCGGGGCGAGAGGCTCACACTTCCCACCTTTGGACCGTCTGGCATACAAGAGCGTTTGAACTGCTGGGTGAAGAAGCGGCGACAGAATGTCGTGAGCCATTTCTTCACGACATCCTCCGTATAGAGTTCTTCCCTACCCTCTACAGGCGACGGCGTACAGAAGGCGCGCTGAGCCAGGAGGAAAATCTTCTTCGGAGAGAAACCGTAGCGCAGGAAATAATAGAGGAAGAAATCATGCAGTTCGTAGGGGCCAACGAGGTCTTCCGTCTTCTGCTTGATATTACCATGTTCGTCAGCAGGAATCAGTTCGGGCGAGATGGGCGTATCAACGATATCGAGCAGTGTATCTGTGGCCATCTCTCCTGCCACAAAACTCACCAAGTAGCGGATAAGGGTCTTGGGCACGCCGGCATTCACACCATACATCGACATGTGGTCACCATTATAGGTAGCCCATCCCAATGCCAGTTCCGAGAGGTCTCCCGTACCAATGACGATGGCATTTTCCTTGTTTGCTACATCCATCAGGATCTGCGTACGTTCACGGGCCTGGGCATTCTCGTAGGTCACATCATGCACCTTCTTATCATGGCCTATATCCTCAAAATGCTGGGTCACAGCCTTGGCAATACTGATTTCACGGATAGTCACGCCCAGTGTCTCCATCAGTTTAATGGCGTTATTGTGCGTACGATCCGTCGTTCCGAAGCCTGGCATCGTGATACCTATGACACCCTTTCTATCGAAGTCGAGTTTGTCGAAAGCCTTCACCGTCACAAGAAGTGCCAACGTGGAGTCAAGGCCGCCACTGATGCCTATAACGGCCTTTGAGGCATTGATGTGGTAAAGGCGTTTGGCAAGTCCGGCAACCTGAATGTTAAGGATTTCCTCACAGGTGGATTGCATATCCTCCTGCCTGGGAATAAACGGATGGGGATTGATCTCGCGCTGCAATTCAAAGTCACGCGGAGCGACAGGCTTACAATTGACCTCATGGGCCCGGGCATTTCGCTGTGCATTGATAAAGGTTGTATTCTGACGACGCTCCACACGCAGTTTTTCCACATCCACCTGACAAGACTGAATCTGTGGTTGGATAGAGAACCTGGAACCCTCAACGAGCAGACGGCCATTCTCATAGATCATCGCATTGCCGCCATAGACCGCATCCTGCGTAGATTCGCCAAAACCACTGCTGGCATATACATAAGCGCTGATGGTACGGGCACTCTGCTGGGCCAGCAGTGACTTCAGATAGTTGTGCTTGCCTATTACCTCATTGCTGGCTGAGAGATTGAAAATGATATCTGCACCTGCCACTGCCAGATTATTGCTCGGCGGAATGGGGGCCCACACGTCCTCACAGATCTCTATGCCGAACTTCACACTATCAGAAGTCACGAACAACTTCGGCTCGGCACTGACAGAAATCATTCCTCCTGCGAAATAGAACTCCGAAGGGTTCATATCCTGTGCCGAAGCAAACCAGCGTTTCTCGTAGAACTCCGCATAGTTCGGCAGATAGGTCTTCGGCACGATACCCAAAAGCGTACCGCCTTGGATCACAGCAGCACAGTTATATAGGAGTCCGTTGATGACCACAGGCAGTCCCACAATGGAGATAATGTCCAACTTCCGCGTGAAGTCCAGCAATGCCAGAACACCTGCTTCCGCACGATCCAGTAACAGTTGTTCCTTGAACAGATCCTGACAGGTATAGCCCGTGATACAAAGTTCTGGGAACACGATGACCTCTACGCCACGCCCTTCTGCCTGGGCTATCAGACTCTCAATCTGCTGCACATTGTAATCTACGTCGGCCACCTTCACGGTCGGAACGGCAGCAGCCACTTTTACAAATCCATATTTCATAGCCTCACTTTTTGGATGTCATTCTCAATAATAGCATAAATCAGCGCAGACTGCTCGAAGAAGTCATTCTCGCGGAAAGCATGCAGTTTGTAGAACTTTACGGGATCTATTCGCATCTGCGCATTCACCACTTGCTTCAGCAGGAAGTGCTTGTTACGCTTATAAGCCAGCATCTGTATGCATCCATGTTCCAGAGCATTCAGATCCTCGCGCCCAAACTCTTCAATAAACTCTTTCGTATTGGGTTCTATCTCACCCTCAGCCCTGACCGTCCAGGCTGCACCCTCTGCTGTCATGTAAATATAGCGCAGGTAGTAATTGGAATCATTCACCAGATAGGACTCGAAGCGTGTCTGCGACAGGTTCTTCACATCCATTGGTACAAATGCAAGGAAAGCGTTCAACTTGTCGCCCCCACGACGTTCCTCAGGCTTTGCCCTGAAAGTGATGGGGTTGTCAGCAGGTTCCGTCTCTTCCTCCTGCACAGTTTTCTTCTTTTCATTCCTCACTTCAATGGCATGCTTTGTGTCGTAATCCTCATTGCCAACCACTACAACCTCCGTCAAACGCATGGGAACCTGAAAGCCGTCTTCGTCCTCTACGAGCACGACATTCTTCCCCTGGAACCCAGCAACCTTTCCGCCGCCAACTTCACTCAGAAACCTAACCTGATCTCCGATCTTCATTGTTAATTTTACACTATTTGCGTGCAAAGATAACATATTTTTAGATAAAAAGCCTAACTTATGACGGGAATTTCAATGATTTTTGTAATTTTGTCCCCAAAACGGCAGATAACATGAAATATTACGAAGCAGAATTCACCATTTCACCCTACTCTTCTGATGCCAGTGATATGGTAGCAGCCTTGGCTGGAGAAGCAGGCTTTGAGACCTTCGAGGAGACTGCGACAGGACTGAAAGGTTATGTCCAGCAGTCGATCTTTTCGGAAGACACCCTGCGTGAAGCACTGGAAGACTTCCCCTTCGAAGGTGTCAGCGTCACGTATGACATCCGCGAGGCAGAAGACCGCGACTGGAACGAGCAGTGGGAACAGGAAGGCTTCGAGCCCATCACCATCGCCAATCGTCTGGTGATTCATGATGGCCGTCATCTGCCAGAAGGCGATTTCCCTGTTATGGTTGAGATCGATGCCAAGTTAGCCTTTGGCACCGGCACCCACGAGACCACCCGCATGATATTCGCCACTCTCCTCGACTACGAGTTGAAAGACAAGCGCATTCTTGACTGTGGCACTGGCACTGGCATCCTCTCTATCTGTGCCCTCAAACTCGGTGCCAACGAAGCCATCGGCTATGACATCGACGAATGGTCTGCCGACAATGCCCGCCACAATGCCGTCATCAACGGGGTGGATGGCCGTTTCCAGTCTCTCCTCGGCGATTCATCCGTATTAAATAAGGTGGAAGGCGACTTCGAAGTAGTATTGGCCAACATCAACCGTAATATTCTCTTGGCAGACCTTCCTCTGTTCCGTGCAAAGATGGCTCCTGAGGCACGACTTATCCTCAGCGGTTTCTATACGGCTGACAGTCAGTTGCTCATTGAGAAAGCAGCCACACTCGGACTCCGTCTCCTGTCACAGAAAGAAGATAACAACTGGGCATGTTTAGAATTTACAACAGAATTATAATTATATGAAACGATTATTACCATTTGTTTTGATGGGGCTGGTTTTAGGCTCATGCAGTGATGAGGACACGCCAACTGTGAATCCCACGCCTGACCGCACTGTGCTCATATATATCGCTGGGGAGAACAATCTCAGTAAATACGCGAACGATGATCTCAAGGAGATGAAGACTGGCTCCAAATCACTTACAGACAAACAGCAACTCATCGCATACATTGATCAGGCAGACACCATTACTCCCCCCTTCTTCGCAAGAATCAAAGACGGGCAGTTTGTGGATTCCGTCAGTGTGGAGGAGTCTATCACCGCCGATCCCGCCATCCTGGAGAAGGCGCTCCGCTATATGCGGACGAACTATCCAGCTAAGTCCTACGGACTGGTGCTCTGGGGACACGCTTCTGGCTGGCTCATCAGTAAGGACTCCGTCGCCTATGCCCAAAGCCGCGCCTATGGCGGCGACACTGGGAGCAACTCTTCATCCAGTGTCGGCAGATACTGGATGAACATCCCTTCTATGGCCCGTGCCATTGCCAAGGGGATGGACGGCACACCGCTCACGTTCATCTTCGGCGACTGCTGTAGTTTCGGCTGCGTAGAGGTGGCCTATGAACTGCGACAGACGACGGACTATATCATCGGCTCACCCGCCGAGATTCCTGACGAAGGAGCGCCCTACGACCTCATCGTCCCAGATATGTTCAATACCAGCACGGAATTCTACAAATCCGTCATCGATCATTATTACAACTATTATCTGAAGGAATACAAGAATTCTCCCCGCAAATTCTATAACCTCTCTTACGGTGACTTGGAGGGCTATAGCGTACCTCTCATGGCTGTCAAGACCTCAGAACTGGGAACACTGGCAACTGCGACAGCCGAACTGTTAGGGAAAATTGGGGACAAACTTATGCCAGATGGATCATTCGAACTGACAGATAAGGTTTGCTATGCCCAGTACGGAAACTACAGATACTCTTACGATATGTATAACATTCTGAAAGGCAACACTCCATCAGCCGATTTCAATAATTGGACGACAGCCTTCTGGAAGGCCATGCCCTATCATCTGAATTCTATGCACTGGTTTACAGGTTATTCGCAACTGGCGAACTATATGGACACCTTCGATAGTCAGGATGCAGATTGTGGTGTATTGAGTATGTTCGTCCCAAATAACGTCTATCGCAATACCAATCCCAACTGGAGCACTGCCATTCAGCAATTCCAATGGAACAACATCATCCGTTGGCAACAATATGGGTGGTAATCAGGAATTGTCACACCAAGGCGTGGAACATTTCTCATGAATGATTACCTTGATCTTTGAGATGCGGTGGCCGTCGAGTTCTGTGACAACGAAGGTAAAGTTCTTATAATCGATCTTTTCGTTGAGTTCGGGGAAGTCACCCTTGATCTCCAACAGCAATCCCGCCAGGGAATCGGCATCGCCCTCCACCTCCTCGAACGTCTCATCATCGAGGTCGAGGATCTTGTAGAGGTCGCTGAGTAGGGTCTTGCCCTCAAAGATATAGGTATTCGCGTTGATACGAGTGTAGTTTTTCTCCTCTTCATCGTACTCGTCGTTAATCTCACCTACGATCTCTTCCAAAATATCTTCCAGAGTGATGATACCACTGGTGCCGCCAAACTCATCAACGACGATAGCAATATGCACCTTGTTCTCCTGGAAGTCGCGCAGCAGGTCGTCGATCTTCTTAGTCTCCGGCACGAAATACGGCGGACGGATTAATGACTGCCAGCGGAACGTAGCGGGCTTCGACAGGTGGGGCAGCAGATCCTTGATATAAAGGATACCACGGATATTGTCGATAGATCCCTGATAGACGGGAATACGGGAGTAGTTGTTCTCCACAATGCATTTCAGCACATCAGGGAATGAGGAACGGAAATCAAGATCCACCACGTCCTGACGACTGGTCATCACTTCCTTAGCCGTTTCATCGCCGAAGCGTACGATGCCCTCAAGCATATTCTTCTCCTCCTTGAGATCATTCTCATCCGTCAGTTCAAGCGCCTGTTCCAAGTCATCGACACTGAGCACATGGTTCTCTTTCTGCACAACCTTTTCTGCAAGCAGACCAGAACGCAGGAGAACGGATGACAGTGGACGGAAAAGTCTGCTCAAGCGAAGGATGCCACCTGCTGAGAAACGGCAGAAAGCCAAAGCATGTTGACGGGCATAGACCTTGGGCATGATTTCTCCAAAGAGCAGCAACAAAAAAGTGAGCAGGACAGTAATAACGACAAACTGCAACCAATAAGCCACACCGAAATCAATGACATGGTCAAAGAAATAGTTGCAAAGCATAATAATGGTGACGTTCACCAAGTTATTGGTGATCAGGATAGTAGCCAGTGTCCGCTCAGAATCCTCGCGCAAAGCAATAATCTGACGATCACTCCCATTCTTCTCTTCGTCCAACTCGTTAAGATCATTAGGAGAGAGTGAAAAGAAGGCTATCTCTGACCCAGAGGCATAACCTGAGAACACCAGCAGAATACAAGCCAAAACAATAGCGAAGACGGCACCCGTAGTGGGTTCCAAGAACTGTACTTCACTAAATATCTGTTGAAGATAGTCCATTGTCAGAACGGAAGTGGCTCTCCAGGCTTACTGTCGGGCATTGGGGCTTCCAATGGTTCATTAACAGATGTGTTAGAAGCGGGTCTTGGTGACAGCAACTCAATATTGTCAGCCCATATCTCAGTAGCATAACGGCGCTGCCCCTGTTTATCATCATAAGAGGTATAACGTATGCGGCCTTCCACATAGAGTTTATCACCTTTATGAACATATTTCTCCGTGATCTCAGCCAGTCTCCGCCACAGAATGACGTTATGCCAGTCCGTGTGATCAGGCACCTGCGTACCATTCTGGAGCGTGTAACCACGCTCCGTCGTTGCCAAACGCAAACGAGCCACAGCCACACCCTGATCTACATAGTGCACTTCGGGTTCCTGTCCCACATTGCCAATAAGCATTACCTTGTTCATAAGCCTTGTCTTAGTTTTTTGCCTTTCCTAAATAACGGAACTTAAAATTCTTTCCTTTTGCAGAGGGGAACTGGCTACGCTCATCAACACGATCACGAAGATGATCGACGATGCGCTCATAGCATTCCATACCCGAATTAGCCTTCACACGGGCAGCAAACTGTGTGTCACGGTATTGGAACTTACCCGTGCCAGGAATCTGCAACACCCGTTTGAAGTCAATGATACCCTCATACCATCCTGGACGGATCTCATTCAAGCGAACCAGTGCTGGTGCGATAGGCTTAGCACTCATACCTTCAACGGTAGCATGCACAGCCTTCTTTTCTTTGAAGTCCTGCATCGTTAAGGCCTCGGTCTTTATAATAATAAAATAGACACGGGGATGAATCTTATAACGTTTGGGGTAGAATACGTCGCTTGCAGCATACTCACGGATGTCAGCCTCCAGCATGGGGGTCATCTCAATCTCGTCAATGCCCTGCAGGAATTCAATAGCCTCATCTACTGTGGACACAAGCGTTTCACGGTCGAAATATCTTAGATACAAATTCATTATGAAAAATGTTGTTTTCCTTAATAAGAGCGGAAAACGGGACTCGGACCCGCGACCCCAACCTTGGCAAGGTTGTGCTCTACCAACTGAGCTATTTCCGCAAAAATTTCTGAAAGTGAAGAGGAGGAGACTCGAACTCCCACGTCGCAATTGACACTACCCCCTCAAAGTAACGCGTCTACCAATTCCGCCACCTCTCCAACAAAAATATTGAAAAAAAAGAGTGCCCAGAACAGGACTCGAACCTGCACGCCTCGCGGCACACGCACCTGAAACGTGCGCGTCTACCAATTCCGCCACCTGGGCAATTATCATCAGGGCCATTCCCTCATGTCTCTTTTTTGTTCAATAAAAAGAGCGGAAAA
>JAFRMM010000168.1 GCA_017430675.1 Prevotella sp.
ACCTTGGGTTTCTTGCGCGCCCGCGCGCGGTAGTAGGTTAAAGCCGAAAACAAGTGTCCCATCTGTCCTATGTGTCCCTGTCGTTTTGCGGAAAAGGGACAGATGGGACAGGTGGGACACATAAAAAGTGAGTATGACAACTATATATGTGCGCACGTATGTACGCGCGAGTGTGAATCGTCCAAACGGAGGCACGATAGCAGCAAACGGAGCCACTATAGGAAAAAATAGTGGCACGATAGCGGAGAATAGTGGCACAATACGATGCTACGGAGCCACTATTTAGCACAACAATTCCTGACACCATTGTGTACAAAAGAGATACGTCAAGTTGCCAGTGCAGGTTACGATACAAAATATTATTGACATATCAAAATAAACAACATACTAATATACAGATAGTTAAGTTATATATATATATAACGATATGTCTTTATAAAATAGTAATACGTCAGCGTTGTTTGACAATTGTCAAATGAACGTCTGACAGTTGTCAAATGATCGTCTGACAATTGTCAAACGCTTATACGGAACTGAGTATTTTCAGAAAGGCAGGTCGTTAGGAAAATAGCATAAGATTACTGGAGAAAAGCACCTTTCAGGCTAACATCCTCAAAGAGAAGCAGTTAGGCCTCGGCTGAAAGGTAATCAGCCGCCAGTTCCTCACCCCACATTCCGAGTTCATGATGTACGGCCATAGGCTGATGTATTTTGCTTTTCGCTTACAAAAGTAAGACTTTTTTCTCATATCCCGCCATTCTTTTGGTTTTTTTATACCTTTGGTACTGCTCTAACTCGAAAAATTACACTACCTTTGCACCTGAATTTGAAAATACGTATTTTATATAATGGAAAACAAGACTTTTAAGCGTACGACGGTGACGTCGGCGCTACCATACGCCAACGGCGGTGTGCATATCGGCCATCTGGCTGGTGTGTATGTGCCCGCTGACATCTACGTGCGCTACCTCCGCCTGAAGAAGCGCGAGGTATTGTTCATCGGAGGCTCCGACGAGCATGGTGTGCCCATCACGGTGCGTGCCCGCAAGGAGGGTATTACGCCACAGGATGTGGTCGATCGCTATCATAAGATGATCAAGGACTCCTTCGAGGAGTTCGGCATCTCATTCGATATCTACAGCCGTACGACCAGTGAGACCCATCATAAGTTTGCCGCTGAGTGGTTCAAGAAGCTCTACGACGAGGGTAAACTGACAGAGGAAACCACTGAGCAACTCTACGACGAGGAGGCCAAGCAGTTCCTGGCAGACCGTTATGTAACAGGTGAGTGTCCCCACTGCCACAACGAGGGTGCCTACGGCGACCAGTGCGAGAAGTGCGGACGCGACCTCTCGCCTACAGAACTCATCAATCCGAAATCGACCATCAGCGGTTCCACGCCCGTGCTGAAGAAGACCAAGAACTGGTACCTGCCCCTGAACGAGTATCAGGACTGGCTGAAGCAGTGGATCCTCGAGGAGCACAAGGAGTGGCGACCGAATGTCTATGGCCAGTGCAAGTCGTGGCTCGACATGGATCTGCAGCCCCGTGCGATGACGCGCGACCTGGACTGGGGTATCCCCGTGCCTGTGAAGGATGCAGAGGGTAAGGTGCTCTACGTATGGTTCGACGCACCTATCGGCTATGTGTCGAACACAGTCGAACTATGTCAGAAGGAGCCCGAGAAGTGGGGTAACTGGGAGAAGTGGTGGCAGGACGAGGATACCCGTCTGGTACACTTCATCGGTAAGGACAACATCGTGTTCCACTGCATCATCTTCCCCGTGATGATGAAAGCCTGGAACGGCGAGGACCATCAAGCATGCTTGGATGGTCGAGTCGTGACAGGCGAAGGCAAGGCCAAGGCCCACGGCAAGTACATCATGCCTGACAACGTGCCCGCCAACGAGTTCCTGAACCTTGAGAACGATAAGATCTCCACCTCGCGCAACTGGGCCGTGTGGCTCCATGAGTATCTGGTGGATATGCCTGGCAAGCAGGATGTACTGCGCTACGTGCTGACTGCCAATGCGCCGGAGACGAAAGACAACAACTTCACCTGGAAGGATTTCCAAGACCGCAACAACAACGAACTCGTGGCCGTCTATGGTAACTTCGTGAACCGTGCCCTCCAACTCACCAAGAAATACTGGAACGGTGTCGTTCCCGCCTGTGATGAACTGCAGGATGTGGATAAGGCAGCCCTTGAGGAGTTCAAGGACGTGAAGGAGAAGGTGGAGACGCTGCTGGAGCAGTTCAAGTTCCGCGATGCCCAGTTCGAGGCCATGAACCTCGCCCGTATCGGCAACCGCTATATCACCGAATGCGAACCCTGGAAGGTTTGGAAACAGGATCCCAAGCGCTGTGAGACCATCCTGAACATCTGCTTGCAGTTGACGGCCAATCTCGCCATTGCCTTCGAGCCGTTCCTGCCGTTCTCTTCGAAGAAACTCCGCGAGATGCTTGCCATCGACAGTTTCGAGTGGGAGCAGTTGGGCAGCACAGATCTGCTGAAGGCCGGCCATCAGTTGGGAGAGCCCGCCCTGCTCTTCGAGAAGATCGAGGATGAGGTGATCCAGAAGCAACTCGACAAACTGGAGGCTACGAAGAAGGCCAATGAGGCTGCAGCCTATAAGGCCGCACCCATTAAGGATACCGTCTCCTTCGAGGAGTTCGAGAAATTGGATATCCGCGTCGGACTGGTGAAGGACTGCCAGAAGGTGAAGAAGTCGAAGAAACTCCTGCAGTTCACCATTGACGACGGCTCCGGCACCGATCGCACGATCTGTTCCGGCATTGCCGCTTTCTATGAGAACCCAGAGGAACTGATCGGCAAGCGTATCCTCTTCGTAGCCAACTTCGCCCCGCGTCAGATGATGGGCATAGAGAGTCAGGGCATGATCCTTTCCGCCGTCGATACCGACGAGAGCCTCAGCGTGGTAACAACAACGAAAGACGTTAAGCCTGGCAGTCAGGTGGGATAATTGTATCAGATACTTATAATTTGTAACAAACTAAAGGATGATTTCTGCTTTATTATCTGCTATCGTCGTGGTAAACGAGTTGATGGCGGCCAATGTGGGCGAAGCGATGAGCCCCGCCACGAATTTCGACAGTTGGATAGAACTGTATAACCCCACCTCCGAGGATGTCAGTCTCGGAGGTATGTACCTGAGCGACGACCCCAACAACCTGAAGCGTTGGAAGATGTACTCCTACGTCGGCACCGTTCCTGCCAACGGCTTTCTCGTGGTATGGCTCGGCTCCTACGAGATCGACGATGCCCAGGCTCCCTTCAAACTAGACTGTGACGGCGGTACCATCTACCTCTCCGATGCCGACGGACAGATCGTGACGAGCCAGGACTACCCCAAGGCCATCAGTCATACGGCCTACGCCCGTAAGACCGACGGCGGCGACGAGTGGGGCTGGACTTCCACGCCCACCCCCGGCGAGAGCAACGCCACGGCCAAGTTCGCCAGCAAGCGCCTCGACGCGCCCAAGGTGAGCGTTGGCAGCAAACTCTTCACGGGGTCGCTGAACATCAGTGTGGATATCCCCGAGGGTGCCCACCTGATGTACACCACCGACGGCAGTCTGCCCAGCGCACCGGCTACACCTGGCGAGGAGATATCCCCCTGGAAAGAATGTGTCGTCAACGGCAACTGTGAGGGCACGCAGACCACCAGTCTCAGTTATCGCAATGCCGATGGTGGCAAGGATGCCACCGACATCACCGACGGTGTGGGCGTGGATGGCTCAAGAGGCATTAAGGTTCACGCCAGCAGTACGGCGGAGAACGACCACGACGCCCAACTCTTCGTCTATACACCCAACCATATCTGGAAGACGGGTGAGAGATACCGATTCCGCATGATGGTGCGTGCCGACAAGGCTGGCAAGATGTCGGCACAGTCGCACACCACGCCCCATAACTATATCCATTGGCAGATGTTCGACGGCAAGACCATCAACGTCACCACTGAGTGGAAGGAGTTCTACTATGAGGGCACCATCACCGACGACCAGGTAGGCAAGCAGGGCGGCGGCTGGAGTTGGTGGGGCATAGATCCCATCACCTACAAGGACATGCAGACCGTTGCTTTCAACCTGAACATCGACAAGACGGACAACAACTACTATTTCGACGACATATCGTGGGAATACGACATTACCAGCGGTGAAGAGGATACCACTGAGGAGAGCGCTGACGGCAAGTTCACCATCTCCCAGACCACCAACCTCGTGTTCCGTCTCTATCAGGACGGCTATCTGCCCAGCGTGCCCGTGACCCGCAGTTATATCCAGACCAGTAACCAATACACCCTCCCCGTGGTCAGCATCGTGGGTGACAAGCGCTACTTTACTGATCCGAAGATAGGCCTCGACTGCGAAGGCGACGGCACCAACGGCATCGAGGGCAACGGCCAGAACTCGCCGAGGAACTACAACCAGCCCTGGGACCGTCCCGTCAACTTCAGTTATCTCGACACCAACGGCGAGATGCTGTTCAACCAGGATGTGAACATCAGCGTCTCCGGCGGTTGGACGCGCTCCCAGCGCTTCCGTTCGTTCAAACTGAAGTCCAACAAGATCTTCGACGGTCAGAATCGTTTTGACTTCTCCTTCTTCCCGCAGAAACCCCATATCCGCAATAAGGTGGTGCTGCTGCGCAACGGCGGCAACGACGTGTGGACGAACAACGCCCGCTTCACCGATGCCGCCCTGGAAACCGTGATCCAGCGCTCTGGCATGGATGTCGATGTACAGTCGTGCCAGCCCGTCATCGAGTATGTGAACGGCGAACTGCGCGGCGTGTTCAACATGCGAGAGCCTAACAACGACAAGTACGCCTATGCCAACTTCGGTTACGACGACGAGGAACTTGATGCCTTCGAGAACGAGGAGTTCAAGAATGGTGACGAAGATGCCCTTGAGCGTATCTACGAACTCGGCGCGAAGATCAACGATGCCGGAGCCTATGAGGAACTGCTGACGCTGCTCGACATCGACGAATATACCAACTACATGGCCGTCACGCTGTTCCTTTACAACGACGACTGGCCCGACAACAACATCAAGGGCTACCGCAGCCGTAACGACGGTAAATACCGCTTCGTCAGTTTCGACCTCGACTACGCTTTCGGCAAATGCCGTAACGACGGCGCCGACCCCTTCACCCGATTCAAGAAGTTCCAGAACAGCGGCACCAACCACAAGTTCGTCAACTTCTTCCTGAACCTGCTGAACCACGACAGTTATCGCCGTAAGTTCATCGACACGTTCTGCGTCGTCGCAGGTAGCGTGTTCGAGACGACACGCGCCGAGAGCATCGTCGATGATTTGCTGGCAGTGGTACAGCCCATGACCAAACTCATGATGGATCAGGGCATCAGCGACGGCCACGATCCGAAACGTGCCGCCGACGAAATCAAGAAGAACCTGAAGAACCGTGCTGACAAGATGACGAACTACATGCAGAAGTTCGAGCCGATGCAGTTGTCGTCAGCCAACAGACAGACCGTCAACCTGAATGCCGATACCGAGGGAGCCCGCCTCTTCGTCAATGATGTCGAGGTGCCCTATGCCGAACTGAAAGGCTATCTCTTCTCATCCGCGAAACTGAGGGCTGAAGCCCCTGTCGGCTACCGCTTCGTGGCTTGGAAGAAAGGCAGTGAGGTTGCCTCCAAGGATGCCACCTTCAATCTGCCGGCCGGCAGTCCCACCCTCACCGCTTCCTTCGAGAAGTCCAGTGAAAACGTCACGCCCGTCCGTATCAATGAGGTGAGTGCCGCCAACGGCATCTTCGTCAATGACTACTGGAAGCGCGACGACTGGGTGGAACTCTATAATACCACCAACGCCCCCATTGACGTGGAAGGCATGTACCTGAGCGACAATCCTGAGAAGCCCCAGAAATACCAGATCACGAAGGGCAACAGCCAGGCCTCGACGGTGATTCCCGCCCACGGCCATCTCATTATCTGGTGCGACAAGGAAAACCCCGTGTCACAACTCCATGCCTCGTTCAAACTCAGCGCCGAGGGTGGTAACATGCTCCTGACGGCTGCTGACAACACATGGAGCGACAAGTTCACCTATCCGCAGTTGCAGTCAGACCAGACCGCCGGCCACTGGCCCGACGGCTGCGGTGATGTCTTCGTGATGAACGTGCCCACCATCGCCAAGGCCAACATACGCAGCAGTTACCTTAAGGTTGTCGAGCAGACAGACTTCACTGGCATCCACGACACGATGGCCGACGAGACGGGCGGCATCGGCCTCGCCTATCATGCAGGTAGCCTCGTCATCAGCGGCAGCACCTCAGGCACCGCACAGATCTTCGTGCATAACCTCGCAGGACAGACTGTCGCCACGTTCACGCCAGATCTCTTCGGTGGCTATGCGGAGGTTGCCCTCACAGGTCTCACGGGCGGTGTCTATATAGCCACCCTCAGGGATGCCGACGGCCATCGGGTAAGTTGTAAGTTTATACACAATATTAAATAAGACAAGAATCCCCGCCCTCCCAAGTTGGCGGGGATTCTTGTTAGGGAAACTGATAGCCAGCCCGCACAAAGACAGGGATAAAGGCCTTGGTGACAGGGGTGGTGATATACTGTCCGCCGTCGTAGTGCTCGCCCGTACGGTAGTCGTACCAGCCTCCATCGTGCTTGGGCAGATAGGTGCGCCACTCAGTGACACCAGGTTCCGTGACGGGACTGACAAGCAGGGCGGGACCAAACATATATTCATATTTCTGCCGGAGGGCTTCGGGATCACCGGCAAAGTCGAAGACCAGCGGGCGCATCAAAGTGCCGCCCTGCTCTGCCACTGCAACGGCACAACTGTCGATATAGGGCAGAAGACGGTAGCGCTCGCGGAGGCAGTCGGCGATGATGGCCTGGGCCTCATCACCGTAGTTCCACGGCTCCGTATTACTCATATAGCCGTGCACCCGCATCAGGGGCAGATAGACGGCCGTCTCGATCCAACGGAGCATACGCTCGATATAGGCCGTATCCGTATATTGGTTCTGCGGACGGAAGAAGCCGCCTGCATCGTAGGTCCACCAGGGGATGCCCGCCGCCTGGATGCCCAGTCCTGCCGTCAACTGTCGGCGGAAGGTCTCCCAGTCGTTGCCGACATCACCACTCCAGAGAGCCGCACCATAGCGCTGGATGCCTGGGAAGCCACAACGCGTGAGGATCATCGGCTCACGCTCCGGGGCATCTTTCCGTAATCCTTCATAGACAGTCTTGCAGACCAAGAGAGGATAGACATTGCGTACCAGACCGCCTGACCACTGTCCACCGTTCACGCGGCGGCCATCCAGATCATCGTTCTCTGGCTCCGTCGCATCCTGCCACCAGGCATCAATGCCGAGGGGCACCAGCCGCTCAGAGAAGTTCTTCCAGTAGGCTGCAGCGGCCTCGGGATTGAAGAAGTCTATCCAGTCGGTGCCCGGGATATAATACCCGCTGTCCTGCATCTGACGGCCCACATCGCTGTTCTTATCGATCTTCGACCATACACTGAGCATCAGTCGCATGTCCATCTTGTGGAGACTATCGGTGAGGGCCTTGGGATCAGGATAGTAGTCCTCGTCGAAACGCATGGAGTTCCACCCGTACTTTCCCCAGTACTGCCAGTCCTGCACTAATACGCTCACAGGCATCTGTTCGCTGCGGAAACGGTTGGCAGTCTCCAGGATCTCCTGAGAAGAGTGGAAGCGTTCGCGGCAGTGGATATAGCCGAGTGCCCACGTGGGCATCTTGGGAGCCGCGCCCGTCAGTTCACGGTAGGTGGCGATGATCTCGTCAGGCGTACCGACGAACACGGTATAATCCACGGTCTCCGCCACAGGGGAGCGGAATACCGTCTCGTCAGTCACCTTTTTATAATAGACGACAGGCTCATCACCGTTGGCGAGATCAGCCGTCATTTGGTGACGACCCTTTGAGAGCCTGACAATCGTGGAGGTGGTAGGCGGTAGCCATAGGTTCTGCATCTCGATGACGGTCTCTCCGTCAATGGACAAATGATGGCGACGGGCCATCTTCTGTCCTACGTCGAGCAACAGTGCATAGTCGCCGTCCTCGGCAATGTCAATGGCTGCGGTATAACGGTTGCGCTGTCGCACCTCCTGCTTGCCGCCCTCCGTCGAGGTGACGTTCACCACCTCGCGCTTGCCATCACCCTCCTGTCTCTTCATGGCTACGCACTGGTCGGCGGGGTTGAACTCCACAAGACCGTAGTTGTTCCACAGGATGCCATAGCCCTTGCTGGAGATGAGCATCGGGATGGAGATCTGGGTGTTCACCTGCGTCAATCGCCGGGAAAGTCCGCGCACGTTACTGTAGCCGTCCTGGAACTGTCCGAGTCCGAAGAGGCACTCGTCTTCCGGCGAACAGAAGGCCAGTGTCGCCTCGTAGGTCGGCTCATCAGCCACGGCACTCGGCTTCAATTGGTGGCGGGTGGCCGTGAACACGGTGTTTCCACGGGTATCCCTCACCATCACGGTGCCCTGCTGTTCGTCAACGGTGACGGCAATCTGGTCGTTCTCTACCAAATCGTTCTTCACATACAGCCAGTCGGGCAGCCGATTAGTCGGTTCACCCTCCACATACTGGATGCGCACCGCATTCCTGGCGATGGTTCGCGTCACGAAATGGCCGTCGGCCCTGATCTGCTGCACACCCGTCAAGGCGAATGCCAGAACGACGATTAACAATCGACTTCTCATTTTGCGGTATGACCGAATATGAACTCATCGACATCCACGTAACCGCCTCTCTTCTTCGTGGCGTAGCAGAAAATTCCGAACTTGGAACCCATAAAGAAGCGGCGCCAGTCGAAGCCCATCTTATAGTCGGAACCTATCTTCGTCCACTGCTCACCATCGAGACTGTAATAGAATGTGGCTAAGTCGCGACCCGGCATGAAGCCCTTGCCACCATCATTGGCACGGAAGTCTCCGTCGATGCGCAGCCAGATCTTATTCTGTTTCAGTTCCACACTCTCGATGACTTTCTCTTCCACATTCTCCACCACCTTGTCCTTGTCGGAGAGGGTAACCTTCTGCTCGCTCATCTCTAACGTCAGTTTCTTGCCCTTCTTCTTGATGGTGAGGGCACCCGTGTCACTGTTGAAGGCTGCAAAACCGGCGCAGTCGCCGTCCTTCATCTTCGAGAGATCCATCTCGATGGTGCCGCTACAAGTCGGACCAGGCATGCGCTGGGTCAGTGTGTTGGGGGCGAGATAGAGGGTATTGACCACACGGTTGGTCTTCAGGCGCAACCATCCCGGGCGCTCCGTGAGACTCCACGCGGCATCGATGGGATTGTGGTTCCACTGCCAGTGCAGTCCGAGTTTCGTATCTGAGAAGTCGTCGCTCTTCACGATGGCTGTCGTCGGCTGATTGCTCTTCAGTGCTCGCATCTGCTCTGGCACCTTGCCGTATTCGTCACCGATCTGCGGCCAGCCGTCAATCCAGCGACAGGGCGAGAGCGTCAGCACACGGCCCACACCGCCACGATCCTGGAAGATGATGCCATACCAGTCGCCATCCTCGGTATCGACGATGGTGCCTTGTCCCACATGTGGGAAGCCGCCGAAGTCAGACTCCAAGATCACGTTCTTCTCATAGGGACCGTGGATATCATCGGCACGGTAGCACACCTCACGGCGATGGCGCCCGGGGGCATAGGCCTGTGAGATCATCAGCAGGTAATACTTCCCGCGGTGCTTGATGACGCGGGAGCCCTCCAGAAGACCCGTCTCGTCGGCCTCGCGCTCGAAGATCTTCTGATAAGTCCCTTCGATGACGTCGGAGAGGTCGGGCTTCAACTCCATCATCTCACCTGTGCCGTAGATGACATACACACGATTGTCATCATCGAAGAACAGCGAACAGTCGTGGAAATGGCGCATGCGGGACACGATCGTCCACGGACCTTCAGCCTTCTCGGCAGAGAAGATATAGGTGTCGCCCATGGCACCCTGTTCGTTGGGAGCCAGGAGGGCATAGAACTTACCGTTGTGGTACTTCAGCGAGGTGGCCCACTGGCCACGGCCGTAGGCCGTACCTTCCAGCAGGTCATACTTCGGCGAGTCCGTCAGACGGTCGAAGATATAGCCCACCGTCTCCCAGTTCTTCAGGTCCTTGGAGGCCATCACTGGTGCACCCGGCATCAGGTGCATGGTCGTGGATACGAGGTAGAACGTGTCCCCCACACGGATGATGTCGGGATCGGGCACGTCAGCCCACAGCATGGGGTTCTCAATGATGGGTGTGTCGTCTTTCGCAAAGAGCGATACGGAACAGATTGCTGCCAACAGCAGGGAAATTAATTTCTTCATACGATAGTTTTGTTTGGGTTTTGGCTGCAAATTTACGAAAAAAGTACCTTTCTCTTCCTGATAAACGTATCATAAACTTTAGGAAAAGTAACATGTTAAGGTGCGGGCACCATTCTTTTGGGGAAAACATGACTGTCGTTTCGACAATTTTCCTTATCTTTGCGGCAAATAACAAGTTATCAACCAATAACTATGAAGAAAGTATTATTGAGCCTGACAACCATGTTGTGCGCCGCAACGGCGAGTGCACAGCCCCAGTGTCACGACGACGGCACCGTGACCTTCAACTACAAGAACGACTCTGCCAAGACCGTCATGGTGGATGTTCAGTTTGCCGGACGGAAAGAGATGCAGCGTGATGCTACAGGAGTCTGGAGCGTTACCCTCGGTCCTGCTGCCCCCGACATGTATCCCTATTGCTTCATCGTGGATGGCGTGAGTGTGATGGATCCCGAGAATCCGCAGTACTTCCCCAACGAGGGCTTCAAGAACAGCCTCCTGGAGATCCCTTCGAAAGAGGGGCCGCTGGCGCATGACATCCTTGACGTGCCACACGGCCGCATCGAGTATGTCCACTACTATTCCAAGAGCCTCGGCGCCACTAACAATGCCGTGGTCTATCTTCCACCCAACTACATGCAGGACATGCAGAAGAAATATCCCGTCTTCTATCTCATCAGTGGCACCACCGATACGGAAGAGGTGTATTACAAGGTGGGACGCGTGAACTATATCCTCGACAACCTGCTGGCCCAGAAGAAGGCCAAGGAGATGATCATCGTGCTGCCCTACGGCAACCCCACGAAACTGCTGGCGACCCCTCCGGCACCTGGTGCCCCACAGACACGCTTTGGCGGTGATCCCTTCAGCAAGGACCTGATCAACGACCTGATGCCATTCATCGAGGCCAACTATCGCACCATCAACAACAGTGACCACCGTGCCATCGGCGGTTTCTCGCGCGGCGGTAACCAGGCTCTCTTCAACGGACTGTCGAACCTCGACAAGTTCGCCTACCTCTGCTCTTACAGTTCCTTCACCTCGACGGATATCCCCAATGTCTATGACCAGGCCGAGGACACGAACAAGAAGATCCGGCTCTTCTGGTTAGGCGTGGGCACCGATGACTTCCTCTACGGCAATGCCCGTGACTATATGCAGTTCCTCGACGAGAAGGGCATCCGCAGCGTGAAGGAGTTTACCAACGATAAGTTCGGCCATACATGGATGAACGCCAAGTATTTCCTTGCGAAGACCCTGCCCCTGCTCTTCAACAAGAAGGCTTCCGAGGAAGCCATGAAGAACGGTCAGCCCGCCCCTGCCAAAACAGGTCAGGAGCAGCAGTTCACGCCAGGCGTCATGGCGCGGCTCTTCCCGCGTCCCATCATCTCACCGGAGTACGGCGAGGAAGGCATCACCTTCCGCTTCAAGGCCCCCGAGGCCACGAAGGTGGAACTGGAATGTGAGATCCTGCCTGAGAACATCGTGATGATCCGCGATTCCGACGGGGTGTGGGAGACGGTGCTGAACGACTACCTCTTCGAGACCTTTAAATACTGTTTCGTTGTTGATGGTACGCCAGTGGCCGACCCCAGCAACATGTACCTCTCGCCCGATACCGGCTTCAAATACAGCATCGCCGAGAATCCCAAGTCGCCCTTCTGTTTTGCCTCGCAGGGAGATATCCCCCACGGCCACACGGGCTACGACCTGGACCGCCAAGAGGCGTGGTATATGTCGCCCATGCCACAGACACCCACCATGCCCACGTTCATCCAACTGATTCCCGCTGAGGGCGAGACCATGGAGAGTTGGTTCAAGGTAGGTGGTGCCGACGCCATCACAGACCGCCTGATCGCCGACGGCAAAACCAAGCCCTGTGTCATCACCACTAGTTCCCTCGACTTCATGCAACAGCAACAGGGCCCCCAGATGCCTGGATTTGGCGTGAGGACCCTGCGTGCTGACGACTATCCGACATGGTCGCAACGTCGTCGTGCGTTATTTAAGTTGCTCATCGACATCGGCAAGGAGCCGGCTCCCAGTTTCCCTGACATGGGTGGATTCGGGGGAGGCTTCGGCGGTGGCTTCGGCGGCGGTGACGGTTTCTAACGTTTGAACTGCCACCAGTCGAGACGCACATCACCTGATGTCTTACTGAAGCATATATAGAGGTCATGGATGCCGCTGGCATTCATGACCTTTGTCGTAAACTGACGGTACTTCTCCGCACTGCCCGTCTTGCCGATGGTGAGGGTACCAATTTCAGGACCATTGATATTGTCAAGGCGCAGGGTGATGGTAGCACCGCCCATGGCGGCTGCCATCATCAGGAACTGCTTGGCACCACTGCCGAAATCGACGCCACGCAGACGGATATACTCACCGTCGTTCAGGTCGTAGATATACATATTCTTCTTGCCTGTCGACTCTGGCATGTCAGCCACGATGCCCGTGTTCTCGATGCCCATCTTCGCACTCTTCAGACCATAGCCCCAGGCCATCGTCTCAGCCTCCACCCTGTTGTAGGGATCCAGCCAGTGCAACTGCTTCATGGGTTCCTGATCCAGCCAGTAAGGAATCTCCTGAATGGTGCCGTCAGCGTTATAGGTGATCTCCTGTGCCGATACCGAACGACGCTCATGGTGGACAAAGGTGTCGAGGTGCATCAGGTCGTAGTTCTGTCCGAAGACATACGAGTGACCCTTGTAGTCGCAGATGCCAGGGTGGTTACCCCTGTCGCGCTGGGTGGGCTGCATGATATAGCCTTTCCACTCCCAAGGACCCGTGGGCGAGTCGCTCATGGCATAGCCCAGAGCCTCCGGACAACAGGTGCTTGCAAAGGCCAGATAGTATTTACTCCCCTCGCCCTTTGGAGAGGGGTTGGGGGTGAGGCTCCTCTTATAGAACCATGGCCCTTCCTGATAGTTGGGGATATGCGGCAGTTGGGTCACCTCACTGGTGAGCGAGGTCATGTCCTCACCCAACTTAGCCCAGAACGTATGGGGATTACCCCAGTACATATAGGCCTGACCGTCATCGTCAGTATAGACCGTGGGGTCGATGTCGAACCAGTTGCTCTGGTCCCAGACGAGGGGTTTTCCTAAAGGATCCTTGAAAGGGCCATAGGGCGAGTCAGCCACGAGCACGCCGATGCCATGTCCGTGCAACGGCGCATAGAGGTAGTACTTGCCGTTGCGCTCCACGGTCTGGATGGCCCAGGCACCGTTCTCACGCGAGCGCCAGGGGAAATCCTTCAGTGAGGCCACGGCCCCGTGCTCCGTCCAGTTCACCATGTCGGTAGTGCTCCACAGCAGCCAGTCGTACATGAAGAATCCTGCCGAGCCCTTCTCGTTCTCGTCGGGGATATCCTCTGGTGATGCATCGTGTGAGGTATATAAGAATAAGGTGTCGCCCACCACCAATGGTGAGGGGTCGGCCGTGTATTTCGTCTGGAAGAGCGGCATGTTCACCTGCTCCAGTCCGCGCATCTCCCACCAGTCGAAGTTGAAGAGTTTCGGTCCCTTGCGGCCTGTAAAGACGAAGTAGAGGTCATGATGGCCCATCACCTTCTCCGTGAAGTCAGCGGTAAGTGTCTGCCACTGCTCCCAACCACCAGTGGCGGGTACTTCAAGACGACACAGGATCTGACCCTTGATACTGTCGATGCGTACCTCGATCTGACCGCCGCGCAGACCACTGGCCACACGGCCCGTGAACGTCCGCGGCAGTTTGTTGCAGAAGCACACGTTCTGCAGTTTGATATAGTCGCCGTTGTGGATATCCGTCACATACACGCCCACCTCGTCGTTCTGCTCCGTCTTGACACCTTTGGAGAAAGCCATCGTCTCAGCCTCCACCTTGCGGTAGGGATTAAACTTTTCGATGGGCTCCACCCCCTCGTCCGTCGGCATGATGATGGGGAAACTGCCGTCAGCATTGTACTTGAACTCCTCGACGGCCACGCTACGGCCAAAGCCACCGCCGTTGGGCAATTTTCCTGTATGGTAGAAGAAGTAGGAATGCCCCTTGTAGTCGGCCACACCGCAGTGGTTCGTGAACGAGCCTGTATCGCAGAGCGGCATGATCTCGCCAGCGTAGGTCCAAGGGCCTAAAGGCGACGGAGCCGTGCTGTAGGCGATATGCTCAGGCACACCACCGGCGGCATAGAGCAACTGATAGGCCTTCTGCGGATCTGCCTTATATTTCGAGGTATCGACCTTACGGAGCCAAGGACCCTCGGTATAGCAGTCCTTATACTTCTTGTCCTTCTCGCGCTTGTCCATTGAGGGAGCGCCGAAGGCCTCTTCCGTCATGTCGAGCATGCCCAGTTCACCAGAGTAAGAGATCATGTCGCGGTTCAGTTTCAGGTAATACACGCGGGGGTTACCCCACATCAGCCATGCCTGGCCGTCGTCGTCGATCATCACCGTGGGGTCGATATGATCCCATGAGCCGTTCTCGAACAGCGGCTTGCCGATGGCATCCTTAAAGGGGCCTGTGGGCGAATCTGCTACAGCCACACCGATGGCCATGCCGCCAGAGATCTTCGAGTGGGCACAGATATACCAGTAGAACTTACCGTCGCGCTCGATGGTCTGCGAGGCCCAGGCACGGTCGTCCGCCCATGAGAAACTCTCAAGCGCAAGCGGTGAGCCGTGGTCCTGCCAGTTCACCATGTCCTGCGTGGAATAGACGCGCCACTCCTGCATCCAGAAGAAGTCGGCACCGTCCTCGTCGTGACCGGTATAGACGTACATCGTACCGTCGTGTACCATCGGTGCGGGATCGCTCGTGCACCACGTCTGTACAAAAGGGTTCTGCGCTGCGGCCGATACAATGGCCATCAGTCCGAAAATGACCAAAAATGGTCTTAATTGTAGATGTTTCATCATGCTTTGCTTGATTATACTATGATTTATTCCTAATCCTTTCATCTTACATACTTGCTACCACGATTCCCTTGACGTCCTGCTCTATCTGGGGAGCGTAGGCTTTCTCTTACCAAACTGCGCTATGACGCTGGGCAGTTTCACTATCGACTCCTTGCCAAAGATGAGGCGGGTTGGGATCATGTAATCATAATTCTGCATATCCGTATTTTATGTAGTTTGTTTTATTGACTTCGTCGATACCAAATCTGCATACAAATATACTAATATTCTCCCACATTCTACGAACATGGGAGAATCTTTTGGGATTATTTAGGAGAATTTAATCTCAGTCCGTTTTTCTGACTGAACTTTCTCACGTGAATGATTATTCATCATGCTGTGTATAAATACGTACAGTTTCTTCATACATGCTTTCGTTCTCCCTTGCCGACTCCTGAATAGCATCTTCATAGCCTGTGAGGGCAGCAAAAGGGGCAAACTGGGCAGCACGGTTCCACATCGACATCTGAGGATGGTGCCTCGACACGTGATGTGGCAGGTGGATGATATCGTCGTAATTATCCATTATCAATTGTCAATTATCCATTGTTTATGCCTTATGTCCTCCTATCTGTGAATTGCGCTCCTTGGCGGTGGCTCCTTCCCCGTAGTTCAGGCCACGAAGGATGGCGTTCTTACCAAAGCGGTGCTTGATTTTCAACTGTGCCTCTTGCAGACGACGTTCCTTGTCGAAGTGGGCCTGCTCTTCCTGACGCTGCTTTTCCTGGGCTTCGTAGTCAGTGAACAGGTCGAGTTGCTGGGGCTGCTTTGGCTGTGCGGCGAGGGTGGACTCTGACACGACGTGATTGACGCAAAGGTTCAGGCGACGGATAAGCAAATCTGAGTTGACCAACCGGTCAAACAGGGCTGCTGCAGCATCCATGATCATGTGAGAAGATGAAGTCGGCTTGTCGATATTCGACGTGCCATGTGCATGTTTGGGAACGGGCTTGCCATAGTAGTTGGTGGTAATCTCACCATGATACTTTTCTCGTATCTCCGGTCTTGTCAGGCACTCGGCATCATAACCGACGGTGAGCACGATTTGGTCGGTGACCATGCGCTTAGACACCAAATCGAGTGCCATTCCCTCGGCCATCTCCAGAATGACCACACGGGCTTTCTTAAAGTCATAGGGTTCTTGCAGCACCTGACCGCTGCTGAAACTGTTGGTCTCTGGACGATAGGCCTTGACGGCTTCGATGGTACAGGGTTCCCAGCCCCAGGCGTGGTCAATGAGCAGTTCGGCATTGACGCCAAATAGTTTGTAGAGGAGTTCCTCGTTTTGCTCAGAAAGACGGGCTATCTTGCCCATGGTGTCGATACCGTAGAGTGCCAACTTGTTGGCAATGCCTCGACCCACACGCCAGAACTTGGTGAGGGGTATGTAGTCCCAGAGTTCGCGACGGTAGGTCATCTCGTCGAGTTCGGCAATGCGCACGCCGTCCTTGTCGGCTGGCATCCTTTTGGCCACAATATCCATCGCCACCTTGCAGAGATACATATTGGTGCCAATGCCGGCAGTAGCGGTGATGCCCGTCTGTGAGAGCACATCGCGTATTATGGTCATGGTCAGTTGGTGGGCTGACATTTTATAGGTGCGCAAATAGTTGGTAACATCCATGAACACCTCGTCGATAGAATAGACGTGGATATCCTCAGGAGCGATGTACTTCAGATAAATGCTATAGACCTTACTGCTAACCTCAATATAGTGGGCCATACGTGGTGGCGCAGCGATGTAGTCAACAGCCCAGTCAGGATGCGCCTTCAGTTCCAGATTGTTGTACGACTTGCCCGTGAGCCTATGCTGTAGGGCCTTCCACTGACGCTGGTTGTTCACCTCGCGGATGCGCTGTACCACCTCGAACAGTCGCGCACGGCCACCGATGCCATAGGCTTTCAGGCTGGGAGAGACGGCCAGACAGATGGTTTTTTCAGTACGGCTGACATCGGCTACCACAAGGTTCGTGGCCAGTGGGTCAAGTCCTCTGTCCACACACTCGACTGAAGCGTAAAACGACTTCAGGTCGATGGCTATATATGTCCGCTTCACATCCTGCATCTATAAGTTTATCCTAAGACTACATCGAGTACCATCATCAGAACGAAGCCGATGGCGAAACCGATGGTGCTGAGATTGGAGTGTTCTCCCTCGTTGGCTTCGGGGATGAGTTCTTCCACCACAACGTAGAACATGGCTCCTGCGGCAAAGGCCAGCATATACGGCAGGACAGGCATCAGCAGCGAGGCCAATAGCATCACGGCAATGGCTCCGACAGGTTCGACGGCACCGCTCAATGAGCCGATAATGAATGACCTCCACTTGGAATTGCCTGCCGCCCGCATCGGCATGGAGATAATAGCACCCTCGGGCACGTTCTGGATGGCGATACCCAATGCGACGGCAACGGCACTGGCCAGCGAGATATTCGAGATGCCGCTCTCGGCTCCAGCAAAGACCACACCCACAGCCATGCCTTCAGGTAGGTTGTGGATGGTGACAGCGAGGGCAAGCATAGCGGTCTTGGAAAGATGCGATCGCATGCCCTCCGGCTTGTCTGTGCCGATATGCAGGTGGGGTGTCAGTTCGTCAATCATCAATAGGAATCCCATACCCAACAGGAAGCCAACGGCAGCAGGTACTACCGACCACCGTCCGCTGTCTTCTACCATCTCCATTGATGGAATCAGCAGCGACCATATCGATGCCGCCACCATCACGCCCGATGCGAAGCCAAGCAGGGTCTTTTGAAGACGAAGCGGCATCTCGTCCTTCATCAGAAAGACGAATGCCGCTCCGAGCATAGTTCCCAACAAGGGGATGAG
>JAFRMM010000169.1 GCA_017430675.1 Prevotella sp.
AAAGCGACAAGAATAAAAAATAAATATATTAATGCATTTCAAATGGAATTACGAACCACCTACATCAGAACGACAGACGGCGGCTAAGGAACTGGGAGAGAAGATCGGCATGAGTCCGATCCTCGCAGACCTGCTCATTCAGCGTGGCATCAAAACGGAGAGCGCAGCCAAGCGATTCTTCCGTCCGATGCTAAACGAACTGATAGATCCGTTCCTGATGAACGACATGGACGTGGCTGTCGATAGGCTGAATGACGCTATGGGACGTAAAGAGCGTATCATGGTGTACGGCGACTACGATGTCGATGGATGTACGGCGGTGGCTTTGGTGTATAAGTTTCTGCAGCAGTTCTATTCCAACATTGAATACTACATTCCCGACCGTTATGAGGAGGGATATGGCATCAGTATCAAGGCGTTGGACTATGCGGCGGAAAAGAGTATCAAACTGATTATCGTGCTTGACTGCGGCGTGAAGGCCATCAAGGAAATCACATACGCCAAGTCTTTGGGCATAGATTTCATTGTGTGTGACCATCACGTACCTGATGATGACTTGCCTCCGGCCGTGGCCGTCCTCAACCCCAAACGAGAGGATTCCACCTATCCCTTCAAGCATCTCTGCGGCTGTGGCGTGGGCTTTAAGTTCATGCAGGCCTTTGCCAAGAACAACGGCATCCCCTTCTCACGGCTCATTCCCCTACTCGACTTCTGTGCGGTGAGCATTGCAGCCGATATCGTGCCCATCATGGGTGAGAACCGCATTCTCGCCTTCCACGGACTGAAGCAACTGAACCAGAGTCCGTCGGTAGGTCTGAAGTCAATCATTGAGATCTGCGGTCTGACGGGGCGTGAGATTACCATGAGCGATATCGTCTTCAAGATCGGTCCCCGCATCAATGCCTCCGGACGTATGCAGAACGGTACGGAGGCCGTCGATCTGCTTGTGGAGCGTGACTTCGACAAGGCACTGGCCGAAGCGAATCACATCAACGAGTACAACGAGCAGCGCAAGGACGTCGATAAGCAGATGACCGAGGAGGCCAACCAGATCGTGGAGAAACTGGAGAGTCAGAAGCACCACGCCAGTATCGTGCTCTACGACGAGAACTGGAAGAAAGGTGTCATCGGCATCGTCGCCTCCCGTCTGACGGAACTCTACTACCGTCCGACGGTGGTGCTCACCAAGTTCAACGGCATTGCCACGGGTTCCGCCCGTAGTGTGGCGGGCTACGACGTGTATGACGCCATCAAGAGTTGCCGCGACCTGCTGGAGAATTTCGGCGGTCATACCTACGCCGTCGGTCTCTCCCTGAAGATTGAGAATATCCCCGAGTTCCGCCGGAGGTTCCAGAAATACGTTACGGAGCATATCCAACCCGAACAGACGGAGGCAACCCTTGACATCAATGCCGTCATCGACTTCAAGGACGTCACCAAGAAACTGCACAACGACCTGAAGAAGTTCGCCCCTCACGGTCCCGACAATCCCAAGCCGCTCTTCTGCACCCGTAACGTCTATGACTACGGCACGTCGAAGGTGGTGGGCCGTCAGCAGGAGCACATCAAATTGGAACTCGTCGATTCCAAGTCGAGCAACGTGCTTAACGGCATCGCCTTCGGACAGAGCGAGTCAGCCCGCTATATCAAGTCGAAGCGCTCGTTCGATATCGTCTATACCGTGGAGGATAATATCTACAAGCGCAGCGAGGTACAGTTGCAGATAGAGGATATCAAACCTTCGGAAGAGTGACCTACCGGGATATCCTCCGACAATACTGGGGCTACGATGATTTCCGCGGTATTCAGCGGGAGATCATCGGGTCCATCGGCAGCGGACACGACACATTAGGTCTGATGCCGACAGGCGGCGGCAAGTCCATCACCTTTCAGGTGCCCGCCTTGGCACAGGAAGGCACGTGTATCGTCATCACCCCGCTCATCGCCCTGATGAAAGACCAGGTCGATCATCTGCGCCGACTGGGCATCCGTGCCGCAGCCATCTATTCCGGCCTGACGCGGGAGGAGATCATCACCACCCTCGAGAACTGCATCTTCGGCGACATCCGTATCCTCTACGTCTCCCCCGAGCGCCTGTCCTCAGAACTCTTCCAGACGAAACTCCGTCACATGCGCGTGAGTTTCATCACCGTCGATGAGGCACATTGTATCTCGCAGTGGGGCTATGACTTCCGCCCCTCCTACTTAGAGATCGCCAAGATCCGCAAGATCGTGCCCGAGGCTCCCGTGCTCGCCCTCACCGCCACCGCCACCCCCGCCGTGGTAGAGGATATCCAGGAGAAACTAGGAAATCCTAGAAATCCCAGAGATCCTAGGGCATCTAGGATATCTAGGGATGCCTATTTCGCCATCTTCAAGATGAGTTTCGAGCGGAGTAATCTCGCCTATGTCGTGCGCCAGGCCGCCGACAAGCGAGAGCAACTCATCCATATCCTCAGTAGCCTGAAAGGCTCCGCCATCGTCTATGCCCGCAGCCGACGCCGCACGAAGGAGTTCTCCGACCTGCTCAATGAGGCTGGCATCCCCGCCACCTTCTACCACGCCGGACTCGACGACGCTGTCAAGGACGAGCGCCAGCAGACCTGGCAGCATGATGAGGTACGCGTGATGGTGGCCACCAACGCCTTCGGCATGGGCATCGACAAGCCCGACGTGCGCCTCGTCATCCACATCGACTGTCCCGACAGCATCGAGGCCTACTTCCAGGAGGCAGGACGCGCCGGACGCGACGGTCGGAAAGCCTACGCCGTACTGCTCTACAACAGTGCCGACGAACGGAAACTGCAGAAGCGCATCACCGACACCTTCCCCGAGAAAGACTATATCCGGCAGGTCTATGAGCACCTCGCCTATTTCTACCAGATCGGTGTCGGCTCCGGCTACGGCCACACCTTCGAGTTCAACATCGACAAGTTCTGCCACGCCTTCCGCCATTTCCCCATCCAGGTCGATGCCGCCCTGAAGATCCTCAACCGTGCGGGTTACATCGAATATACCGAGGAGCAGGACAACCAGGCCCGCGTGATGTTCACCCTCAGTCGCAACGACCTCTACCGTCTGGAGAACACGTCGCCCAACGAGGAGAAGGTCATCACCGCCCTGTTGCGCAACTACGGCGGACTCTTCACCGACTACAACTACATCGACGAGGGTTTCCTCGCCTCGCAGACGGCTCTCCAGCCCCATCAGATCTACATGACGCTGAAAAGCCTGAGCGAGCGCCATATCCTCCACTTCATCCCCCAGAAGAAGACACCCTATATCCGCTACACCCAGCGACGCGAGGACATGGAGCATATCCAGTTGCCGCCCGCCATCTACGAAGAGCGCAAGCAACAGTTCCAGCAGCGCATCCACGCCATCATAGACTATGCCACCAACGACCAGGTCTGTCGCAGCCGTCAGTTGCTCCGCTATTTCGGTGAGGAGAACGGTCATGACTGCGGCCAGTGCGATGTCTGTCTGAGCCACCGTCCAGAGGGGATGGTGTCAGAGCCGAAACTGAACCACGCCATGCAACAAATCATGGCCCTGTTCAGTGACGGACAGCCCCACCCCATAACAGACTTACGCGACATCCAGTTGCCTACCGACGAACTGGATGCCGCGCTCACATATCTCATGAAAGAGGAATACCTTCGTCTTGACGACGGATTCCTCTATAAACAATAACCGTTAGAAGTCGAACTTCAGTTGCCTTTCGTCCTCATCATCATGCTCATGACAGTAACTGCTGCCATCGAAGCAGTGCGTGCAGACACGGCATTTCGGCATGCCGATGCTCTCCACGAGCATCTCCAACTTGGCGAACTTCAGCGTGGTCAGTCCTAAGCGCTTGGCAATCTCCGCCACCATCCGCTTGTACTCCGGCGAGTCCGTCGTAGCATACTTCTCCAGGTTCTTCTTGTCATCGCCCTCAAAATCCTTGATGATCCGGCGCGTGATCAGTTCCATATCGCTCTTCGACGATGTGAAGCCAATGAACGGACAACCATAGACCAGCGGCGGACAGGAGATGCGGCAGTGTACCTCTTTGGCGCCATAGTCAAAGAACGTCTTCACATTGTCTTTCAACTGAGTGCCGCGCACGATGGAGTCGTCGCAGAACACCACGCGCTGGTCCTTCAGCAGGGCGGGATTGGGAATCAGTTTCATCTTCGCCACCAAGGCCCGACGCTCCTGATTGCCCGGTGTGAACGAGCGAGGCCATGTCGGCGTGTATTTCAGGACGGCACGCTTATAGGGCACGCCCTTACCCTCGGCATAGCCAAGTGCCATACCGACACCTGAGTCTGGCACGCCGCAGACGCAATCCACCTCGGTATCATCCTGTTCACCCATCTTCTGACCGTTCGTCTCACGCACATTCTCCACGTTGATGCCGTTGTAGTCGGAGGCAGGAAAACCGTAATAGACCCAAAGGAACGAACAGATCTGCTCGCGCTTGAAGGGCTCTTGCAACACCTCCATCGTGTCGGCCGTCAGATAGACGATCTCACCCGGTCCCAAGTCCCGTACACGGTGGAAGTCGAGATTCGGGAAACTCGTCGTCTCACTCGACACGGCGTAGGCTCCCTCCTTCTGTCCGATCACAATCGGTGTCCGCCCCAGGAAGTCACGGGCGGCAATGATGCCCTTCTCCGTCAGGATCAGCATCGAGCACGACCCTTCAATCTTCTTATACACCAGATTGATGCCCTCCACGAAGGTTCGGCCCATATTGATGAGCAGGGCTACGAGTTCCGTCTGGTTGATATTGTTGGCGGAGAGTTCACTGAAGTGCATCCGTCGGTCCAGCAGTTCCTGGGCAATCTCCGGCAGGTTGTTGATCTTCGCCACTGTCACCACGGCATAGCGCCCTAAGTGAGAGTTCACGATAATCGGCTGGGGATCGGTATCACTGATCACACCGATGCCCTGACTGCCGGAGAAGTCATCCAACTCATCCTCAAACTTCGAGCGGAAATAGTCACGCTCCAGATTATGGATCTTACGGCTGAAGCCCTTCTCACGGTCGAACGTCACAAGACCCGCACGCTTCGTGCCGAGGTGCGAGTTATAGTCCGTGCCGTAGAACAGGTCGTTCACGCAGTTCTTCGTGCTGATGGTTCCAAAGAATCCTCCCATGCTAAATAAAATAATATAGGAACGACGCAATGCCCTCGAGGGCAGGTTTGCGCTGTCCTTCAATCTCTATCTTGAAATCAATCTCCACCTTACAGATGCCGCGCAGGTTCTGGATATTATGCAACTTCGTCGTCATCCTGACGCGCGAGCCCGTCACCACCGGCTGTCCGAAACGCATCTTGTCCATACCGTAGTTCACGAGCATCTTGATATTGTTCACTTCGATGATCTGATCCCACAGGTAAGGCAACACGGAGAGCGTCAGATAGCCGTGAGCGATCGTGCTGTGATACTGGCTCTCAGCCTTTGCCCGTTCCACATCCACATGGATCCACTGGTGGTCGAGCGTGGCGTCGGCAAACAGGTTAATACGGTCCTGATCGATCTGCAGCCAGTCGGACACACCTAATTCCTGTCCCAGATGGGCTGCAAACTCATCATACGAGTTAATGACTAATTTTCCCATATACTAATTAAATAAGTACGGGGGTGCGCGCATGCACACCCCCGTACCTTATATATTATACGTCCTGATTCTCTGGGCGGAGTTTGCGCACGGTCTCACCGGCGCGCCACATCTCCTGGTTGCGCATGGCCTCCAGTTCCTTCTCCAGTCCGGCACGGTAGTCGGGCTTCGAGTTGGCATCGATGGTGATCTGTGCCTCGTTACCCGTCTGCACCGAGTAGTACAGCCACTCCATCACAGGCTTGATGGCATCGTGGAAACGGGGAGCCCAGTCGAGGGCACCACGCTGGGCGGTCGTCGAACAGTTGGCATACATCCAGTCCATCCCCTTCGCACCGAAGAGCGGACCAAGGCTCTGGGTCAGTTCCTCAACGGTCTCGTTGAAAGCCTCCGAGGGAGAGTGTCCATGCTCGCGG
>JAFRMM010000170.1 GCA_017430675.1 Prevotella sp.
GCTGGAGAAGTTTGCCGGCGACGTGCTGGAGCGCTTCGACAACCCATACGTTGACCATCAGGTGACATCGATCATGCTCAACTCATTCCCGAAGTTCCAGGCTCGCGACCTGCCTGGCGTGAAGACCTATCTGGAGCGCAAGGGCGAGCTGCCTAAGGGCCTGGTATTCGGTCTGGCTGCCATCATCACCTATTATAAGGGTGGTAAGCGCGAGGACGGTGTGGAGATCGTGCCCAACGACGACCAGAAGATCATGGATCTGCTGAAGCAGTTGTGGGCTACTGGCGATACTCAGAAGGTTACAGATGGCGTACTCGGTGCTGAGTTTATCTGGCAGGAGGACCTGAACAAGATCCCTGGTCTGAATGCCATGGTGAAGCAGGATCTCGACCTCATTCAGAGTGTTGGCATGCTCGAGGCTGTCAAGAGCATACTGTAATGAATGAGCGATTGCATTGAAATTAAAGGGGCAAGAGTTAATAACCTTAAGAACATTAACGTCAAGATCCCCCGGAATACGTTTACAGTGATAGCCGGAGTAAGTGGCTCCGGCAAATCATCTCTGGCCTTCGACACCTTGTATGCCGAAGGTCAGCGGCGTTATGTAGAGAGCCTGTCGAGTTATGCCCGTCAGTTCTTGGGAAGAATGAATAAACCCGAGTGCGACTACATCCGAGGTATCCCCCCTGCCATCGCTATCGAACAGAAGGTGATCTCCAGGAATCCGCGTTCCACCGTGGGTACCACGACGGAGATCTACGAGTATCTCAGACTGCTCTATGCTCGCATCGGACACACCTACTCGCCCATCAGTGGCTGTGAGGTAAAGAAGCATTCGACGGAGGATGTGGTGAAGCAGGTGCTGGCATACTCGAAGGGTACGAAATTCGTGGTGCTGGCGCCGATCCATGTGCCTGAAGGGCGCACGATGGAGCAGCAGTTGAAGGCGTATCTCTTGGAAGGTTTCACAAGAATCTTCATTAACAATGATTTCCAGAGGATTGATGATATTCTTTCTGCTGGCGACTGCCAGCAGAAAGAAATCTATCTCGTCATCGACCGTTTGAGTGTGGATGACTCGAAGGATGTGATTGCCCGTCTGGTAGATTCGGCAGAGACGGCCTTTTATGAGGGCGGTGGCGAGATGCGCCTGATGTTCCTACCCTCGAATATCACCTACGACTTCTCCATGCGTTTCGAGGCTGACGGGATGACGTTTGAGGAGCCCTCAGACCAGATGTTCTCGTTTAACTCTCCCGCCGGGGCCTGTCCCCATTGTCAAGGTTTCGGACGTATCATCGGCATCGATGAGAAACTGGTGATCCCCAACACAACGCTATCGGTATATGACGGTTGCGTGGTGTGCTGGCACGGAGAGAAGATGAAGGAGTGGCAACAGTGGTTCGTGCGTCATGCCGCCGCTGACGACTTCCCCATCTTCGAGCCCTACATGAACCTGACGCAGCAGCAGAAAGACTGGCTGTGGCACGGTCTGCCCTCGGATAAGGGTGCCAAGGAGAAACCTTGTATCGACGAGTTCTTCAAGATGGTGGAGGCGAGCCAATATAAGATCCAGTACCGCGTGATGCTGGCGCGCTATCGTGGCAGGACGACGTGTCCGACATGTCACGGTACCCGTTTGAAGCCTGAAGCCGACTATGTGAAGATCGGCGGCAGGAGCATCACCGACCTCGTGCAGATGCCCGTGGTGAGACTGAAGGAGTGGTTCGACCGTCTGGAACTCGATGAACATGACCAGGAGGTAGGCAAACGGCTGCTGACGGAGGTGAAGAGCAGACTGCAATTCCTCTTGAACGTGGGACTGGGTTATCTGACGCTCAACCGTCTCTCCAACTCCCTTTCGGGTGGTGAGAGTCAGCGTATCAACCTCTGTACAAGTCTGGGTAGTTCGCTGGTGGGTTCGCTCTATATCCTCGACGAGCCGAGTATCGGCCTGCATGCCAGGGATACCGACCGTCTGATCCATGTGTTGAAGGATCTGCAGGATCTGGGTAACACGGTGGTGGTGGTGGAGCACGACGAGGAGATCATGCGGGCTGCCGACTACCTGATAGATATCGGCCCAGATGCAGGAAGATTGGGTGGAGAGGTGGTTTTCCACGGCAACGCGAAGGAGATCACATCCTCGAAAGGCTCGAAGAGTTACACCGTGAAATATCTCCTCCACGAGGAAGAAATTCCCGTACCTCAGAGCCGACGCCCCTGGAACCTGCATATCGACATCAAGGGTGCCAGGATGAACAACCTGAGAGGCATCGACGTACAGTTCCCACTCAATGTGATGACGGTGGTAACGGGTGTTTCAGGCTCGGGAAAGTCGAGTCTGGTAAAGGGTATCCTCTACCCTTCCCTGAAGCGTCATCTCGGTGAGGTGTGTGATGCCCCTGGCGAGTATTTAGGCATCGACGGCGACATCAGCGCCCTGAAGCATGTGGAGTTCGTGGATCAGAACCCCATCGGCAAATCGACCCGTTCGAACCCCGCGACGTATGTAAAGGCGTATGATGCCATCCGTGACCTCTTTGCCGAACAGCCGTTGTCGCAGCAGATGGGATTCACGCCACAGTATTTCTCGTTCAACACCGACGGCGGACGTTGTGAGGAGTGTAAGGGTGCCGGTGTGATCACAGTTGAGATGCAGTTTATGGCCGACCTCGTGTTGGAGTGTGAGGCCTGTCACGGACACCGTTTCAAGCACGATATACTCGACGTGAAGTTTGAGGGGAAGAATATCGACGATGTGCTGAACATGACGATCTCGGAAGCACTGGAGTTTTTCAGGGAACATAAGCAGGATACCATCGTGAAGCGATTGAAGAGTCTGGAGGATGTGGGACTCGGGTATATCAAACTCGGACAGAGTTCTTCGACTCTCTCGGGCGGTGAGAACCAGCGTGTGAAACTCGCCTACTTCATCGGACAGGAGAAACAGGAGCCGACACTCTTCATCTTCGACGAGCCGACGACGGGTCTGCATTTCCACGATATCCACAAACTGCTGGATGCCTTCAACGCCTTGATAGCACGAGGACACACCATCCTCATCATCGAACATAATATGGAGATCATCAAGTGTGCTGACTACGTGATAGACTTAGGTCCTGACGGTGGCGACAAAGGCGGCGCACTCGTGGCTAAGGGTACCCCCGAGGAGATCGTCCGATGTACGGAGAGTCTCACAGGCAAGTATCTGAAAACGAAATTAAACCTATAGGACATTGAAACATCATCAACTATTCATATATACAAAACTCTTATTGATCAGCCTACTGCTTAGTATGCCGACAGCCATGACTGGTGCCAGGAAAGATTCGCTGATACTGGGTAAGATCCGCGCGTTCCATCAGGCACATGTCAGAACGATCGACAGTCTGCAGGACAACGTATATGCGAAGATCCGTTTCAACGTGGAGAAACGTAACTCCATCCTCTGGCTCATCCCCTCGATGTATGTGCTGGCCAAGGATCCTAGGGAGTATATCCGCGAGTCGTATAGCGACGTGACCTATATGGGCGAACACGACTTTGTGGTGAACCGTCAGGTGGTGACGGGTACCATCCGCAGAAACCGCAAGGCGATGCCAGTGATCGTGGACTTCAACATCCCACACCTCTATGACATTGCCCTCTACGACGGTTATATGCTATCACCCTTCCACCCCATCAACCAGATCTATTACTGCTACAGACAATACCGCCAGAGCGACGGTACCACCCGACTGGAGTTCAAACCGAAACTCTACAACACCCAACTCGTGAACGGCTATGCCATCGTGGAAACGGAAACAGGTCGTATCATCAAAACGGTGCTAAGTGGTGAGTTTGACATGCTGTCGTTCTATTCGGAGGTGAAACAGGAAGATCTGGGTCCGCTGACACTGATGCCCACACAATGTACCACGGCAGCGACGTTCAAGTTTATGGGCAACAGGGTTTCGTCGGTCTTCAACTCCATGTATCATCAGCCCTATACACTGCCTGACAGCATCGACGAGCAACGGAGCAAGGAACTTATCGACTCGTTGCGTCCGATACCGTTAGCAGAGAGTGACAAACGTATCTATGAGGCAGAGGCAGAACGGCAACGGGAGGCTGAAGCAGCAGCCGCCGCCGATACCACCGAACATAAGGTGAACAAGTGGAAGCACTTCTGGTGGGACGTCGTGGGTGATAACCTCGTGACACCGTTGGCGGCAGAGACGAAGGACAAAGGTGCCGAGTTCCATCTGTCGCCTATCATCAATCCCCTGAACGTGAGATATAGCGGCAGCAAGGGTATCTCGTATAAGATGAACCTCTATCTGCAGTATAAGTTCAATGAACACCGTTATCTGACGTTTGACCCCATGTTCGGTTATAACTTCAAGCAGAAGCAGTTCTACTTCAACGCCCCCCTGAGGATGACCTATAACCCGAAGCGTAACGGTTATCTACAGGTGACGGTAGGTAACAACCGTATCAGTAACTCGACGGTGCTCGACCAGATCAACCACGAAAACGGAGACACCCTCAAATTCAATCAGAAGGATGCCGACCAGTTCCTTGACAACTATGTGGAACTGAAGAACAACATCATGGTTGTGGACTGGTTGGATATCGAGACACGTCTGATCTATCACCAGCGTACCCCTGTGAACAAGGAAGTGATGTACATCTACGACAAACCCATCAGATACAGGAGTTTTGCACCGGCTGTCGAACTGAAGTTCCGTCCCTGGTATGACAGAGGCCCTGTCATCACGGTGGATTACGAACGAAGTATCAAGAATGTGCTGAAGTCGAACCTCCAGTATGAGCGTTGGGAGTTTGATGCCCAGTGGAAGATGAAGATTGCAGGACTGCGGTATCTGAACCTGAGAACGGGTTACGGCTTCTATACCGACAGGAGCGACAACTACTTCATGGACTACTCCAACTTCTGCGACAACAACCTGCCTGAAGGCTGGGAAGACCACTGGTCGGGTAACTTCCAACTGCTCGACGGTAAGGTGTATAACGAATCAAACTTCTACTACCGCAACAACGTGTCGTATGAGTCGCCGATGCTCTTCTGCACCTGGTTGCCGTTAGTCGGCAAATACATTGAGAAGGAGCGTCTGTATTTCAGTAATGTGGTGGTGCAGCATACCCGTCCCTACTTCGAGTTGGGCTACGGTCTAACCTGCCGTTATATGTCCATTGGTATCTTCACCAGTTTCTATAACACCAAGTTCCAGAAGGCTGGCGTCACCTTTGACTTTGAACTCTTTAAGCGATGGTAAAACCCCTGACTGTCTATAAGGCGAGTGCCGGTAGCGGAAAGACCTTTACCCTTGCTACCGAATACATCCGACTGATCGTGGAGAATCCCACGAGTTATCGGAACATCCTGGCAGTGACCTTCACGAACAAGGCCACCGAGGAGATGAAGATGCGAATCCTCAGTCAGTTGTACGGTATCTGGAAGGGATTGCCAGAGTCAGACAACTACCTGCAGGTGATTGTGGAGAAGACGGGCTATCCTACGGAACTCATCAGGGAACGGGCTGGACAAGGACTGTCGAACCTGCTTCATAACTACAACTATTTCCGCGTGGAGACCATCGATACCTTCTTCCAGAGTGTGTTGAGGAACATGGCACGGGAACTCGACCTGACCACTAACCTGAAGATCGGTCTCAATGATGTGCAGGTGGAGGAGTTGGCTGTGGATCAGTTGATTGCCGACCTGAGCACCACCGATGTGATGTTGCAGTGGATTCTGAAGTATATCATGGAGAGTATCTCCGATGAGAAGTCATGGAACGTCATCACTCAGATCAAACGGTTCGGACGCACCATCTTCAACAACGAATACAAGGAGGTGAGTCAGGCGCTGGAGCAGAAGATGGAAGAGAAAGGCTTCTTCGAACGCTATACCACCCAACTGCGGGAGATCAAGAAAGCCGCAGAGGAACGAATGATCCTGATCGGTGAGAGTTTCTTCGATACCTTGGAAGGCGAAGGACTCAGTATCGATGATCTGTCGAATAAGAACCGCGGCATCGCAGGGTTCTTCCTGAAGTTACAGAAGGGTGTGTTCGACCCCAGTATCGAGAATGCGACGGTGGCCAACTGTCTCGGCAATCCCGAGAAATGGTGTGCGAAGACCCATCCCCAGCGCGACTTCATCCTCTCACTGGCAGAAGGAACCTTAGGCGACATCCTGCGCTATGCGGTAGAAGAGCGTTCCCGTCAGTGGAAACTCTATAAGTCGGCAGACCTCACCCTGCGCCATCTGAACCAGTTGAGACTGTTGGGCAGTATCGAGAAGAAGGTGAGGGAACTCAATGAGAACAACAACCGTTTCCTGCTGAGTGACACCCAGCAGTTGTTGCATGCCCTGATCGAGGGCAGCGACTCCCCCTTCATATTTGAGAAGATCGGTACACAACTGGAGCACGTGATGATCGATGAGTTCCAGGACACCAGTACGGTGCAGTGGCAGAACTTCCGCGTACTCCTCGACGAGGCGATGAGTCACGAAGGCGGCTCCA
>JAFRMM010000171.1 GCA_017430675.1 Prevotella sp.
CTCTTTATAGTCGAGGGTAGCAGTTACGTCGATACCACCGGCACTACCAATAACGAACTTGCCCCAGTGCTCTGAGTCAAGGTTCATGAGAATATCGCCGTTCAACTCGCCTGAGGGTAGGGCGTTGGCACCAAACATACCAGTCTCTTCGTCTGCGGTGATCAGGGCCTCGATAGGTCCATGCTTCAGCGTCTTATCCTCCATGATGGCCATGATGGCAGCAACACCCAGACCGTTGTCGGCACCGAGGGTGGTGCCTTTAGCCTTCACCCACTCACCGTCAATCCATGGCTGGATGGGATCGGTCTCGAAGTTATGGGTGCTCTCAGGTGTCTTCTGGGGCACCATGTCCATATGTGCCTGCAGGATCACACCTTTCTTATTCTCCATGCCAGCAGAAGCGGGCTTGCGCATGACGATGTTATCAGCGGGATCCTTAAAGGCTTCCACACCTGCCTGCTTGGCAAAGTCGAGCAGGAAATTCTGTACTTTCTCCAGATGTCCAGAAGGACGGGGAACTTGTGTCAGTGCATAGAAATTTTTCCAGATGCACACGGGGTTCAAACTTTGAATTTCGTTCATAGATGTTTGTATTTAAATAAGTATGTTCTTATGTCTTTTTGTGAACGACAGGGCTGCCCAGGCATAGATGCCAAGGGCGATGACGAGCATGGTCTGGACGCTGTGGACGATAAGTACGAACCAGAGGGCCTGTTCGTCGGCAACACCATAGAGTATCAACATGGTCTTGATGGCAAAGTGCCAAGGGCCGGCACCATTAGGCGTTGGTACGATAACGGCAAAGTTGGCCACGACAAACGACACGAGGGCACAGCCGATGCCCAGGTGAGCCGTAAAGTCGAAGCAGAAGAACGTGAGGTAGTAGTGCAGGAAGTAGCACACCCAGATACCGATAGAGAAAAACAGGTAGAGGGGCAGGTCCTTTACACCTCTCAGAGAGAGCACGCCCTCCCAGATACCGCCCAGCGTCATCTTTACCTTATTATATATAGAGAAGTTCTTCAGCAACAGGTGGAGCAGGATGAGGACGGCGATGGCACAGATCGCTGTGACTATATAACCCATCGACGAAAAACGGTCGAGGATATGGTCGAGCGAGGTGCCTGTCTTCTGGAAGAAGGTGCCGAAAATACTCATCTCCACCAACAGAATCAGACAAGAGTAGCCCATGACGATGAGTGTATCAACGGCGCGCTCGGTCACCACTGTTCCTAAGGCCTTTGAGAAGGAGATACCCTCGTAGCGCTTCAGCACACCACAACGGGTGAACTCACCGATACGTGGGATTACCAGACTGACGGCGTAGGACAGGAAGATGGCATAGATACTGGTGGATGCTCTGGGCGATTCCCCCAAGGGTTCCAGTGTTTGTTTCCATCGCCAGCCGCGGAACATCTGTGCCAGGATACCGAAAGGGAAGGAGAGGAGCATCCATGTCCAGTCCATCTCCTGGGTCATGACATGGTAGAACCGTCCGAAATCCTCACCTCTGTACATCCAATACAGAATAGCCCCGCCCAGAAGAACGGGGAAGATAATCTTAGCGGCATTGATGAAAACCGTTTTTAATTCCATGGGTGCAAAGATACGATTAAGTGAGCAAAAATCCAAATTTATTTGAGATTTTTCGAACGTGAGTATCTTCGAGCGTAGTTCAAAGATGCGAATAAAACTTGACATACGTCAACAAATACTCCATTTTCTATCCTTTTTTGTCATAAAACATTGCCTGTGTGCGCAAACAGCCGTATCTTTGCATCGTCAAAAGACAAACAGGATAACAAATTAAAGATTAGAGAAAGGAAATTGATTATGACAGTATTATTTATGGTTTCGTTTGTCGTTGCAGTATGTGTTGCTGAGGCCGTGAA
>JAFRMM010000172.1 GCA_017430675.1 Prevotella sp.
AAGCAGCGAGAGCATACTCATTGTTGCCAATTAATTTTTCGCTGACTCGGATTATGGAGGGAACCAACAAGCCTCCGCGTGCTTACGTACCATCTCGACCCGCTGTCAAATCCAGTCAACCCCAGGCGTCGATTCCGTAAAATCGCTGCAAAGATACGAATAAGCAAGTAAAAAACCAAATTTTATTTGAGTTTTTTCGAGCGAAAGTATCTTCAATACAATTAAAGATAGCATTTTTTCAGAATACTTGCAAATAATTCAGGGAAAAACTGTAACTTTGCACCCGATTATTTGTAAATCATGTGGAAAATGAAGATTAACAACCTGCTGGTGGCAGTCTGTGCGGCACTCATGCTGGCGGCCTGTACCACCCCAAAGAACATCACTTACTTTCCTGACGCAGTCAACGGCGAAACATTCACCTTGCCCAGTAACAAAGGTATCATCCTGAAGCCGGCAGACAGGCTTTCCATCATCGTCAACACCAAGTCCGTGGAACTGAACAACATGCTGAACATGCCCATAACCTCTCAAATCATTGGTTATCCGGAGCAGACGACGTGGAACATGAGCCAGGGCACTTCAGGCTACACCATCGATCCAGACGGCAACATCGAATACCCCCTCATCGGCAAGGTGAAGGCAGCAGGAATGACGCGCTCGGAACTGGCGGAACACCTGAAGCAGAAACTCAACGAGCAGCACGCGGCCACAGACGCCGTGGTCACCGTGGAGTACCTGAACCTGGGATTCTCTGTGATGGGTGAGGTGAACAAGCCTGGTTTCTATCAGTTCGAGAGCGATAAGGTGAACCTCCTGCAGGGACTTAGCAAAGCGGGCGACATGAAGATCACAGGTAAGCGCAAAAACGTCAAGGTGATCCGTACTGACGGCGACAAGCAGGAGACTTATATCGTGGATCTGCAGAATCAGAAGGAACTGACAGAGTCTCCCGCCTTCTACCTCCAGCAGAACGACGTGATCTACGTGGAACCCAACAACTACCAGAAACGTCAGTCAGCAGCCAACGCCAATGAGATCACCAAGGCCTCGTTCTGGCTCTCGGCCATCTCCGTGCTCACCACCGTATCCGTCCTGATATTCAAATAAGAAGAACTTATGGCTCAGAATAAATCCCTGACTATCGGCGAGTTTGTCAGACAGTGCCTCGCCAAGTGGAAATGGTTTGCCATCTCCGTGACCGCCACCCTGCTGCTGGCTGTCGTCTATCTCGTCATCACCCCGCCCAAATACACCAAGGCGGCACAGGTGCTCATCAAGGACCAAGGCGGCATGGGTGCCCTCATGGGACAAATCGGAGGTCTCGCAGAACTGGGCGGTCTCATGGGCATGAACATGGGATCGTCGAACGTCTATAACGAACTCTACGCCATGCAGTCGCCCTGGCTCCTGCTGAACGTCGTCCACCAACTGGACCTCGACATGAGTTATACCATCAAGGGCATCCGCAACAAGGACCTCTACATCGATGAGCGGCCCATCATCGTCAAGTTCAAGACACTCACTGAGGAGGATGACATCAAGATGAAGGTTGATCTCAACCGCAACGGCGACCTGAAGATCTACAAGATCAAGAAGAACGACGACAAGTACGACGACGAGATCACGGGCCATGTGAACAGTACGCTGAAGAGTTCCATCGGCGACATCGAGATCAAGGCCACCCCCTACCTGAGCAAGATGGAGGACGACGAGGTGACCATCACCGTGAAGCGCACGGAACCCATGGCCATCGTCGATCAGCTCTCCAGGAAGCGCCTGAACATCGCCGTGAGCAACCGCGAGGCCTCGATCATCGACATCGAATGCAAGGACGTGTCGAAACTGCGCGCCACCAATATCATCAATGCCATCATCGCCGAGTACCGCAAGGAGTCAAAGGCCGACAAGGATGCCGAGGCTGCCATTTCCGAACAATATGTCGTGGAGCGCATGGCCTCACTGGACCAGGAACTCAAGACCCTGGGAGAGCGCGTGGCCGAGCATAAGAGCAAGACGATGATGCCCGACCTGGAGGTGATGGCGTCGATGTATGCCGAGAGTGCGAAGGACGTAGCCCAGGCACAAATGGAACTACAGGGTCAACTCTATGTGGCCGAAGCCATCCGCGACTATCTGCGCGACGAGTCGAAGAAGGACGAACTCCTGCCAGCCCTCCTCGTGGCCGAGAACTCTGGGCTGTCAGAACCCGTGAGCGAGTACAACGCCCTGCTGCTGCAGCGCAACAAGATCGTGGCCGCCTCCAGCAAGGAGAGTCCGCTGGTGAAGGATCTCGACAAGCAGTTGGCCGCCATGCATGATGCCGTGCTCACCTCTGCGGAGAACGCCATCAAGCAGGTGAAGATGCAACTGAAGAACGTGGCAGCCAAGGAGAAGGAGGGCAAACAGTTGATTGCCTCTGCACCCAAGAAATACATCGACGGTCTGACCGACGAGGAAGACCTGAAGGTGCTGGCCACCCTGCGCATCTTCCTGCTCCAGAAGCGCGAGGAAGCCCAGATGACCAAGTCGCTGAAGACTGACGTACGTCTGCTCACCCCGCCACTGGGCCTGAAGGAACAGAGTTCACCCTACATACCCCTGATCCTCCTTTGCGCCTTCATCCTGGGACTCTTCATCCCTGCGAGCCTTATCGTAGCACGTGAACATATCAGAATCTAAGTGGATCTCGTAAGCCAGTTATCCATCGTCCTGATACTTCTCATGGAGGTGTCGTGCCTGACGTATCTCGAGTACAGGGCATGGCGTACCATCTACACCCCGCTGTGCGCCCTCATGCTCCCCTACGTCGCCGTGCTCCTCATCACCATTGCCATCCCTGCCGACTTCGGCTTCGTGAGGTTCAACTACGAGAGTATCTACGTGTGGATCCTCGGACTGCCGCTCTTCGCCATCCCCAGTTTCGGCTTCGCCACCCTGATGCGCCACTACCAGTTGCCCGTCATCTCCACCATCAAGGACGAGGAGAAGGGCCTCCCCACAATCCTCCTCGTGATCAGCATCCTCCTAGTGGCCGTCCTCCTGCTCAAACTATACACCACCCTCTCACACGGCTTCTACCTCTTCGGCACGGAGGACTTCGCCGAGGAGTTCAGCGGCCACGGCATCTGGGCCCACCTCCGAGGCATGATCATCCCCATCCTCATCCTCGCCCTCTACTTTGTCAGGAAGACAGACTTCCTGCTCTGGGGGCTTATCGGCCTCATGCTGGTCATCCAGTTCAGTTATATGGTAAAGGGTGCCATCATCATCACCGTGGTCTCTGCCCTCATGATGAAACTCTATACGGGCAAAATCCGCCTCAACCTGACACTCGTGCTGGGTGTCATCCTGGGCGCCGTCCTGGTGTTCTATCTCATCTACATGGTGATCCCCCTGCTGGGCAATGACGGTGAGGCCAACATGAACCTCGTGGAGTTCATCGCCCGCCACTTCGTGCATTACTTCACCAGCGGCACCCTCGGCTGGAGTTACGACCTGGATCAGGGCATCCCCGACCGTAACGACTTCTCCTATATCGTCGCACCCTTCGTGAACATCTGGAACGCCATCAACGGCTACGAGATGATCTCACCAGTCAATCCCTTCTACTGGAACACGGGCATCACCTACACCAACGTTCGCACCTTCTTCGGCACGCTCTGCATCTACACCAACCCCCTCTCGTTTGCCACCTATACCCTCGTGGCCAGTTCGTTCATCTACTTCTGGAAGATGCTGGCGGCCATGACGCGCAATATCTACGTTCACACCATCCTCTTCTATTACTGCGGCCTGATGGCCATGGGATGGTTTGAGTTCTATATGTTCCACCTCTCAGCCATCGAGGTGCCCCTCATCGCGCTGCTCTACGCCTGGCTGGCGGAAAAGGGAAAGGAGGTAAGCCTTGGCTAACATCAAGCGCAACCTCATGTACAGCACGGTGCTCACCATGAGCACCTACCTCGTGCCGCTGATCGTCTTCCCCTATATCAGCCGCGTGCTGGGTGTCGAGGGCATCGGCATCGTCGATACCGTGGATAACATGATCGACTACTGCATCCTCTTCTCGATGATGGGTCTGTCATCGGTGGGTGTGCGCGAGATTGCGAAGAACAAGGACAACCCCCAGGCACTCAGTCAGACATTCACCGACCTGTTTGCCCTGAACCTCTGCTCCACACTGCTCATCGCCGTCGTGTTCTGCGGTGTGGTACTCCTGTCGCCCCGCTTGCAGGATTACGGTCTGCTCATCCCCATCGGCATCCTGAAACTCACGGCCAACCTCTTCTGGATCGAGTGGCTCTATACGGGCTTGGAGGATTTCCGCTATATCACCCTGCGCTCCATCATCCTGCGCACGGCCTTCATCATCGCCGTCTTCCTGTTCGTGCAGACGCGGGCTGATGTGGTCACCTACTATGCCCTCTTCGTGGGCATCACGGTGGGCAATGCCGTGTGCAACTGGTATCACAAGCGCACCTATCTGCACTGGGACATCCGCCAGGCCAATATCCGCCGCTTCCTCGTGCCTTTCTTCATGCTGGGCATCTTCGCCATGCTCTCGGCCGTCTATTCGAAGTTGTCACTCCCCGTGCTCAACTTCATCACGAACAACCAGGAGGCTGGCAACTTCGCCACCGCCACGCGCGTCTATCGCGTCGTCATTGCCCTGGTGAGCACACTGACGGGCGTCATGATCCCCCGCATGAGCGTGCTGATGGAGGAAGACCGTTTCGACATGGTGCGCCATTATACCGATGTGGCCTTCAAGTTGCTCTTCCTCTTTGCCTTCCCGCTCATCATCTTCGTCGAACTGTTCGCCCCCGACATCATCCGACTGTTTGCAGGGCCGGGCTTCGAGGGAGCCATCCTGCCCATGCGCATCACGATGTTCCAACTGTTGGTCATCGGTTCCGAGAAGATCATCGTACTGCAGTTGCTGATACCCTTGCGCAAGGACCGTACCATCGTCAAGGCTGGTCTGGCTGGCGTCGTCGTCTGGGGCATCCTCACCGTCATCCTCGTGCCCTGTCTGCAGAGTGTGGGCACCAGTCTCGTATGGGTGGCAGCCGAACTGGTGGTGCTCATGATCGCTGCCATGGAGTCCAGCCGCTCGCTCTCCATCCGCTTCCCCTTCGGTCTGCTATTTAAATCGGTGGCCTATGCCCTACCCTATCTGTTGGTAGGCGGTATCATCCTATTACTGACAGATTCACCCGTGCTCAGGATTGTTTTGAGCGTCGTGCTGTTCATGGCCTACGCCGTCATCCTCGAGGACAAGGTCTATCAGACAGGCATCCTCAACACCCTGAAAGGCATCTTCTCCCGATAAACAGATAAGGATATGGAATACGCCATCGGCATCGTGACCTACCAGCCCGATATCACCCGTCTGCAGGAGAACCTGAAGGCCGCCAAGGATCAGGGGGATCAGGATCAGGGGGACAGGTCGCTTGATTCTGGCTTTCAGCCGAATCATGGACCTGTCCCCCTGATCCTCGTCGATAACGGCTCTTCGAACATCGCCGACATCCGCACCCTGGCCGATGGTGCTATCCTGATAGAGAACCCATCCAACCTCGGCATCGCCGCGGCCCTGAACCAACTCTGCCACAAGGCCCAGGCACTCGGCTGTGAGTGGATTGTCACGCTCGATCAGGACTCCGTCATCCAGCCCGGTATGCTCGAAGCGTTCAGCCACCATACCAGCCAGCGAGACCTTGCCATCATCTGTCCCCGCATCGAGGACCGCCGTTTAGGGCGCCAGCATACGCAGAGCACTTCTGGAACGGAACATGTCACCCACGCCATCACCGCTGGCAATATGGTGCGCCTCAAGGCTTGGAAGGCCGTGGGCGGCTTCACCGAGTCACTCTTCATCGACGGGGTTGATTTCGACTTCTGCCTGAAACTCCGCGAAGGCGGCTGGCAGATCCTCCGCGACAACAGCGTCTGTCTCGTTCAGGAGATGGGCCACGGCCGCAGGATCGCCTTGCCCTTCCATCATCAGATGTCGGTCTTAAACCACTCCCCACAGCGCCTTTATTACATCGTGCGCAACTATCTCTGGATAGGCCGTCAGCACCACCAGCGCCTCCACTGGAGCCTCGAGGTTGCCAAGCGCCTGTTCATCGTCCTCTGCTTCGAGAAACAGAAATGGCAGAAACTCCGCGCCATGCTCAAGGGCATCTGTGACTACCTCAAATTACCTTAATACCCCATCATGGCGCATGCTCTTCTTCGATGCATGTGCTCACTTCACCACAACCTTGCGGCCGTTGCGGATATACAGGCCGCGGGCGGGGGGCGTGCTCAGCCGCTGGCCCTGAAGGTTGTAGAGACGGTCCTCCTCAGGAACAGACAGGCGCTGGGGCGCAGGGAGCGCGCTGGTGACCTCACCCGTGTACTGGCCGATGAAGAAGATGACACCCGTGGATTGCTCGCTGATGACATAGAGGAAGGGGCGATTGGCATGGAACTCGGTAAACTCGGGCATGGCACTCCCCGCCACGGCTACCACCGTGACGGCTGCGGCCTCCGTGCCCTGCTCGTCGAGTTTGATCTTCGCCACCTGGAACATCATGCCGATATAGACAGGCACGTTGCAGAAATAGGGGAACTCGGCACAGTCGGAGAAGGCGGTGGGCATGCCTAGGTCGGACATGATCTTCTCCAGGCTCTTCTTCGTCTCGGTCTCGAAACGGGGTATCTTCAGATCGACCTCACAGTGATGGCTCCCGACCTGCCAGTTGTTGCCGTTGAGGGATTCGAGCACGTCGCCGACGGTCTTGCCCTCGCGGGGCAGGAACACCGTCATGTGATAGGCACCGTTGCCGTAGGGCAGGTTGACGGCCTGATAGAGATCATTCTCAGTATAGTTATACTTCGCATGGTACTTGTGCATCATGGGCACCTCGGGGCCGCCGTCGAAGGGCTCCGACTTAGTATTGGCAGCATCGAAGGGACTGCTCCACACGCCCTTGAAGTAGAGGGCATTCAGCAGGTAACTCACCATCGAGGGATCGAAGGAGTCCTCAGTGAGCAGGTTCTGGATCATGCCCTCGGTATGGTCGCTGGCCCACTGGTTGATCACGGCCATGGTCTCCCCGTCGGCGAAGTCGCGGTTCTGCGGATCGGCATCGTAGTAGTCGTTGGCCTTCTGGACGAAGCCGTCCTGCAGACGGTAGCCCAGCCCCTCGTTCACGAAGACGGTATTGGCGATGAGCGACTTGGTCTTGCTGTCGAGCGTCCCAGCCTCGGTGAGCATCTTACGGCAGAAGGCGTTGATGGCGTCGGCTCCGGCATCGGAGAAGCCGAGCGTCTGGGTGATCTCCTGCAGGGTCTGTCCCTCGGCGGCATTGTTGAGCATGCCCAGGGCGTAGGTGATGCTCAACGGCGAGAGGATGCTGCTCTCCGTGCCACGCGCCTGGCGGAACAGGTTGAAGGCGAAGTCGTTGTTGCTGGCTATCAGTTGCTGCTCGTCCTCCGTCAGTTCGATCTCCTTGGGAGCCTGGAAATTGTTGGCATCAAACCAGAGGTCACGCCCTGAGACATATCCCAGCGACTCGTAGTCGCAGATACAGTCGGGCTGTGGCGCATAGGGGTCGAACATCAGACCGTACCCCTGAAAGCCCACCCCCTCCACAGCGACATAACCAAGATCGTAGGTATTGCCATTGGGATTGACATCCTGATACCTGTATCGGCGGAACAACCGACCATTCACCTTGATGGTCTCTGTGATGCGGGTGACATCAGGGAAATAGCCTTGGTCGTAGTGCAGACTGAAGTCGAGCACCATGCGGTCGCCCTGTTCATAGTCACTGTACATATACACCCGTCCCTCTTCATCCTCACGGAAGGCACCGTAGTATGACTGACTGCCATCACCGTCAACATACTCGGCCCACCTGTACATCTTCATATACTCGCGCCCGTCGATGACGGTGTCGCCCTCCAAATGATACTTGACTTCCCACAGGGTCTCGTCGTAGTCATTCGCCTGGTCCTCGAAATGGTGATGGATGTAGCACCATGTCTTGCCCTGCTCCAGCATCTTCCGCTCAGGAGCCGCGGCCCTGGCAGTCATGCAGCAGACTGCCACAGCCATCAACAATGTAATACAAAGATGTTTCATTGGTATTCCTCTATTATACATGTTATTCTATAATACTAGAACACAGAAACGACCCAAATACTGCTTTCGTCCCTCGTTATTTATGATTATTTAACCAAACTCACTCAGAGTTCCCAGTGAGTTTGCCAAAGGTGCTCCAAGGGGGAGTGGTCTGATAGGCTTCCAAGGCAGAGGCGGGGACATGGAGGGTGGCAGTGCTGAGGTCTGTGTTCTCGAAGATCAGGTCGGAAGTTGATTCTATAGAATAAGGAAGTGAAGGCACTTGGGCACTCAGGCAATAGACATCCTTCAGACTACGACAGTCCTTAAAGGCCCCTGGGGCGATGGTTCCTAAAGTGCTGGGGAGCGTGAGCGTCGAGAGGTTGCTGCAGCCATCGAAGGCATTGGCCTGGATATGGGTGACACCTTCTGGCACCCTGACTTCCACGAGCGCCGTGCAGTTCTTGAAGGTGCCCTCAGGAACCGTCTGGGGATGCCACTCCACCGATGTCAGATGGGTACATTCGCAGAACAACAGGGCACCGAGTTGCTCCACGCCCTCAGGTATCGTGATGGACGTGAGACCCGTGCAATATTCGAACACACCCCTATCCATAGACTTCAGCGACTGGGGAAGCGTGAGTTGTGTCAGCGAGATACAATGAGAGAAACAGTGGTTGGAGATATAGACGACCCCCTCTGGGATCGAGACGGAGGAAAGTCTTGAGCAATGGGCAAAGCACTCAGAAGGAATACGTGTGAGGTTTTCAGACAGGGAAACTGAGACCAGATTAGTGCACCCCGTAAAGGCGCGCCACCTGATGGTGCTTACGCTATTGGGGACCACCATCGAAGTCAGCGATGTACAGCAGAAGAACGCGCTCTCGCCAATCTCCTCCACCCCATCGGGGATGCTGACAGCGGTCAGGGAGGTACAGTTGGAGAAGGCCTCATCGCCTATGCTGGTGATGGACGACGGGAGGGTGACAGTCTCCAGATCATAGCACCAGGCACACATACGGGCAGGAATGGTCCTGACACCCTCTGGTATGACTAAAGAGCGTAGTTGTTCACAATTGGCAAAGGCTTTCTCTGCGATGCCAGTCATACGGTATGCGATGCCCTGATGCTCAACGGTGGCAGGTATGACGACATCATCTGCATAGAACATATCACCAGCCGTGACGACAGCCGTCTGAGTGTCGGGGTCCAACTGATAGCAGATGCCATCGATCTTCGCATCGTAGGGCTCATAGACCAAGCGTTCTTCTGTTATCTCTGTCTCGTCGCTGCATCCACAGGCAAGCGTCATGGCCGTCAGGAGCAGCATATACAGTTTCACCTTATTCATATATATAGTCTTTTTGATTTCTCCGTTTCTCTGCACGCTGTGTCTCTGTATCTTTCTTGTCACGATAACTGCGACGTACCTTCTTGCCGCCCAAGGCATATGAGGCCGTCAGGCTGACAAACTGCGAATGGTGGACGGTGTGGATGCGCTCCGTAAACCAGTTGTACGACCGCGTGAGGTCTGTCACATGCTGACGGAACGGATCATGGGCCACCAACGACAGTTTCAGGCGATCGTCGAACAAAGAATAGCGCAGGGCAAAAGAGGCATAGCCGTATGTGCCGATATCCATCATCTTCTCCAACTGTCGGAACCAATGGTCGTAACGGGCATTCAGCAAAAGGGTGCGCTGAGGGTTCAGGAACACATCGGCAGAGAGCGCTGCATGCTCTCCCCAACCATGCAGGTCAGGCATATAGGGATTAAAGACGGCATCTTCGTTTCGGCTTAGTTCTGAGCGCGAAGAACTGCCATGATAATAGTAGAGGTCGCCCTCCGCGACGGTGTTCAGCCAAGTGCCCAGACGCTGCTGGTAACGGAAATAGAGACCACCTTGCCGCTCGTCGAGCCAGTTCTCGGGTTTAGTGGTCTGCGACTCCAGACGGTAACTCTGCCCTTGGTCTATCTGGAAACGGGTGACCCACGCCGTCTGATCCTCGCCATGCCGATACCAGAGGTTGGCATAGAGACCGCAGGAGTGGCGATAGGACAACTCTGCGTAATCAGTCGTTCCTGGGATGAGCGCAGGGTTACCCACTATCAGGTTGGTCATGGTGACATAGACGGGTACCTGATTCAACTCATCGAAGTCTGGACGGTTGATGTTCCTGCCCATCTGCAGCACAAGTTGCTGACGACTGCCCAACTGGTAATTGGCAGAGAGGGTTGGCAACAATTTGGTGAACGTCTGTTTGGTCTTGCGGCTCTTCGTCATATCCCTATCTTCGCCCGTCAGCCATGAGCGTTCCAGATGCAGTCCCAAGACGGCAGAGAGTCTAGGATGCAACTGCTTGCTGAGTATCAGATAGCCGATGGCGCTCTGTTCCTGATAGCGATAATTATTATTCCGATAGATGCCATCAATGTCGATGTTCGAGGACTGCTCCTGACTTTTCTCCACCGTATTGTCAATATCAGTATAGGCCAGTCCCGTCTCCACCTTGGCAAAGGGGAAAGGCAACGTGAAGTCGAGTTTCAGGGAGTGGATCTTGTAGTCCGTATCCAGTTCGAAGGAGTTGGACACATGATAGGGGTCAGTAGAGGAATAATAATACACGGGGATATTGGCGTCGCCCTCCATGACGGAGCCCCGTGTGCCCGTCTTGTGATAGAAGTTATACGTGAGACTGGCCTGTTTGCCCAACGTATCGAGTCGAAAGTCACTATAGGCCGTGAGGGCCGTCGTATGCATGGCCCCTACTGGTGACAACGAGGAAGTCGAGGCCATAGTGTAATCCTTGATATTAGGGCCAAGTCCTGAGAATGGCGCATAGTTGATGTTGAAGCGCACTCGATCGGCATCCGTCATATCATGATGGTCACGGTTCTGCCTGTACGACAGCATCGCTCCAGCCTCCCATCGTGGTGTCAGTTGGATATGAAGCGCTAAGTTTGTCCCATGCTCCCTATCCTGCTCCTCATCCCGACTGTCAGACCGTTTGACAAACTCGTGAGGACGCTCGTAGGTGGTCATGGCATCGACGCGCTCCGTCAGACGGTTGCCATAGACGTCGAGCGAGGCATCAAGGTGCTTGGTGGCATAACTCACGTTTCCACTATATCGCCAGTTCAAATCATCCTTGGCCATCAGTTCACCTGTGAAGTCACCCCGCCATCCGAGGGTCTGGTCACGTCTGGTCACGATATGGATATAGTCGCTGATGACCTCGATACGCTCGATATCCTCAGCGCGTAACGACCAGAGTTTAAGCGGATCCTCCAGCACCCGTCCGTTGAGCATCCATCTGGCAGGCCCCCTGCCTAAGATACTGACACGTCCTCCTGACAGGGTGACCATCGGCACACGGTTCATCAGTTCCATGACGCTCTGCCCTTGGGCAAAGGGATCATCAGCGACGACGTACTGAAGACGGTCTCCGTCATAGCGGATCACAGGGGGTATTCCCTTGACGGTCACATTATGCAGGTAGTAGTCTGCCACCTGCATCCGAATGGTACCCACCTGACTGACAGGCATCTGACGCTCGATGGTCTTGAAGCCAACACAACTGATACGCACCAAGGCACGATCAGCATGACAGGGAATCACGAAGCGACCCGCCTCGTTGCTCACGCCTCCGCCTATCAGGGCAGAGTCCGTCAGACTGAACAGCGCGATATTGGCATAGGCCACAGGCTGGTTGTCACTATCCACGAGCCGCCCCTTCAGTTTCATGCGTTCTTTCTGGGTGCACTCCACAAAGATCTCCCTACCCTCCACGACCACCCTGACAGGATAGAAGCCGCATACCTCCCTGACGGCATCAGGCAGGGAACGACCCTTGCGGATGGTCTTCGTCACGGTGAAGTCTTCCAGTTCGTCATAGACGAAGGTGATGTTATAGCGCTTGGAGGATTCGGCAAGCGTGACCAGGACCTCAGAAAGCGAAGTGTCACGAAAAGTATGCTGCCCTCTCACGGAAAGAGCAGCCATGACTAATAAGGTCAGGCACAACGTTTGCCTCATGTCTATTCTACGATCAGCAGGTCATCTGCCAATTGGATCTTCACCTTCTCCGACATGTTCAGGCGCTCCATGATAGGGCTCACGCCCTCCGCCTTGTTCCACTTGACATAGAAGCGGATATGGCGCGCCTGTTCGCTACGGTAGTCTGTCCGCAACTGATAATGGGCCGCCACTTCCGTCAGGATATCCTGGAGTTCTGCGTCCTGAAACGTACATATCGTGTCCGTAGGAGCCGTCGGTCTGTCAGCGGCGGTCTCCTGCTGGGGACTGTCTCCTGCGGTTTGACCCAGGTGCCTGTCCCCATGGCCATTCTCCCCATGGCCATTCATCAGCCAGATGGCAGCATACGAGATGCCTGTCAGCAAGAGCACGGCCAGCAGGATGGCGGCTATCCTACGAAATGTCAGCACACGGGCAGACCGCTTGGAGACAAGTCGCTGCCACGCAGTTTCCGTCTCTGCCCCGTCTGCCTCGCGGCTATCAGCATAGGCACTGGCGGCATCGCACATCAGACGGTAGTAGTCTGCACACGCCTCGTCGCTGAGCAACTGCTGTAACTGCTCGTCAGTATAGCGCTCAGGATGCTCCACGGCTTCGAGCACCTGTGTCAGTTTGTCTTCTTGCTGGATGTCACTCATTGTTCCTGGTCTTTAAAATGTTCGTGTAACTTCGTGATAGCCTGATGCAGATGTTTATAGACGGTCTTCTCACTGATGCCCAGAGCGGTGGCGATCTCCTCGTACTTCATGCGCCTGTCGAAGCGCAGGAGGAACACCTGCCGTGTCTGCTCTGTCAGTTCCGTATCCACCAGGTGGCGCAGTCTGGAGTAGCGCTGCTGCTCCGTCGTCTCAGAGAGCCATACCGTGTTGTCTGTAGGGATCAGCCGTTCCACCTTCTGGCGTATCTGCTGATGGGCGATCACGTCCCTGCAACGGTTGCGGACGGCGATGGAGAGATAGCCCTCAGCCTTGTCTTCGTCAGGCTGGGTACCCGTCTGCATCATCCTGACGAAGACGTCGCTCACGGCATCCTTGCTCTCCTCCTCATCGTGCAGCATGGTATAGGCCAACCGCCGCAGTCTGGCGTAATGCTTCCTGAATAGTTGCTCTATCTGGTTCTGACTCACTCCATTTTGTTATTTCACGATGACCTTACGGCCATCCTTGATATACACGCCCTTCCCCGGCTGCGCGACACGCATGCCATTGAGATTGTAATAGGGAGCATCCTGTTGTTCCTCCCCCAGTATGACGTCCCTAATGGACACTCCTGTAATACCCTCGAACTTTCCGAACTCGCTCCAAGGAGATGTCGTGCGATAGTCATCTAACACAAAGTCTGGCACATGGAGCGTGGCATAATTGATATACGAGCCTTCGAAAAAACTTGCGGCATAGACGTCCCTACCTGGAACAGTGGTAGTATAGCAGTAAAAATCCGCCAAGTTCTTGCAATCGGAAAATGCACCATATTCAAGATTTTGGATTTTACTTCCAAGCGTTACAGACACTAAATTTGAACAGCCTTGGAATGCATTTCGGCCTATCCTGTAAACAGGATCAGGAAGAACGATTGTCTTCAGGCCGGTACAGCCTATAAAACACCAACTAGCAACTTCACGCATGTTCTCAGGAAAGGTAATCTCTTCCAAGCCCACACAACCATAGAATGCCCTATGACCCAGCCACACTAGGCTCTCAGGAAGACGTATGGAGGTGAGACTCGTACAGTATTGAAATGTATAAGGATAGATGCCCTCGACACCATCTGGAATGGAGATGGTTTGAAGATGAATGCAATCCTGAAATGCGCCCTCTCCTATGAGGGTTACATTGGAAGGAATATCAATGGCAGTGATGGCTGACCCCTTAAAAGCCCCAGACCCTATTTCCGTCACTCCTCGCGGGATTTCTATCTCTGTAAGACTAAGACAGTGTTGAAAGAAATAATAAGGTATGGATGTCATATTGTCAGGGAGATGAACATCAGAAAGAAATATGCATTCATTAAACACACCAGACCCTAAACGTGTAACCGTTTCAGGTATCACCATCGTCTTGATCCCAGTTCCTGAAAAAGCAGCATCTCCAACCTCACTGACGGTCTCCGGTATGACGATTGATTCCAACTTCTCACAGGCAGAGAAAAAGCCTGGGGGAATGGTTGTCATTGTCTTGGGAATATTGACTTTCACGAGATTCTTACAACCACAGAAAATTCCCTTCCCGTACTCACTTATTTCATCTGGAAGAACAATAGAAGTCAAAGAAGTACACTCATAGAAAGCACTTCCTCCGATTGAAGTCAGACTACTTGGAAGGGAAATTGATGCCAGACTGGAACAACCATAAAAAGCACCCTCGCCAATAGTCTTCAGATGTTGAGGCAAAGTGACTGACACCAGTTCTTTACACTCCATAAAAGCATAAGATTCTATCGTCTCTATTCCATCATGTATGATTATGGATGTAATTCCGCTGTTCCTGAAGGCATAAGGCGAGATAGAGGCTACGGTATAGTCTATCTCGTCACAGGTTATCGTCGAGGGGATTATCACATCCCCCTCATACGGTTCGTCACCCTCCACCACTTCAGCAATCTTGGCCTTCTTCACCAAGTTATAATAGATACCGTCGATCTTGGCATCGTAAGCCCCGGCCGCTATAGGCAGCAACAGCATAACCATTGAAAACAATATCTTTTTCATCTTCACCAGCATTGTTTTTTAAATCACATTCTATCTATAAGACGGATAAGATGGCAAAAACCTACCCCTCCAACCTGCAAATTTACAAAATGTCTGGATGAATCACGTAAAAAGTCCGTAAAAAAGTTGTTAAATCTCCTACATCATTTTTATTTTACCTTTCAGCCGAAGGCTTATCACCTGATTATCAGGCAATTCGACTGAAGGGGCTTTTTGGGCCATGATTGTCTCTGGAGACAGTGGCAGACTTCCTCGGAGACGTGCCTGACTTCCTCGGAGACGTGCCTGGCGTTCCTACGGAAACGAGTGTCAGTAATTTGACAATTGTCAGACGATCATTTGACAACAGTCAGACGATTGTTTGACAATTGTCAAATTAGCATGGGAAATATCAGTAGGAAAAGCATATAACCCTATAGGAATGGCAGCAATCAAACCTAAAATACCTCAAAGCACATCCCGTCCAAGCGCCTTTCAGGAGAACGACTTGATAATCAGTATGTTACTTGTTGGCTGAAAGGATTTTTAAGAATGCAAAGTGGCACTTTAGCGTCGTGGAGTTTCACTTTTTGTAGTTATTTTGAAGAAAAAAAAATAAAATGTTGTACCTTTGCAGCCATGAAAAGGATTGCGGTATTCTGTGTGACGTTCAACTCGGACCAGGAGTTGGAGCATTACAAGGCCTCGCTGCAGAAGGCAGCGGAAAAGGCTGGCGACGAGGTGACGCTCGACTTCTTCGTGTCGCAGAACACCCGGGAGGACAACCCCGGCTACTTCGGCGGCATCCGTCGGGCGATGCTCAAGACAGACGTCATGGCCTACGACTACGCCATCATCAGCAACGTGGATCTGACGGTGGAGGAGGACTTCTTCGAGATGCTCACCGCCTACGACTGCACAGAGGATACAGGCTGGATAGCCCCGCAGATATGGTCGGCTCAGGAAGGCCGGGACCGTAATCCGAAGATCCTACGTCGCTATCCAGTAAAGACACTGAAGATACTGAAGACGATCTTCCACTATCCTCACCTGTGGGCTATAAAGCGCTGGATCACAACGCGACAGAAGAGATGGGAGACCCACCCCGCTGGCGAGATCTACGGCGGCCACGGCTCGTTTATCATCCTGACGAGAAGATATTTCGAGCGTTGCGGGGTCATCGACTATCCCGTATTCCTGTTCTGCGAGGAGATCTGGTTGGCAGAACAGTGCCGGAAGGCAGGACTGAGGGTGATGTACGAACCTTCGTTGAAGGTGAGCGACGCAGAGCATGCCTCCACGGGCCACATGAAACTCGGCCATTACTGCCACCTGAACGAACAGGCCCTCCAATACATCATCGAGAACTTCTACTGAATCCGCATCACACAGAGGCTGCGACGGCCCGTGTGGGTGGAGTCGAAGGATACCAGTGTGCCGTCGGCACTGACGCGGGGGTGCAGATCGCACTTCCAGTTGTGGTCGATATCGGGATTCACGAACTGTTTCAGGCTCTTCACATCAGCCAACAACGACACCTCGTCATTCTTGACGCTCACCTTCCACAGTTTACAGTGACGGTATTTGTCGGGATAGGTATCCACGACGAAGGTGTCATCGTCGATAAAGTGGTGATGCCCGTCGGAGTTGAGTTGGGGGTAGCCACAGCGCTTCCAGTCATGCATCGTGGGGTCAGAGAAGAACACGTGGGAGTCGATGTCCTCCATACGGCAATAGGCGACGATGCCGTTCTGACGGTTCCAGACATAATGTGACACCATGCCCGTAGTGGGCGAGACATGCATCTCACGGGTCTCGAGGTCGAGGACGATAAGACGGGTGCGCTTGAAGGTGCCCTTATACCAACGATGGAGGAAAGCCACATAACGGCCGTCAGCGGAGAACTCGGTATGGGTGACGAAATGATAGGTGTCAGCCATCGACGACTCGGGCTGAAGGGAAGCGAGTTGCCCCAGACTGACGAGCATCTGGCGCTCGTTGGTATCGAGGTTGATGAGATAAAGACCCGTTGAGACAGGGGCCAACTCTTCCAGAAGAGCCTCATCGTCGCCGATGGCATAGCCGTAGCCAGGCATCAGCCGCTCCAGACGGCCATAACTGAAGGTCGTGGCCCAATGGCCGTCGGCACTCACACTGTCGATGGGCCAGCCGACGATCCGTTTGTCGCCAGTGGTCATATCGCAGACGGTGGCATTCAGCCAGCCTCCCTCACACGTATTATATATAAGGTGGGAATCATCGAGCCACTGCAGACGGCAGCCCTTATGGTAGTTCCACGCACGGGTATCGCCCAGACGGTGCCACTCCCCGTAGTGCTCGCCAGTATAATAGCCCACCTCAAGGGCATCATCCTTCGTGGGCATGCGGAGGGGAATGGAGAGACGGCAGCCCAGGAGCCTCTTATTGTCGTGGCTGAAGGGCTTCACGTCGTGGAAGCCGAAGAAACTGTCTTCGAGCACGATGGGCTCCTGCGGAAACTTTGACTCATAGTTGGGCAACAGGTCGTAGAATGCCTGATAGACGTTGCGGACAGCATCTTTCAGGAGATAATTATTCTTGACGCGCTGATAGACAAAGGCCTCTATTCTGTTCATTTTCCTCGATTTTTGCTGCAAAAGTACAAAAAAAAAACAAAAGGTGCGTATATCTGAAATAAATATTGTACCTTTGCACCCTGAATTTTACAGGGTTTGTCAATATTATGAGTCAGGATCTGGTATCAGTCATCATGCCAACGTTCAATGCAGGAAGGTTTCTCTCCAGCAGCATTGAGAGTATATTGGCACAGACCTACCCCTACCTGGAACTGATCATCTCCGACGACGGTTCGACAGACCCGCAGACCATCAGTACCCTGAAGTACTACGCTGCCAAGGACCCACGCGTAAAAGTGAAGTTCCTGGAGAAGAACAACGGTCCCGGCTATGCCAGGAACGAGGCCATCGAACGGGCGCAGGGCCGCTATATCGCCTTCTGCGACAGCGACGACAGGTGGTTTCCAGACAAACTGGAGAAGCAGTTGGCACTGATGCTCGCCAGAGACTGTGCACTGGTGTGTTCCTCCTATATCATCTGCGACGGCAACGACAAGGAGACGGGTATCAACTACGCCCCACCAAGGATCTCCTTCCAGATGTTGAAGCGCGACAATAAGATCGGCTGTTCCACGGCGATGTACGACATCCAGAAACTGGGACAGAAGTTCTTCATGCCCGACCTGCGCAAGCGTCAGGACTGGGGTCTTTTCCTGGCCATCATCCAGAAGTGCAGGATGGCCTACGCCATCGAGTATCCCCTCGCCTATTACAGGAATCGCAGGAAGTCGGTGTCCAGCAACAAACTGTCGCTGGTGAAATACAATATCCGCGTGTATGAGAAAGTGCTGGGATTCTCCAAGATAAAGGCATATCTGTACTTCCTGTTCCTGTTCCTGCCCACCTATTACATCAAGGTGCAGAAGAGGAATATGGACAGTAAGCGGTATCTCGAGAATAAAATAATGCCATAAGACACAATAATCATCATTTTTCTGCGTTTAGAAAGAAAAAACGGCTTATCGGAACATGACTACCCCCCAAGAGAATGTCCAATCATCGGGTATGGGCCACATACAGAATAGCATCAAGAGAGCCTTCGACTTTTCCGTGGCTGTCATCTGTATGATTGTGTTTTCCCCGTTGATTGCCCTGTGCTATATCCTCATCAAACTTGAAGACGGCGGACCAGCCATCTTCAAACAGGAGCGGATAGGCCAATACAGCAAGCCCTTCTACATCTACAAGTTCCGCAGTATGGATCCTGACGCGGAGAAAGACGGGCCCTCGCTATACCATCACGAGAACGACCAGCGCATCACCCGTATCGGGAAGATCCTCAGGCGTCATCACCTCGACGAACTGCCACAGTTGTGGAATGTGGTGAAAGGCGACATGGCCTTCATCGGCCCGAGACCTGAGCGCAAATACTACATCGACCAGATTATGGAGCGTGACCCGCGCTATGAACTGCTCTACGTGCTGCGCCCAGGAGTCACCAGTTACGCCACCCTCCATAACGGCTATACCGACACGATAGAGAAGATGCTGAAACGACTGGAGATGGACCTCTACTATCTGGAGCACCAGTCGCTCCTGATGGATATCAAGATTCTCTGGAAAACGTTCGTCAACATTGTCTCCGGAAAGATATTCTGACATGACAAACAGGACTATCATACTTCTCGCCACAAGCCTCATCATTTCTACTTTAGCAAATGCCCAGGACACACAGGCGACACATGTCACCTACGACCTGACAACAGAGGCCGCCGTAGGAACAGGCGACTATACGGCATCACAACTGACAGCCAACCGTCATCACGTGCTGGGCACCCGTTCCAACACCGCCTATCTGCGGGGGGCCGTCAATGTGGAGCACGCCTTCTCGAAAGACCTCTCACTGTCAGGAGCCGTTGATGTGATCGGCTCCGTACATGCCGACCACAAGGTGTATCTGCAGCAGTGCTATGCGAACCTGTCGTATAAGTCGTTCTTCCTGGAGGCTGGCAGCCGCGAGGAAAGACAGGTGGTGCGCGACGACCTGCTCTCATCGGGCTCGTTTGTGAAGGGCACCAACGCGAAGCCCTTCCCGCAGGTGCACTTCGGCACCAAGGGATTCTGGACAGTGCCCTATACCAAGGAATGGTTGCAGATCAATTTCGACTTCGGCTACGGTAAGTTCCTGGACAGCGGGTTCCGCGAGGACCAGTTCCAGGAGCACAACATCAACAGGGCCTACGCCAAGGACATCTGGTACCACCAGAAACACCTGTATCTGCGCAGCAATCCCGAGAAACCCGTCTTCGTCACCGTTGGCATCGAACATGCCGTACAGTTTGGCGGCACGAGATACAGATATGTTGATGGCAAGGTGACCGCCACGGAGAAGCCCACCAACCTGAAGGCCTTCTGGAACGTGATCCTGCCTGGCGGCGACAGTCAGTATTTCGAGAACAATGCCAATGAGGACTGGGTGTGGGGCAACCATGTCGGCGTGATGACCTACCAGATTGGCTGGAACATCAACAGGGACCATCAGATACAGGCATACCTGGACAACCCATTCGAGGATGGGTCAGGCATCCGCAAGGGTAACGGCTGGGATGGTCTGTGGGGATTGCAGTACAGCAACAAGGCCGAGGGCAGACAGTATGTCCGCGGTGCCGTACTGGAGTATTTCCAGAGCACGAACCAGTCTGGTCCCCTGCACTGGGACAGAGGTGACTATCCGGAGCCCGTCCGCCATCAGATCACAGACAAGGTGACAGGCAAGGACGACTATTACAACCACGACTTCTATTGCAGTTATACACACTACGGCATGACACCAGGCACACCGCTGATCATCTCACCTGTTTATAATCAGGACGGCTATTCCGCCTTCCGCGACAATCGCGTGAAGGCCTGGCACCTGGGTGTCAATGGTGAGATCACAGACCGTCTGTCCTATCTGGTCAGGGGTTCCTACCGCGAGGGATGGGGCACGTATGACATGCCACTGTCAGAGAAGCACCACTCTTTCGGTGCCCTGTTACAGGGAATATACCACACAGGACCCTGGGAGTTCAGTGCGGCCTACGCCCTGGACAATGGAAACATCTTTGGAGACTGTTCTACATTCGACTTCAAAATCGGTTATCATGGCAAGATTCTTTAAATCACTCATATTGCTCTCAGTTATGCTGCTCGTCTCCTGTCAGGAGGGAGGTGAGGCAGGTGATCTGCTTGGACAGTGGCGCCTGAAAGGCTCGGACACGAACTACCTGAGTTTCTCTGGCAGCGTGGCACTATTCCGTGACATTTCTTTTGCAGATACGGATCTGGGCAAGGGACAGATCTACGGCAACTTCCAGCACATCGGCGACAGTCTGTTCATCCAGTGCTACTCTGTCAAAGAGACGGCATCAGACACCGCCGTCATTGAGAACAACTTTGGCTTCAGGCCCTTCAGCAATATACGTGTAAAGATCATGACACTCGACAACGACCGTCTGGTGCTGAACCAAGACAGTAAGACCTGGAGTTTCGAGAAGTACTAATAAGCGTCAGGAAGTTATGGCCTAACTTCCTAACTACACAAATAGGGATTTCCCCCACGCTGTTTAGGGGAAATCCTTTTTATTTGCCCTCATTTTGCCCTATCTTTGCATCGTGAAACAGTCAAATGAATGTCTAACAGATTAAAATGATACGGTTATGAAGAAGTTGTTTTTCGCACTGATGATGATGGCAGTTAGCACTACCGCCAACGCCATGAGTTACGAGCAGGCCCGCAACGAGGCCCTGTTCCTCACCGACAAGATGGCATACGAGTTGAATCTGACGGACGAGCAGTATGAGGCAGCGTATGAGATCAACCTCGACTACCTCATGGGTGTCACAGGACGTGCAGACGTGTTCGGCACCTATTGGGAGCGTCGTAACCTCGACATGAGTTATATCCTCTACGACTGGCAGTGGAACGCCTTTGTGGCAGCCACCTATTTCTACCGTCCCCTGTACTGGGAGGCAGGCTACTGGCACTTCGGCGTCTATCTCCGCTACCCGCATCGTGACTACTTCTACTTCGGACGTCCGCACTTCTATGCCACCTATCGTGGCGGCCACGCCTGGCATCACCACGGCACACATGGATACTATCACGGACACAGCAACCACTACCGTGGCCATCAAGATCATCACGTAGGCATGCACGACCGTTGGGATCGTGGGGACTTCCGCGGCCCTCGCAACAGTTCCACTCGTGTGACGGGCAACAGCCACAGACATGATGGCGGCAGTTTCAACGGTTCTCGTAACAGCAGCGGCAGGTCTCACAATGACAGACCTCGCAGTGGCGGAAGTTTCAGCGGATCACGCAGCGGTGGTTCACACAGCAGCAGTTCTATGAGCGGTTCACGCTCTGGCAGCACGCACAGCGGCGGTTCTATCAGCAGTGGTTCTCGCAGTGGAGGTTCTTTCAGCGGTTCACGCTCTGGTGGTTCTCATAGTGGTGGTTCCTTCAGCGGTTCCCGCTCTGGAGGCTCACACAGCAGCGGTGGCTTCAGCAGTTCTCACAGCAGTACCCGTAGCAGTAGTGGTGGCTCGCACAGTAGCGGATCACACAGCGGTGGATCACATGGAGGTGGATCACATGGAGGCGGTTCACGGATGGGCGGACATCGTTAAGTCATAGTTCCAGCACCCTGACCTCAGCATTCATCATGCGCCGCACTTCGCTCATTGGTTTTCTATAATATACTGCCTGGATGGCCTTGTTAATAATCCCGTGGCCTACAGCCAGCACCTGTTTTCCTGGGAATGTCTCCTTGACATAGGCGATGAACTCTCCTGCCCGGGAAAGCAGGTTTTCCAATGTCTCCACATTATCTGGCCACGTCTCGCCCTTCAGGTCTGGAATATAGCGCCCAGTGAAGTCTCCCCAGTCACGCTCTCGAAGTAATGGCGTGGTGATCACCTCCAGATGATGAGGCTCGGCGATAATGGCTGCTGTGTCAATGGAACGTTTCAGGTCACTGGCAATGACAGCATCCAGAGGCTGGTCTTTCCACTCCTCACTGACCTCCCGGGCCTGACGGATGCCATTCTCATTGAGTTCGCCCTGCGTCTGTCCCTGCATGATCTGATTGACATTATCCACCGTCTCACCGTGTCTGACTAAGTATAAAGTTGTCATTATCCTTTAAATTTTGTGCAAAAATACATAAATATTTGTGATTTACACCATATTTTATTATTTTTGCAACGAAAACAAGACCATTAAGTAAAATGAAGATATTACAAAGTTCCGTTTTCCGCGCCATCTGCGCCATTGCCATCGGTATTCTCCTGATCAAGTTCCCTGACAACACCGTCACGTGGATAACCGTAGCCATTGGTATCCTGTTCCTCCTTTCAGGCATCATCTCCCTGGTGGTTTATGTGCATGCAAGGAAGAACGTGACAGAGTATAAGATCACGGATGCCGAGGGTCATGTCATTGCCGGAGAGGCACCCACCTTTCCGATTGTTGGCGTGGGTAGCATCATCTTAGGTTTGCTGTTGGCACTGACACCCACCATCTTCATCACGGCCCTGATGTATATCATCGGCGCCATCCTGATCTTAGGTGCCATCAACCAGTATATGAACCTGATCAATGCCAGGAAATACGGAAAGATTGGCTTCGGCTATTGGATATTCCCCTCCCTGATCCTGCTGACAGGTCTCTATGTGATCATCAAGCCTATGGCACCCGCCAGTATGGCCATGTGGGTGTTGGGCTGGTGCACGCTGCTCTATGGTGTCACGGAGATCATCAACTCCCTGAAGTTCTACTCCGACAAGCGCAAGGCGCGTCAGGCTCAGGAGATTCCCGTTGCTGAGGAGGTGGTGGAGGAAGTGACGGCCATCGAGACAGAGACGGTAGAGGAAGCCCCCACCGCTGACGATCTGCCCGCAAAGATAGAAGAATAGCGCTATACGCCTGTCACGATTCCCTCGATATAAGTCTTGAGGATATGGATGCCGGTCTTATTGTCTCCGCCTGAGGGGATAATGAGATCGGCAAATTTCTTGGTGGGTTCGATAAACTGCTCGTGCATCGGTTTGACGGCTGTCTCATAATGCTCAAGCACCATATCCACGGTACGGCCGCGCTCCACCACGTCACGACGGATATTGCGCATCAGCCTGACGTCGGAGTCAGTATCCACGAAGATCTTCAGATCCATCATGTCGCGCAACTTCTTGTAGTGCAGTGCCATGATGCCCTCAATGATGATCACAGGCTTGGGATCCACGTGGATAGTCTCCTTCAGACGGTTACTCTCTATATAGGAATAGGTGGGCTGTTCGATGGCCTCACCGTTCTTGAGTTTCTTGATCTGCTCCGTCAGCAGTTTCCAGTCGAAAGCGTCAGGATGATCGAAGTTGATCTGCCTGCGCTCCTCAGGTGTCAGGTCTGTCGTATCGTTATAATACGAGTCAAGGGGCACTACCGCTGCACAGTGAGGTGGCAGTGCCTTGACAATTTGTTTCACCACAGTGGTCTTTCCTGAGCCGGATCCGCCGGCAATTCCAATAATCGTCATAGTCTTAGGTATTTGAATACAATATCGTAATAGTCTGCTTTCTTCTCCGCCTTCATCGGATAGGCCCTGGAACTGCTGGGCATCCGATAGAGACGCAACTCCCTGTTGTCTATATGGAAGGTGACATACTCTCCCACCCTCGGACCCTTTATTCCGAAATGAGCGCAAAACACCTCCGTCGCCAGTTGTCCAGCCGTGACGACAGCCTGGCATTCGGGTATCTGTCTCAGCATCGCGTCAAGATCCGTCGCCTCCACGATCTCCAGGTCCTTGTCGGAGGCATTGTCCTGCGTCCGACGGATACGGGTGGCCGTATCATAGAGGGCGATCCCCTTCTGCTCCAGAAACGGGATGATCCGCTCCAGGTCGAAGCGCTTCTCCTGTTCCAACACGAAATGATTTTTGTCGCCGAAGAAACAGATGCCGAAGATGCGCCACATGTCGTTGATGAAGTTGGGATAATAGAATTCCATACACCAGCGCTTGGGGGCTGGCGGGAAGGTGCCCAGCATCAGCAGTTTCGCCTTTTCCGGCAGAAACGGCTTGAAAGGATGACGCTCTATGACCTCACTCATACACGTGACCGTTCATTTCTGTTTGCAAATTTAGCAAAATAATCCGAGCACACAAAGAAAAAGCCACAAAAAGTTTGTGGATTCAAAAATTATTCGTACCTTTGCAGCCCAAAAGTGTGAAATCGTATATTTAACATTAATATTTAAACTCAAAATGAAAAAAGGTATTCATCCAGAAAACTATCGCCCCGTCGTATTCAAGGATATGTCCAACGGCGATATGTTCCTTACGAAATCTACGGCAAAGACGAATGATACAGTAGAGTTCGAAGGCGAAACTTACCCAGTGGTAAAAGTCGAAATCTCCAGTTCTTCTCACCCGTTCTACACAGGTAAGAGCAAACTCGTTGACACCGCAGGACGTGTCGATAAGTTCATGAGCCGCTACGGTAAGGCTGCGAAGAAGTAAGATATATCCTTCGAAAGACAAAAAATGCGTTCGTGGTAGTTGCATATGCCATGAGCGCATTTTTATTTTTGCAAGAAAAAGCAATTTTTCCCATTTTCTTTTGGCTAAAACGGGGGAATTTCGTATATTTGTGCCCAAGAACTTAACAAGAGACTTTTTTACAGATGAAAACAATTTATGACTTCACTGTCAAGGACAGAAAAGGCAAGGACGTATCCCTGAAGGAATACGCCAATGAGGTGTTGCTGATCGTCAATACGGCAACCAAGTGTGGATTCACCCCCCAGTACGATGAACTGGAGGCACTCTACAAGAAGTACCACGCACAGGGCTTTGAGATTCTCGATTTCCCCTGCAACCAGTTCGGCCAGCAGGCTCCCGGCACTGACGAGAGCATCCATGAGTTCTGCAAGTTGAACTTCGGCACAGAATTTCCGCGCTTCAAGAAGATCAAGGTCAATGGTGATGACGCAGACCCACTCTTCAAGTTCCTGCAGGAGCAGAAGGGTTTTGCCGGCTGGGATATGAACCACAAGATCGCCCCCATCCTTGACGATATGCTCTCCAAGGCTGACCCTGACTACAAGCAGAAGCCCGATATCAAGTGGAACTTCACCAAGTTCCTGATCAATAAGAAGGGACAGGTGGTGGCCCGTTTCGAGCCGACGGAAAATATAGAAAATATCGCCAAGCAAATTGAAGAACTCCTGAAATAGATGGAAAAGACCAAATGCCTGATTATCGGCAGCGGCCCGGCAGGCTATACCGCTGCCATCTATGCCAGTCGCGCCAACCTCAGTCCCATTGAGTACAGTGGCATGCAGCCTGGCGGTCAACTCACGCAGACCACGGAGGTGGAGAACTTCCCCGGCTATCCGCAGGGTGTGGATGGCAACCAGATGATGATGGATCTGCTCGAACAGGCCCAGCGCTTCGGCACGGATATCCGCATGGGATCCATTGTCAAGGTGGATTTCTCCAAGGCACCTTACGTCTGTACCGACGAAGAGGGCAACGAGATCGCCGCCGATACGGTCATCATCGCCACAGGCGCCTCTGCCAAGTACCTCGGACTCGACGACGAGCGCAAATACAACGGACAGGGTGTCTCTGCCTGTGCCACCTGCGACGGTTTCTTCTATCGTAAGAAGACGGTGGCCGTCGTGGGCGGTGGTGACACGGCCTGTGAGGACGCCCTCTATCTGGCAGGACTGGCCAAGAAAGTCTATCTCATCGTGCGTAAGCCTTTCCTCCGTGCCTCACAGGTGATGCAACAGCGCGTCAAGGAGTGCGAGAACATCGAGATCCTCTTTGAGCACAACACCATCGGGCTCTTCGGAGAGAACGGTGTGGAGGGGGCTCATCTGGTGAAGCGCAAGGGAGAACCCGACGAGCAGATGGTGGATATCGCCATCGACGGTTTCTTCCTGGCCATCGGCCACAAGCCCAACACGGACATCTTCAAGGAGTGGCTGGAGATGGATGAGGTAGGCTACCTGAAGAAGATCGACGGTACGCCCAAGACGAAGATCCCTGGCGTGTTCGTGGCTGGCGACTGTGCAGACCCTGTCTATCGTCAGGCCATCTCTGCGGCAGGCTCTGGGTGTCAGGCCGCCATCGAGGCGGAGCGCTTCCTACTGAACAAATAAGATTTCTTAAGTTGATAACAACAGAAAAGGCTCGTTTCACAACGAGCCTTTTCCTTGAATTACTTAAAAAACTAAATTAATCAACCATAAACCTTAACCATTAAAATCTTTTTCTACCGCAAAAGTACAACAAGAATTGCAAACTGATGTTCAACCTGCGTTATTTGATGTTGAAAATGCGCGAATTAACGGATTTTCGACCTAAAATCACGCATTTTAAACATTTTAGCCCCTTATTTCTAAGTTTTTCTTAGCAAAAACACACATTCTCAGAAAATTTTTCTATTTTTGCAGAGAATTAAACAGCCATCAAATGAGCACGCGCGTACTGCTTTTATCCCTTCTGATATTGGCAATACTGGCCATTATCTTCATCGTAGGCAGGAATCTGTACCTACGAAGCATGAAGTTGCGCCGTCGGCTCCAATTAAGTTCCGTCTTCATGAACATCACCCACGAACTGCTCACGCCGCTCACCGTGATCTCCGCCTCTGTGGATAAACTGCGGGAGGAAGAGCCCAAGTTCGGACGCGACTACGACATGATGCAACTGAACATCCAACGTATGGTACGTCTGCTACAGCAGATCCTGGAAAGCAGTAAGTCTGATGCCAGCGAACTGAAACTCCTCGTGGCACAGGGCGACGTGATGGGCTATATCCATGAGACGGCAGAATGTCTAGAACCCCTGCTTGCCAAGAAACGGATGAAGTTCTCCATCACCTGTGTCCCTGAAAGCATGATGGGATGGATTGATGTTGACAAACTGGACAAAATCATCTATAATCTCCTGTCGAATGCCGCCAAATACTCATCCGAAGGCGGAGAAGTCAGTCTCAAGGCCGTCACCAACAAGACATACGACCATATTAAGATCACGGTGAGCGATACGGGTGAAGGCATCCCCAAGGAGAAGATGAAACACCTGTTCCATCGCTTCCAAGACGGAGATTACCGGCAGCATCGCACCATCGGTACCGGGCTCGGTCTATCCCTCACACGCGATCTGGTGTATTTACACCATGGAACCATCGAGTGCCAGAGTGAGGTCGGTGTGGGTACCACCTTTACCGTCACTCTTCCCATCAACAAGGAGGCCTTCTTGCCCGAACAGATCGATGAGCAGCACACCATAGACTTCAGCATTCCCAAGAATACCATCATCGATTTCAACACCATCGTCCCAGATGTAAACGAGGAGTCAGAGGCGGAGATCACCTATGATGAGGATGTCTATAAACTGCTCGTCGTGGAGGACAATGTGGAACTGCTGATGCTGATGAAACAGTTACTCAAGCCCTACTATCAGGTCTATGTGGCCACCAACGGCGTGAAGGCCCTGAAGATCGTCCATGAGAAAGAACTCGACATCATCATCTCCGACGTCATGATGCCTGAGATGGACGGCTACGAACTGACAAAGACGATCAAGGGTGATGACAACTACAACCACCTGCCCATCATCCTGCTGACAGCAAAGACCCAGAAGGAAGACAAGCAGGAAGGTCTGCTCGCTGGAGCCGACGATTACCTTACCAAGCCATTCCGTCTCGGAGAACTGAAACTGCGCATCGACAACATTGTCGAGAACCGTAAGCGGATGCAGCATGAATACAGCAAGAAGACGATGGCTGAGACGATGCAGAAACAGGAGAAGAAGATGCAGTCGCCTGATGAGGAATTCCTGGGCCGTGCCTTGGAGTTTGTATATACCCATCTGGAAGACGAGTATTACGACCGTGATGCCCTGGCCACAGACATGGGTACCAGCACCTCTACCTTATATAATAAACTGCGCTCCATCACGGGTCTCAACGTGTCGAGTTTCATCCGTGACATCCGCATGAAGGAGGCCAGCAGGATCGCGGAAACGACACCCGGTATCCGCGTCAGCGACCTCGCCTACCGCGTGGGCTTCAAGGATCCCCGCTACTTCTCCACCTGTTTCAAGAAGCATTTCGGGGTTCAGCCGAAGGAGTACATCGAGAGTTTACAGCCAAAGCCAGAAACGTAAGCAGGCCGTTCAGCATCAGCAGTTCATAGCCGAAACGATAGCCTGACAAATGCCAGGCCAGTGTATCTATGGCATAGCACACCAAGGGCGAGGCCACACAGATATAAGGCACATAACGGTCAAGAGGCATCCTCTTCGTCAGCATGCCGAAGGCGAAGAGTCCCAGCAGCGGACCGTAGGTATAGCCGCAAAGCGTGTAGATGGCGTCGATCACACTCGTCGAGTTCAGCAGTCTGAACAGCAGGATCATCACCACGAACAGTACACTGATCCCCAGATGAGCCCTTTTCCTGAGCCGCTCATCCCCTGCCCTGCCTCGGATATCCACGCAATAACTCGTGGTGAGCGAGGTCAGCGCGGAGTCGGCACTCGAGAACGAGGCCGCCGTCAGACCGATGGTAAAGGGGAGCACCACGGAGAGTCCGCTCTGCTGCACGAAGTCTGGCAACAGTGCATCACCCGTGGCTGCGGACAATCCCCGCGACTGCGCCAGCATCACCAGCAGCACGCCCAACGACAGGAACAGCAGATTGGCTGGCACAAAGGCCACGCCATAGGTGCACATATCCTTCTGGGCCTCGCGCAGCGACTTACACGTCAGGTTCTTCTGCATCATGTCCTGATCCAGTCCCGTCATCACGATGACGATGAACACACCGCTCAGGAACTGTTTCCAGAAATTCTGCTTCGACACCCAGTCGTCGAAGACAAAGATCCTGCTATGGGCATCGGCAGCGATGGCATCCACCGCCTCGGGGATGGTCAGCCCCAACAGTCCCGTCACCTTATATATAATAAGGAGAAGGGCGCCGAAGAGACAGACGGTCTGGAAGGTGTCTGTCCACACCAGTGTCTTGATGCCCCCCTGACGGGTGTAGAGCCAGATCAGCGCCACCATCACGGAGACGGTGACGGCGAAGGGGATGCCCCAGGCCTCAAACACAAACCGCTGCAGGATCATGCAGACCACATAGAAGCGCACCACCGCCCCCGTCATCTTCGACAACAGGAAGAACGAGGCTCCCGTCTTATACGCCCTCGGTCCCAGTCGCTGCCCCAGGTACGAATAGATCGTCGTGAGGTTCAGCCGATAGTAGAGCGGCAGCAGGATGAAGGCCACGAGGATATAGCCGAGGATAAAGCCGAGACATGTCTGCATATAGGTCATGTCGATGCTCGTCACCATCCCTGGCACACTGACGAAGGTCACGCCGGAGATCGAGGCCCCGATCATGCCAAAGGCCACCATATACCAGGGCGAACGCCTGTTGGCACGGAAGAAGGTCTCGTTCGTCGCACGTCTGCCTGTCAGTCTGCTGATGCCGAACAAGACTGCAAAATAAATTAATATTGTTGCAAGAATCCACATAATCGTCTGCAAAGGTACACATTTTCATTGGCGGCAACAAATTTTTCAATTCTCAATTCTCAATTTTCAATTAAAAGTATTACCTTTGCAGACGGAATTACCCAATTCTAAAACTTTTGTATTATGGCTAAACAGAAAAAATTCATCCTCCAAGAGAGTGAGATCCCAACACAGTGGTACAACATCCAGGCTGACATGCCCAACAAACCCATGCCTCCCATCCACCCGGCTACGAAACAGCCCCTGGGTGTCGATGACCTGGCACACATCTTCCCCCGTGAGTGCTGTGTGCAGGAGTTGGACACGGAGCACCGTTGGATAGACATCCCCGAGGAAGTGCTCGAGAAATATAAGTTCTATCGCAGCACACCACTGGTACGTGCCTACGCCCTCGAAGAGGCTCTGGGTACGCCTGCCCATATCTACTTCAAGAACGAATCCACCAACCCGCTGGGTTCTCATAAGATCAACTCTGCCCTGCCCCAATGCTACTATGCAAAACAGGAAGGCACCACGAATGTCACCACCGAAACAGGTGCTGGCCAGTGGGGCGCAGCGTTGAGCTATGC
>JAFRMM010000173.1 GCA_017430675.1 Prevotella sp.
AGATATAGAATGCTCTACTTTCTCTTTCGAGGTGCGAATTCGTCAGGAGAATTTGAGCATATATGTCTTGTGTATCATACGAAACACGGTACAAAGATAGTAAATTATCTCGATTTTAATTCCATTTTACTCGAAATTCTGCTAAAATCGGCTCGTTTTTCTTCCTTTTTGGTTGAAATCTTGCTAATTCCTTGCAACTTTGGAGGATTTTGACTAACTTTGCCCTCGCAAAACAAAAGGAGATACAGATATGGCAACACCAGTAAAGATTATCCCGACATTGCACGGTGAAGCCGCAAGGGCATTCATAGAGCGTGCAGAAGAGCGTGAGCGCAACCCTCATCCCACTCCCATATATACGGAGAGTGAGAAGGAGGCTTATTACAGAATGCTGAAAGAATCAGGAATGCCCGTATGACAAACGATGAATTCCTGAGCAAATATTTATTCAAGGAACTGACAGAAGATGTGCTCGCTGAGTGCGAGCATTTTTCATGTGGAGTCGGTGACCTTGACGAATATTTCCGAAAGGACGTGCTCGCCTATTCCCAACGTATGGTAAGTCGTTCATATGTGTTCTGTCCCAAGGAATATCCCCAGAAGATTGCGTGTGCTTTTTCCGTATCATACGACAGTCTGCGTATTACGGACCTGTCTAACCGCAAACAAGAGGAGTTCCGTGAATTGAATGAACTCAGCGAAAAGCGATTGAAGCGTTATCCTGGAATCCTAATAGGGCGTTTGGCGGTTAATCAAGAAATGGCACATCAAGGCATTGGCACAACCCTTATGAACTTTATCAAGATGTGGCTGGGACATGGAGGCAAGGCTGGTTGCCGTTTCCTTATTGTTGATGCCCGTAATGCTCCAGACGCTTTGGCTTATTATGAGAAGAACGGATTCACCTATCTATTCCCATCAGAAGAAATAGAATCAATGAGTACACGAAAAGACAAGGCCATTGTTCCCCAGAATACCCGTCTGATGTACTTTGACTTAAAGGACTCGAAAGAATAATTATCGGAAAAGGTTTGGTTATTCCACTTTTTCTATGTACCTTTGCCCCCGACAACGAGCCATTGCAACAGGCTGGTGGCTCAGCGTCGAGTGGTCTAACAACACGCATATCGCGGCAGAATGTGGAAATCAGAAGGTTTCCAGTTCGTAACTTCGAAAATCGCGTTATCTCTCAAACCTCCGATAAGCAAAGATGGTTTGAGAATTCTTACAAAGTTACGAAAAATCCTTGAAACGCCAAAGGTTTAAGGATATATTTTGGGGCAGCGGACATAACGGGGGCATAAACTACCGTGTAAACAGTCAAAATATTGCGGAGAAATTTTATTTTTCCTTTCAGCCGACGGTTTATCGGCTGACTATCAGGCAGTTCGGCTGAAAGGTTATTTAAGGGCGACTATTTATGGCTTTTGCGTATCGAATAGTTTGTGCCGTACGATTTTCAGGGGTTGTCCCAAGGCTTGGGATGAAAAACAAGTAGTCCTTTAGAGAAATATAGTGGCTCCGTAGGAAAATATGGTGGCTCCGTACGATGCTATAGTGCCTCCGTAGGATGCTATAGTGCCTCCGTACGATGCTATAGTGCCTCCGTAGAACAGTCTGGAAGATCTGAAAAAAGCGCCCTTGGCCCCCAAAAACACCCTTCAGCCGAATGCATTGAAAATCAACATGTTACACTCAAACTGAAAGGTAAATGAAAATTATTTTTAATTTTTAGAAAGTTGTCTGAGAGGCTTTCTTGAACACATCGTTAATTGTCCACAAAGATGGTACAAAATATTCATTCGGCGAAATAATTGGGCATTTTATTTCATTCTATCAACAATAATTCGTAACTTTGCAGCATTGTTTAATATGATTAACTTAAAAACAGGTATGAAGACATTCAAAATGATGATGGCCATTGTGGCCGCAATGGTGGTTGCCGTATCCTGCGGCACGAAGAAGGAAGAGGCACCCAAGGTGCTGGTTCTCTACTACTCCCAGACGTCGAACACGAAGACCGTGGCTCAGGAGATAGCCACGAAGACAGGTGCCGACATCGAGGAGATTGTCCCCGTGACACCCTACGACGGAGATTTCCAGGCCACGATCCAGCGTTGCATGGAGGAGCGTGAGAAGGGTATCACCCCAGAGGTCAAGCCGATAGCAGCCGACCTCACCAAGTACGACGTGATCTTCTTGGGCTATCCCGTATGGTTTGGAACGTTCGCTCCCCCAGTGGGTGCCTTCCTCGACCAGGTGGATCTGAGTGGCAAGAAAGTGGTGCCGTTCTGCACCTTCGGCAGTGGCGGACTGGACTCCAGCGTGAAGAACCTGGCAGAGAAGCAGCCGAATGCCGAGATCCTGCCCGGCTATGGTGTCCGTGCAGCCCGCATGGCAGCCGTTCCCAATGAGGTGGACCAGTTCCTGAAGGCTGGCGGTTTCATCGAGGGCGAATACACCAAACTGGAGGCCTTCCCAGAGCAGCAGCCTGTCACAGAGGAGGAGTCGGCTATCTTCGATGCCGCCGTGAAGGATTATCAGATGATCCACGCCCAGGCCAAGACCGTTGCCTCGCGCACGATCCCTGGTGGCACGGAATATCTGTTCACTGCTGTCGATCTGCCCCGCGAGGGGGCACCTCAGGATGCTCCCGCAGGGGAGATGAAGGTCTATGTGACTGTGCTGGAAGGTGCTGCTCCTGAGTTTACACAAGTGGTCAGATAGGCGACTATTACTGCATCTTTACAAGGTGGATGAGTGCATCGGCTCATCCACCTTATATTATTATAGTACCAAGTAAAAACATGCAATCGTTTGCATCGTTTATCCTTCAATAACATGACTTTTGGAAAACACCAAAAGCGATTATTTCGTACCTTTGCCGAAAATAACTAAAGCCATTTGATATGAAAATACTATTTCATCTCGAATACCAGACCACCTTTGGTGAGGAACTGGTTGTAAACATCCTTTCTGGGGATAACACAGAAGTGCATAAGATGGGAACGCTTGACGGTCTCCATTGGACATGCGAGTTGAACAAAACTGTCAAGACAGGTACGCAGATCGACTATTTCTACAGTGTGATGCGGGGAAATGAGCGGACACGTACGGAGTGGATTGTGGAACCACACCGTCTGGAGTTCGCTGCCAACAAGGGAGAGCGCTATACCGTGTATGACCACTGGCTCGACATCCCAGAGGATTCCTACCTGTACTCCACGGCCTTCACGGACTGTGTGGCTGCCAGGGAACTGAAGAACGGCGCGCCCACGAACTTCGCCAAGACCGTACGGCTGAAGGTACGTGCCCCACAATTGCGCAACTACGAGCGGCTGGCCATCATCGGCGGCGGAGAGGCACTCGGCAACTGGGAGGCCCTGCGCGCCCTGGATATGAACGAGCACAAGAACAACGAATGGGTCATCAGCCTCGATGCCGACACCCTGCCGCAGACCTTTGAGTTTAAGTTCGTGGCCCTCGACGAGGAAATGGATGTCACACCTCTCTGGGAGAACGGTATGAACCGTACCATCTGTCTGCCAGAACTGAAGCAGGGCGAGGTGGTGGTCTATGAACTGTCACAGGCCTACTTCCCACTCTATCCGTGGAAAGGCGCAGGAACGGTGATTCCCATCTTCTCGCTCCGCAGCGAGGGCAGTTTCGGCGTGGGCGACTTCGGCGACCTGAAGATGATGATCGACTGGTGCGCCAAGACCAAGCAGCGGTTCCTGCAGGTATTACCCATCAACGATACGAACATCACCCACACCTGGCAGGACTCCTACCCCTATAACAGCATCAGCATCTACGCCCTGCACCCGCAATATACGGACCTGCGCCAGTTGCCTGAGATCAAGGACGAGCAACAGCGTGCCGAGTTCGAGGCCTTGCGTCGGGAACTGAACGCCCTGCCGCCGATCGACTACGAGCGTGTGAACAAGGCGAAGATGGACTACCTGCACGCGATCTATGCCCAGGAAGGTGCCAAGATCATGAAGACCGCCCCCTTCAAGACCTTCTTCGAGAACAACAAGGAATGGCTCGTACCTTACGCAGCCTACTGCCACTACCGTGATCTCTATGGCACGGCCACCTTCTCTGAGTGGCCTGACCACCATTCACTGCCTGACAAGGAGCGCGAGGCCATGACAAAGCCAACGACCAAGATCTATAAGGAGGTGGCATTCTGGTACTTCGTACAGTTCAACCTCGACCAGCAGATGCGTGCCGCCCACGCCCATGCCCGTTCCAAGCAGGTGGTGCTCAAGGGCGACATACCCATCGGCATCAGCCGTGACGGCGTAGAGGCCTGGGTGGAGCCGAAATACTTCAACCTCAACGGACAGGCTGGAGCACCACCCGATCCATTCTCTGCCGACGGCCAGAACTGGGGCTTCCCCACCTACAACTGGGATGAGATGCTCGCCGACGGGTGCTCCTGGTGGGTGCGCCGCTTCCGCAAGATGGCAGAGTATTTCGATGCCTACCGCATCGACCATGTATTAGGATTCTTCCGTATCTGGGAGATCCCCGTGCCAGAGAAGTCAGGACTGATGGGTCAGTTCTCGCCCGCCTTAGGCATGAGCAAGGAAGAGATCGAGTCCTACGGCGTGCCCTTCAACGAGGGACTGTTCCTCGTCGATCATAAGCGCGACGACCGCTGGCATCCCCGCATCGCCGTACAGTATCAGGAGGCTTACAACCAACTCAACGACGGAGAGAAATACTGCTTCAACCGCCTGTACAACGACTATTTCTACCGTCGTAACAACCAGTTCTGGTATTCCGAGGCCATGAAGAAACTGCCGAAGTTGACACAGGCCACGCGGATGCTCGTCTGTGCCGAGGACCTGGGCATGGTGCCCGACTGTGTGCCCTGGGTGATGAACGAACTGCGCATCCTGAGTCTCGAGATCCAGTCGATGCCGAAGGATCCCAACGTGCGCTTCGGCCATCTCTCGCGCAACCCCTACCGCAGCGTCTGCACCATCTCCACCCACGACATGGCAACACTCCGTCAGTGGTGGGATGAGGACGAAGGGAGGACACAGGACTACTTCAACTCCATGCTCTACCGTGGTGGTGCAGCACCTCATCCGCTGCCAGGTTGGCTGGCAAAGGATATCGTGAGCCGTCACCTGACCTCACCCTCCATGCTCTGTCTGTTGTCCTTCCAGGACTGGCTGAGCATCGACGAAAAACTCCGTCTGCCAGATCAGAACGCCGAGCGCATCAACATCCCCGCCAACCCCCGTCACTACTGGCGCTACCGTATGCACCTCACCATCGAGCAACTCCTCGCTGCCGATGACCTGAACAATGAAATCAGCACATTAATTATACAAAGCGGAAGAAAATGAAAAGATTGTTATTGAGTATCTTGCTGGCAGTGCCGATGATGGCACTGGCTGGTAACGTGAAGTCGCCGAATGGCAACATTGAACTGAAGTTTTCAGTGGATAACACAGGGCGCCCTGTCTATGAAATGACCTACAAGGGTCGTGAGGTGGTGAAGCCTTCACACCTCGGACTCGTACTGGCGAAAGACAAACACGCCTCGATGGGCATGGACGAGCAAGACCTGATGGATCACTTCCAGATCGTTAAGGAAGAGACCTCGGCCTTCGACGAGACCTGGCAGCCCGTATGGGGTGAGACAAAGGACATCCGTAACCAGTACAATGAACTGGCCGTCACATTGGAACAGAACTGGTTGGGCAAGCGTCCTGTTGGCATAAACGGTGTACAGATGGCTCCAAGACAGCATCAGCGCACCATCATCATCCGCTTCCGTGTCTATGACGACGGCATCGGATTCCGTTACGAGTTCCCCCAGCAGGATGATCTGAACTACTTCCTGATCCAGGAGGAGATGAGCGAGTTTGCCATGGCTGGTGACCATACCGCCTGGTGGCTCCCTGGCGACTACGACACACAGGAGCAGATGACTCAGGAAACCAAACTCTCCGATATCCGTGGACGTATGAAAGAAGCCGTGAACTGGGGCAACTCTTCTGTGGCTGTGTTCTCAGAGACGGGTGTGCAGACCTCTCTCCAGATGAGAAGCGATGACGGTCTGTATATTAATATCCACGAGGCCGCCTGTCAGGACTACGCCACCATGCATCTCGAACTCGTGGATGCTCAGACGAAGGCCCTCACCACAAAACTTGGTGGTGGCAGCAATGCCTACACGCCAGATCCCAAGCCCATCAACTATCCCCTGCCCCAGCCGTTCACCTTTGTCAGCCATCTGACACCTGACGCCACAGGTCTGAAAGGTTGTATGCAGACACCCTGTGAGACACCTTGGCGCACAGTGATGGTAAGCGACGACGCCCGCGACATGCTTTCCAATAATCTCATCCTCAACCTCAACGAGCCCTGTAAGATCGAGGACACCTCATGGATCCATCCCACGAAGTATTGTGGTGTGTGGTGGGAGATGATCGTTGGTAAGAGCAATTGGCACTATACCAATGACTTCCCCAGCATCAAACTCGACCAGATTGACTGGAGCAGCGTAAAACCCAATGGCCGTCATGCCGCCAACAACGAGAAGGTGAAACGCTATATCGACTTCGCTGCCAAGAACGGTCTTGACGAGGTGCTCGTGGAAGGTTGGAACGTAGGTTGGGAAGACTGGGCTAATATGTGGAAGCGCGATGTCTTCGACTTCGTGACCCCCTACCCCGACTTCGACATCAAGATGCTTAACGAATATGCACACTCCAAGGGCGTCAAAATCCTGATGCACCATGAGACCTCATCCAGTTCCCAGAACTACGAGCGTCATATCAAGGAGGCCTACGAACTGATGAATAAGTATGGTTATGACGCTGTGAAGACGGGTTATGTGGGAGATATCATCCCCCGTGGCGACCACCACTACTCGCAGTCAATGAACAACCACTACCTCTATGTCATCAAGGAGGCCGCCAAGCACCATATCATGGTAAACTCACATGAAGCCACCCGTCCGACAGGTCTCTGCCGTACATGGCCGAACCTCGTTGGTGGTGAGAGTGCCCGTGGTACAGAGTACGAGGCCTTCGGAGGCAGCAATCCTGATCACACCTGCATCCTACCATTCACCCGTCTGCAGGGCGGTCCGATGGACTATACCCCTGGCATCTTCGTGACGAAACTGTCGGAATGGAGCGATAACACCTCCTGGGCACGCATCACGATCGCTGGTTCGTTAGCCCTCTACCTGACGATGTACTCACCCTTGCAGATGGCTGCCGACCTGCCTGAGAACTACGAGAAGTTCGACGATGCCTTCCAGTTCATCCGTGACGTGGCCTGCGACTGGGATGACTCCAAGTATCTGGAGGCAGAACCAGGCGACTACATCACCGTAGCCCGCAAGGCCAAGGGTACTGACAACTGGTTCGTTGGCGGCAAGTGCGACGAGAATGGGCACACGGTAAACATGAAACTCGACTTCCTCGACAAAGGCCGCAAGTACGACTGTACTATCTATGCCGATGCCAAGGATGCCAACTACGAGACCAATCCCCAGGCCTACACCATCACCAAGAAGGTGGTCAAGGCTGGTGATACCCTGAAGATCAAGGAGGCCCCAGGTGGCGGCTTCGCCATATCACTGTTTGCAAGATAGTATCCACTAAACATCTATGAAGAAATTGATATTTGCAGGATTATTGTCTATGCTGCTGCCGAAAACGGTAGCAGCACAGACGTTTAAGGAGGTAGATTATACCCCTGAAAAGACCGTGTTTTCACTTTTCGCTCCCAATGACGCGAAAAAGGTCACTGTTCGCATCTACAAAGAGGGGCTGGGTGGCAAGGCCGTCAAGACCGTTAAGATGAGCAGAACCGCCAACGAGCAGTGGACGGCCACCGTCAAGGGCGACCTGATGGGTAAGTTCTATACCTTCGATGTGGGCAAAGGTGAGTGTCCTGGTGTCTTCGCCAAGGCCGTGGGCGTGAATGGAAAGAGAGGTGCCATCATCGACATGTCGAAGACCAATCCTGAGCACTGGTGCTGCGATCAGCACCCCGTACCGAAGTCGCCTGCTGACCTTGTGATCTACGAGAGGCACCACCGAGA
>JAFRMM010000174.1 GCA_017430675.1 Prevotella sp.
ATGGTAGGTCTCCTCGGCCGTACCCTTGATCATCACGGGCACCCCGGCGGGCACGTCCTTCACGCGGGTCATCCAGATGGTGCCCTCGGTCTTGTCGAAGCCCGTGGCAATGAAGGCCTTCACCTCGTCGGAGTAACTGAAATCCAGGGCCTTGTCACCGCAGAAGGTCGTCTTGCCGTTCTTGCCGATAGTGATGGGCACAGTGGGGACTAAATCTTTATTGATATAATAGCAGGTGGATCCTTTAAGAGTATAACCTTGATAGTAACTGAAATAGACAGTATCTGGCTCTGCTATGTCAGGTGCCTTATACTCTATTGTGTTATTATCAATATTAATTGTTCCAACCTTTGCGCTTGCATACGATAGAATGTAATCATCAGGCAGCCCTGTTTCTAAGATAACCGTTTCTCCTGCTTCAACCTGATAATCTTTAGGTGGTATCACATAAGTGGTCTCGCTCATTTGACCATTGGTGAGCGTCACTTGAGCCGTCTCACTAATGGAATCAGATACAGTCACAATATGGATATCGCCATCTACTATCGCCTCACTTTCTGCTAAGCCAATTGTAAGAATTGGCTGATCAGGCATATTTGTATAACCACGATAGAAAACATCTATCACGTTGTCGGCCATTAATTCGGCATGAAGTTCACGCACATCGAAATATGGTGCATTCTTCACCGACTGGAAACTGGTGCCTTCAATAGTAAAGCAACAGGTAGTAAACATAGTAAAACAAGAGAAATCCTGAATATAATTAAACGCCACATCGACCATCATTTCTGGTGACTGTGAGAATTCAAGTTCATTGATACTCTCAAGTTGGTTATGGCACAAATTAAGCACACGTAAAGAATCCAGATTCGCCAGTGGTGCAACATTCTCAATCTTATTTCCTTCGAGATTGAGGTTCCTGACGTTGGGAAGATTTTCCACATCACGAATATCTGTCAAATCAAGTCCAGACAAGTCAAGTACCGTAATAGTATCTAACTGACTTGAACTGACATCTGCAGATTCATCCAAGCCGATATGATATCTTATGGCGTTGGCGAAATCCTCAGAGTGGAAACTGACACCCTGTGCCGAAACACGCATTACCACCAGCAATGCGAGGATCGATATTATAATGCTATTTCTTTTCATCATTCGACAGGTACTAAGTGAATAATATCAGCCATTTCTGAAGACTCGGATTTGAAAGTAACAGTCACTTCCGTATTGGAACTGTATTTTACAATCTCTTTACTCAGCAGAGGCACAAAAGAGGTACGGCCATTCTTCCAGTCTATCTTCATATAGAACCTCATCCCGTCTAATTTTTCCATTTCAGAACCTTGATCAGCAACGCCTTCCATCTTGATCATGACAAGTTCGTCGCTCTTCTTGACAGGATTTTTATAGTAGTTGTTGTAATAACCATGGGCTGGCGTGTACATCCTAATTTCTATTTGCTTAATCGCATTGTAGATCTCTTCACCAGAATAATAGGATTTCATGCCCAACCAGTTTGTGTCTTTCTTGATCACTTTGATGTGAAATTTCATAATGTTTCTCGAATACACACTGGCAAGATCGTATGGGAACCATGCTTCCAAGATCTTATCAACAGCATTTTTACATCTTTCGAGAACTTCCAGATAAGTCTGATAAATCTTTCCACAGGGACCACTCCATTCGAAAATCTTGTTGGTAATGAGTACAAACTTATCGAAATCATCCATAGTGTTCCAATCGCGATAGATTTCGTAACCCTCGTAGTATTTCTTGACATCACTGACAAAAGATGCGATATCACCTACTCCCTTCAGGTGCTCCTTCAAATCCTTAACGAAAGCAGCAAGCGCCTTTGTATCCTCACCATATAAACTACCCGTTTCTGCATAAAATGATAGTGCATTAGCCAAATATCCGCCATATTTCTTATAATACTTCATGGTTGAGAGGATGTCATTGACTGCCTGTTCAATTGCTGCCTCACTCGTGCCAACGGAAGTTTCTGGAGTCTTTTCGATTTCTATACGTCGGGGATTCATGGCTACATCGCCTATCGTCTCCACAAGTTTGTAGTTGCCTTTTGAAAAGTCAGACTCGGAGATAAGATAGAAATTATAGAAGGTGTTCTTATTAAGTACTGGGAAATCAGTTACCTCCAACTCTACAGAAGCCTTTGCTCCGCTCTTAAGATCTGAAAATGCAGCAGATCCCACTTTATGATAGGGCTTCAGAGAGGCGAAAGACAAGGCTCCATCCTCATTCTTATCTTCCTTTTCCTTGACGGCTATCAAATGAATGCGGCCAGACCATGCCTTATCAGTTGCATTCTTCACTTCGAACTTAAAATAGTTTGGGATGCCCGTTATATCAGAGTTGATGACGAGATCGTAACTCTCATTACTCTTTTCAACCACTTGATTCTTGACAGGTGTAGCATATATAGCATATATCTTTTTACGCGTATTCTCATCAACAATCACAGACGGAGTGGTAAAAGTATAATTGTCATTGTTCTTAACGGTCATCGACAGTTCTGTTCCTACAGGAATACCATCACGAATGAACATTCCGTTAGCACCACTCTTAATGACAACACCGTCGGAGAATGTCACATCCATCTGTAGATTCAGAGGCATCATGGCTACCTGCTGGTTGTCAATCTTAATGCAGCCGATTATGCTCCCCAATACAACTTTCGGTTCGGTGGTTTCCTGACTTTTGGCAACTGTCACAGCCACCTCATTTGATGTGACCAAGCATTGATTGCCTTGATAGTCTGTATAGATAGCCTGTACATAATATGTATAAGTGCCATCTACAGGCTCGTCGGTCTTGATAATCGCGTTTGGATAGGAGACCTTATAATCCGCTACTTTGGCCTTGTTGCCATCAGCATCCTTACGGATGATGCGATATCGCAGGTCATTAGGGATGGAATTAAAACTGGTTGTTACTATTCCATCTTTCTCAGAAGCCTCCAATACAATAGAGGGAGCCTCCTGTTCAACAACAGTAAACTTTGTTTCATCGGAGACTACAGTACCAAAAGAGTTCCAAATCTTAGTCTTAACAGTGTGCTCTCCTGCACTTAGTGCCCTGGCATCGTAATTGTGTGGAATTATCACCTCTTCTGAAGGATTCAGTACATCCATGATTACAGGTGTTTGATCGTCAACCGATACGCTATAACTAACAACTTTTGATGTCTTAGCCTCAGTCTGATACATCGATTTCACCATGAGTGGGGTCATGGATACGGCACTGTTCGGCTTTCCTTTGGAATCGATGAGACGGTAGTACATGCGATGGCTACCTTCAGATACGGCCTTCAGGTCAAGAGAACTATTGAAGATGAGCCCCTCACCATCGGATGATACCTTTCCATCAACAGTATTGACATTCTCTCTGTCATCGTCAAACCAGTATTCTAGTTTTCCGCCGTCAGTCAAATTTGGTGTGACAAAGACGGAAGACATCGACACGGCGCTGCTCATTGACGCGTCACCATTAATGAAACGATAATACATGCTATGATGCCCTGGGGATACAGCTGTTAAATCCAGACCGCTGTTGATGATATAACCCTTGCCGTCTGACGACACTTTGCCGTCAACAGTGTAAATGCTTTTCCTGTTTCCGTCAAACCAGTATTCTAGTTTTCCGCCGTCAGTCAGATTTGGCGTAACAAAGACGGATGACATCGAAACAGCACTACTCGTAGTCCCGTCATCATTAATGAAACGATAAAACATGCTATGATACCCTGGGGTAACTGCAGTTAGATCCAAACCACTATTAAAGATAAAAGCCTCACCATCAGACGAGACCTTTCCTGATATCATCTTACTTGCTGACATTTTGCCATCAAACCAGTATTCCAACTTTCCTCCGTCTGATACCTGAGCCTTAAAGAAATAGCTCGTAGTAATGGGGGAATACATGCCGTCAGACTGTTTGACACGTAAGCAGAATTTGTGTAGTCCGTTGCCCAGCGAACTGGCATTAATGCCTACATCTATGTCTGCCTCATAGCCGCTTAATCCCACCGTCTCTCTACCACTAAAGTCGTCATCGAACCAGTATTCGTATTGGGTCAGCGACTGAGCCTGAGACCAAGTAGGGGAGAGGCACAACAGACATATCAGTATCTGATAAAGTCTTGTCCTTCTCATATTCTACTCACTTGCTTTTACACGAATCTTGATGTTCAGCTTACCCTCAGCGTCAGTCTGATCTGGAATATTCTTTGCCATGATAAAGGGCACGGGAGCCATGCCACTGTCTGAAAAACCAGTACCTCCATAGATTCCAATGTCGGAGTATTGCTTATAATCATCAGTAAAATGGAAGTCCGAAGCCGGAGAAATTCTGCCATCATTATATTTCTGAAAAAGAGTTTTTAATTCTATTTTGCTTATATCTATGTATTCATCACCAAAAGACCCATAAGATATATTATTATAAACCTCACCACCAGAAGAGGTATTGCTATGGTTAAAAAAATTATTATAAATTGTTGACGAAGAGACCTCAAATAGTGAAGCACTACCACTTCCTGCAAGAATAATGTTATTTTTCACGATTCCTCCCTTTATATAAGCAATTTGCGACGTTACATTATTTGTGAATTCAACAGGTGCATAACTGCAAGCAGATTGACTACGAATATAATTCTGGTTAATCACTGTGCCTGTACAAGTATTATTCTTCACTAATATACTATTGATATTACAGTACTTTACTAACACATTGTTAACAGATGCTTTGTCATCGCCTATGTATATATTGCCAGAAATATAGCATCCCATTACGGCACTGCCGCTGCTACCCTCATTAAAAAATAGATTGCCAGAAATTACAGTATTGCCATCTGCGTTCTCTGAATTTGCCTTATGGCCTATTCCAATTATCGTGACTTGCTTTTTGATCTTTACCGTATCTCCAATCTGGAAACCACCACCAGGCAGATAAATCACACTACCATCATCAGATGCCTCAATGGCATCCTTCAGTGTCTGACACATTTTCGTTGTGCTACCAGTCACCACAGCGATCTGTTGAGCCTGAACGGCTACCGTTGCCAGCATGGCAACAAACAAGGAAAGAAATACTTTTTTCATTTGGTTAATTGTTTTATTGTTATTGTTTTTTATTTGTTTTAAGTTTTGATAGTAAGAGTGCAAAGATAAGCAAAAATTCAGAAACGACCAAGCATTTCGGGAATTATTTGAGATTGTGGGATGAAATCAGAGTTCCTCTATCTCCTTAACTGTCAGGTTGGTGTATTTCGCTATCAGTTCTACAGTCATACCGTCAGCCTTCATCCTGCGGGCATTCTCGCGGTTGGCCTCATCCTTGCCTTCTGCACGGCCTTCTGCACGTCCTTTGGCTTGTCCCTCGGCCAGCCCCTTAGCCTTACCCTTGTTGTAGGAAGTCGTCATGGTGCTGTAGTAGTCCCAGTAGTCCTTGATGCTCTCCTGGTACTCATG
>JAFRMM010000175.1 GCA_017430675.1 Prevotella sp.
ATACTTGATAGACGACGAGCCGCAATTCAATACAAGGATTTTCATATTTTATACCTTTTTACTTCTTTACCTTTTTACTTTTTCGCATCCATAGCCTGACAGGAGGTGATGGCAATCATATAATAGATGTCATCCACAGAGCAGCCTCGGGAGAGGTCATTGACAGGACGGGCGATACCCTGGAGCACCGGACCGATGGCGATGGCATCGCCCAAACGCTGTACCATCTTGTAACCAATATTTCCCACCTCAAGGTTGGGGAACACCAGCACATTGGCCTTACCAGCGATATCAGAGCCGGGAGCCTTCTTGGCACCAACAGAGGGAACAAGGGCAGCATCAGCCTGTAGTTCACCGTCGATCTTCAGTGTCGGATCCAGTTCCTTAGCCAGACGGGTAGCCTCGATCACCTTGTCGCAGACCTCATGCTTGGCAGAGCCCTTCGTCGAGAAACTCAGCATGGCCACACGAGGATCCTCGAAACCAGCCACAGCCTTGGCCATCTGAGCCGTACAAACGGCAATCTGAGAGAGTTGCGCGGCATCAGGCATCGGCGTTACAGCCACGTCAGCCACCACGAGGACACCATTCTCACCGTACTGTTTCTGTTTCGAGATGAGCAGCAGACCACCGCTGACGCAGGTGATACCAGGCTGGCACTTGATAATCTGGAGGGCAGGACGCAAGGTGTCGCCCGTTGTAGAGAGTGCACCAGAGATCTGACCGTCGGCACCCTCGGTCTTGATAATCATACAACCCAGATACAGGGGATTCTTGATGAGTTTGCGAGCCTCCTCAATGGTCATCCCCTTCGACTTGCGGATCTCGGCCAACTTCTCAGCCAGTTCCTCACTCTTCTCATAGTTCTCGGGATCAATAAGGGTAGCCTTACCAACATTCTTCAATCCCTTCTCCTTAGCCAAAGCCTCGACCTTGGCAGGATTACCAATCAGGATAATGTCTGCAATATCGTCTGCCAGGGCCTTGTCGGCTGCACAGAGTGTACGCTCCTCTTCTGCCTCAGGGAGCACGATGCGCTGCTTGTTGCTTTTAGCGCGAGATACAATTTGACTTAATAAATCCATAGTAATTTCCTTTATTGATTAAATAATATTATTCCAGTTCATTTGTCAAGATGCTTTCCAGTTCCTCTGCGGAGAGTCGAAGGCGGAACCCACCACCCTTTGCAATAGAGATGCCGCCCGTCTCCTCGGAAACGACAATAGCCAGGGCATCGCTCTCCTGAGAGATACCCAGGGCAGCACGATGCCGCAATCCCAACTCCTTCGGAATGTCCATGTCATGGCTGACAGGCAGAATACAACCGGCTGCTTTGATACGTTTTTTCGATATCACCAAAGCACCATCGTGCAACGGTGAGTTCTTGAAAAAAATATTCTCTATGAGTCGCTGGTTGATGCTCGCATCGATCAGGTCACCTGTCGCCACGATATCATCCAATGGAACGGCACGTTCTACCACAATCAAGGCACCGACCTTTCCCCTACTCATGTTCATCGACGACATCACAATCGGCATGATGATTTCATTGATGTCCTTCCGGTCCTTCTCCCTACCCTTTGATGATTTGAAGAATCGCATGAAACTACGTATTCGCTGGTGGGCACCCAAGTTATAGAGGAACTTACGGATATCCTCCTGAAAGAGCACGATAAGGGCAATAACACCTACACTGACCAACTTGTCAAGAATGGAACCGAGCAGACGCATCTGCAGCACCTGCGACACAAAGAGCCAGATGACGATAAACACCATGATGCCACTGAACACGTTCACCGAACGCGAATCGCGCATCAGCCGGTAGATATAGTAAAGCATCAGTGCTACCAGCAGAATGTCTATGATATCTTTCAGTCCAAATTCGAAAAACATCTCTATTTGACCATTTGACTATTTACCGATTTGACAATCTTCACACACTCCGCGGCCTCGCGGACATCGTGGACGCGAAGAATGGAGGCACCTTTCATCAGGGCTGCGGTGTTGAGCACCGTCGTACCATTGAGGGACTCATTAGCCGTACAACCCAGCAGTTTATAGATCATCGATTTGCGCGATACTCCTACCAGCAACGGCAGTTCCATCACCTGTAACTTCTCCAGTTCATTCATCAACTGGTAGTTCTGCTCTAATGACTTGCCGAAGCCGAAACCCGGGTCAAGGATAATATCCTTCACACCAAGGTCGCGCAACTGCTGCGCCTCTTTCGAGAACCTCATCAGGATCTCACGCAGCGTCGGCTGTACCGACATCAAAATATATGGCACACCCAAACGCGCCACCATCCTATACATCTCCATGTTGCCCTCGCTGACATCGTTAATGATATCCACGCCAAACTCCTCCACGGCCATACGGGCCACATCAGGACGAAACGTGTCAACAGAAACAACGGTATGAGGCAGTTCACGGCGCACAATGTCAAGTCCGAAACTAAGACGTTCCATCTCTTCCGACTCCGGTACCTCCACGGCACCAGGACGGGTAGAGTAACCACCAACATCGATGATCGTTCCGCCTTCGGCCACAATCTGGTTGGCGCGCACGGCAATCTCCTGCTCCGTCTGCTTCCGGCTCCCTGCATAAAAAGAGTCGGGCGTTACGTTCAGGACACCCATCACCTGCGGCTCACAGAGATCCATCAGCCTCCCTTGAACATTGATTGTATAGTTCATTTGAGTGCAAAGATACAAAATAATTGTGAATTAAGAATGCTTTTTGAAGATTTTCACTACCTTTGCACAAAAATTTGTGAAGTTTATGGATATAAAAGAACTTTATAAACTGTATCAGCAGCATCCCTGTATCACAACCGACAGTCGCGACTGCCCTGAGGGGAGCATCTTCCTTGCTTTGAAAGGCGAGACCTTCGACGGCAATAAATTCGCAGCCTCAGCCATTGAAAAGGGTTGCAGTTATGCTATCATTGATGAACCGGAAATATTAGATGTTCCAGAAAACCCTGTCAGTCCTAGCAATCGGTTCATCCTCGTTGATGACTGTCTCCAAACCTTTAAGGATCTGGCCCGTGAACACCGCCGTCAGTTCAACATCCCAGTCATCGGCATCACAGGCACTAACGGCAAGACCACTACCAAGGAACTTGTGGCCGCTGTGCTTTCCCAGAAATACAATGTGCTCTATACGCAGGGGAACTTCAACAATGACGTGGGTGTACCTAAAACGCTATTCCGTCTTTCCAAAGAGCACGAGATTGCCGTCATCGAGATGGGAGCCAGTCACCCTGGCGACATCAGGACACTTGCTGAGACAGTGGAGCCAACCTGTGGTCTGATTACGAATGTTGGCAAGGCCCATTTACTGGGTTTCGGCTCTTTTGAAGGCGTCATCAAGACGAAGTGCGAACTCTACGATTTCCTCCGTACCCGAGAGGACGGGCTGATCTTCCTGAATGCCGACAACGAACATCTTGTCGATCAGATTGGCGACGAGGATGCCCTGTGGATCTCCCCCTACTCCACCGATCCAGAGAAGCAATACAACTGTATTAGTGGTGAGGTCATCGCCTGTGATCCGTTCTTGAAGTTCCGTTGGCGTGAACCGCTGATGACACTCGAAGAGGAGGGGCGCTCTACGAAATGGCATAAGGTACAGACCCGGCTTATTGGTGCCTACAACATCGACAATCTGTTGGCTGCCATTGCCGTAGGCATCAACTTCGGTGTGGATCGCAAGAAAATCTGTGCCGCTTTGGAGGAATACACCCCCAGTAATAACCGTAGCCAGATGACCGTTACAGCCAAGAACCACTTGGTGGTGGATGCCTACAACGCCAACCCCACATCCATGATGGCTGCCCTCGAGAACTTCAGTCTGATGCAGGCTGGAAAGAAAATGGCGATTCTTGGACAGATGGGCGAATTGGGAACAGAAAGCGACAAAGAGCACCGCCAACTTGTGAGTTATCTTGAGTCTGCGGGTTACGATGAGGTATGGCTCGTAGGCGACCATTTCCTTGATATTCCCTGTCCCTTTAAGAAATTCCATGATATCGAAGAAGTGAAGGCTGCCATCAAAGATCATTGTCCAGAGGGTTATTATATTCTTATCAAAGGTAGCAACAGCAACAAACTCTTCCAACTGCCCGAACTTTTGTAGATTAAACATTGACCATTGAAAAATAAGGAAACCATTATATGGATTAGCCTTTTGGTATGCCTGCTAACATCATGCAAGGAACAGAGGGAGATGCCAGAGGGTAATGCCGTCTATTACTGGCGCACGGACCTCAGGCTCGATTCTACAGAAAGGGCATTCCTCAGACAGTATCATATTAATAAAGTATATTGCCGATACTTCGACGTGGTAATGGACACGGTGCAGGGACAGGGGCCGAAACCCAACGCCACCATCACGTTCTCCGACACTTTGCCTGAAGGTATCGAGATCATTCCAACAGTATATATCACAGAAAACTGCATGCATCAACCTCATAAGGGACTGGCTGAGAAAATCGTCAAACGCATTCTGCAGATGAACGAAACCAACGGCATCAAAAATGTCCGTGAGATACAGATCGACTGCGATTTCACGGCTCGGAGCATGAAGACCTACTACCAATTCCTAAGTTCAGTGGGGATGGTTCTGAGTGAGTCCAGGGTGGACTCATCACCCAGAACCGTCCCAACTGAACTCTCGACCACCATCCGTTTGCACCAGTTGTCCATGCCCGCCCCGCCTGTGGATAACGGTGTGCTGATGATCTACAACACAGGCGATCCACGCCAATGGACAGAACGGAATCCCATCCTCGATATCCGCGACGTGTCGCCCTACCTGAAACGGCTCGACAATTACCCCTTGCCCTTGGCTGCCGCCTACCCCGTGTTCAGTTGGCTGCGTATCATCAATGGTATTCACATCGAACATACGGTAGAGGCTGAGGAGATCCTGAAAGTGAAACAGATTGTAGAACAGAAGCGCAAGAATTTGAGGCGAAGCATCATCACCTATCATTTGGACAAAGAAAATATTTACAGATATAAACCCGAGACCTATGAAGCGATTTATCATCATTAATCTGTTGGCAATCCTCTCACTGCCCATGCTAGCCTGCTGGGGAGGATGGACCACCAATTACTATCTGTTCAGTGTCTATGAACGTAAGGACTTCAACGACCGTATGGACGAGGTTACCAGAAACAACTGGAAGACGTACCTCAACATGGGCGAGGACGAGTATTTCTACTTCCGTGCCGACGACATCATCAAGGCCGCACAAGCAAAGAACGACCAGTTGATGGTCTCATACGTGGAGAACCTCCAAAAATATCTCGACTGCGGAAGGACCGAAGCGCGCAAGCAGTGGGAGTGGGACTATCCGACGAAGGAGGAGATCGATGCCTGCAACAAGAATCTCCAGACCGTCCGCACCTATGCCCAGGGCAAACTGAAGACCCGACTACGCTCTCAGCACGCCCTACTCCTCATGCGCTGTAACATGATGCTCGGAGAGCATCAGCAGAACATCACCTTCTGGGAAGAGACTGCCAGCCAGTATATCGAGACCGTCTATAAGGATATGATGAAGAACATCTATGCTGGTGCCCTCTACAAGACAGGGCAGACCGACAAGGCCGGGGAACTGTTCGCTGAGATGGGCGACTACGCCAGTCTGATGACCATCTATTACAAGAAGCGTTCCTTCGCGGCCATCCGTCAGGAATATCAAAAGAACCCTAATGCAAAGATACTCCCTTTCTTATTACAGGACTTCGTAAACAATGCCCAAGAGGCCGATGACGCAACCAATCCTAATGCGGAAGGCACAGGCGGAAAACTCTTTATCCGCGATCTCACCAAAGACGAGGTGTTGCAGATGCGCGATTTCTGCGAACAGGTCATCCATGAAGGCAAGAGCGAGACGCCCATCCTCTGGAAGAGCGCCAAGGCCTGGCTCGAGTATATGTTTGGTGACAAGCAGCAAGCCCTCGCAGACATCACCCTTGCCACCCAGATGAAAGGCACAGAGCGCATGCAGGACGATGCCCGCATACTGCGGTTCTATATCAATGCGGCCTTAGCCCCACAAACAGCCGACTTCGACAACTGGGTCGCTGATGAACTCACCTGGCTCAGCCAGAAAATCAATGACGATTACTTCTTCCAGAATGCCCGAGACCGCATCGTCCACCAGACGCTCAACCAGCGCTATACCAGCGACCCCGTGAAAGCCGTCGGTCTGCTCAACGCTACGGACAGTTACCTGTATAGCGGGTATATCGACACGATGAAGGTGGAGAACCTTGAGAAGTACTACTTCTTCACCCTCAAGTCGCCCAAGACCCCCTTCGAGCATTATGTGAAAGAGAATATGAAACAAAACATTCCCTACGTCCTCGAGGATCTCATCGGCACGAAGTACATGCGTCTATGTCAGTGGGACAAGGCCATTCTGTGGCTGGAGCACATCCCCACCTCGTTCTATGAGAACAGGGGCTATGCCATTTATGCTGCTAACCGTCGTTACAACATCGGTCCCTGGATCCGGCGTCAGTGGCTCAACACTGAGACCCTCTACGGTGACCATATTTGGAAACTCCACTTTAATCCCAAACTCCAGTTCGTTCGCGACGTACAGAAACTAGAAGGCGAACTCAGCGTACTCTCTGGCGAGAAACTGAAGGAGCAATATTATGAACTCGCCGTGCGCTATGCTCAGGCCAGTTACACCGGTGACTGCTGGTGGCTCATGCGCAATGGCAAGAGTGTGATGGATACCGTGCGTGTCAACGAAGTCGATCTTGCCGCCAAAGCCGCCTCTTACCTGCAGAAAGCAGGGGACCCGAAAGACTTCCTGTTGAAAGAGAAGGTACTCTTTGCCAGAGCCTACATCTATATGAACCCGACACCCTGGTACGATGAGGTATGGAATAACGAAACCTACGAGTACGATCACGTGCCCAATCCAGAGTCGTCTCAGTACAAGGCGTTCATAACCTTTGCGGCCTTTGCGAAACAGCATGCTTCAGAACTCAGTAGTTACGTCACACGTTGTGACGAGTACGACCTATTCCTAAAAGAATTTGCCAAGCGATAACCAAACAACAACGGGAAGTTTTTTGAAAAAATATCGTGTTTTATGCACGTATTTCAAAAAAACTACGTACCTTTGCAGCCGCTAAACGAACTGCGGCGCTAACCATCCCATTAAATCGGGATGTAGCGCAGTTGGTAGCGCACTACGTTCGGGACGTAGGGGTCGGGCGTTCGAGTCGCCTCATCCCGACTACTCACAGGAGGTTAGCAGAGGTTCGTAAAGCAATAAGGGGCTGAATTCAGCCCCTTATTTTTGTCAATCCGAAAACAACCTTATAGTTTTACCTCAGGGACTACCTGACCATCGAGCAGGTTGATGACACGCTGGGCATAGCCGGCATCGCGCTCGGAGTGGGTCACCATCAGCACGGTGGTACCCTCCTTGTTCAGTTGGGTGAGCAGTTGCATCACCTCCAAGCCGTTCTTCGAGTCAAGGTTACCCGTCGGCTCATCGGCAAGTATCAGTTTGGGATTCATCACGACGGCACGGGCAATGGCCACACGCTGCTGCTGACCACCGGAGAGTTGTTGGGGGAAGTGGTGGGCACGATGCGAGATGGCCATACGGCGCAGCACTTCCTCCACACGCTTCTTGCGCTCTTTCTTTGGCACACCTAAGTAGGTTAAAGGCAACTCTACGTTCTCTTCTACATTGAGTTCATCGATGAGATTAAAACTCTGGAATACAAAGCCTATCTGACCTTTGCGCACCCTCGTACGCTGGCTCTCCTTCAGCGAGCCCACATCCTCACCGTCGAGCCAATACTGTCCACTGGTAGGATTGTCGAGCAAGCCCAAGATGTTGAGTAATGTTGACTTACCACAGCCTGACGGTCCCATGATGGCCACGAACTCACCTTTCTTCACTTCGAGCGACACACCGCTCAATGCTACGGTCTCCACCTCTTCCGTGCGGAACACCTTCTGAATGTTTTCTAACTTAATCATAATCTTATATTTTACCTTTTACTATTATTCTGTCTTGATACTTTCTACGGGATTTGTACGGACGGCTTTGATAATCTGGAAGCCGACGGAAAGGACGGCCACAAGGAGGGCGAAGGCGCAGGTGGCGATGAATATCCAGGGACTGAGTGTGAAGCGGTAACTGAAATTGGTGAGCCAGTCGCGCATGATGTACCATGAGAGGGGTACGGCGATGACGAACGAGAACAGCAGCGGCGTGCAGAACATGCGGAGCATTAGCACCATCACCTCACCCGAGGTCGAGCCCATGATCTTACGGATGCCTATCTCCTTCTGGCGCTGACGGATGAAGAAGAGTGACATGCCGACATAGCCCATCACAGAGATGATAATAGCAATAAGCGTGAAGAGCGTGATAATCTTCAGCGTGTTC
>JAFRMM010000018.1 GCA_017430675.1 Prevotella sp.
CGTCAAAAACGTGATGAAGTTCCTGAGGGAACTTTGTCATGCACTCATCGAACTATGGCATCTAATAATGAATATGGTCACAGGTGGGGGCTACGTCTGCACCCCTGCCGTGGTGACTCGGAATTAATTCAGCGGACACTAGTTAGGTTTCTTATCCGTAACCCGCGAGACGGTCTTTGGAGCCAGTTAAACTTCGTTAATCGGATAGGTAAGATGGGACATAACGACGCACCTCTCACCACCCGTTTCTGATTCCGCAAACTGCTATATTTTGCGTAGCGATGGAACCAGCAAAAGATAGTGGTTTTGCAGCCGGAATTATAAAAACAAGTAAATTTCGTCCTTTTTATTTGTATTTAAACTGATTTGTAAGAAAACTGTAAGTCGTAAGTCTCACGGCAGTGTTGACATAAAATTCCATCTTCCTGTCGTAGATTTCTTTTGTAATTAATAAGTGGCGAGTATTGAAAAATTGGAGGCACTTATTTGAAAATAAGTGGCACTTTAGCAAAATTAAGTGGCACTTATCGCGCGAAAAGTGCCACTTAATTTCATGTACGAATATCGATGTCTGGCTGCCAGAGGATGATCTCACCTGAATAGAGGGTCTTCTGCACATCGATAATGCGCTGATTGGATGAGCCCCTGAAGAGCAGGTCAGGGTCGCGGAGATTCTGGATGAAAGGGCCATCGACGAGCACGTCGAGCAACTCCAGAAGTTCGCGCTGTGCCCTCGTGATCAGCGTCTCGAAGGTAAAGCCCGTATAGCACCAGATATCCTTGTTCGTGCGACGGTGGATGGCCCGTGCCAGATCCGCAAAGCCGTCGCACTGATACATGGGGTCACCACCCGTGAAGGTGACATTAGCGTATGGGTCGGCCTCGATGATCTTCATCAACTGCTCCGTAGTCATCTCCCTGCCACCCTTGGGATCCCACGACTGGGGGTTGTGGCAGCCAGGGCACTGATGTCGGCACCCTGCACAATAAATGGAGGTCCGGAAGCCCGGACCATCCACCATCGTATCTTCTATGATATCGAGAACGCGGATCATCCAAACAAATCCTGCTGGCCGTGGTCGATATGCGTCACACGGTCGTTGAGTTCGGCCAGTTTTCCGCTGTTCCAGCGATCCGTCGTTCCCACGAGATAGCCCGTGATGCGCTGCAACTTGTCGATGTTCGTCGAGCCGCACTTGGGGCACTGCGTCAGATGATCGTCGGCATTCTCGTAGCCGCAGTCCATACAGCGGTTGCGGTTGTGGTTCACGGAGCCGTAGCCCATGTCGAGTTGGTCCATCATATCCACCACGCTCATGATGACCTGGGGGTTATGGGTGGCATCACCGTCGATCTCCACGTAGAAGATATGTCCGCCACGCGTCAGGTTGTGATAGGGAGCCTCGACCTCCGCCTTATGACGGGCAGAACACTTGTAATACACGGGCACATGGTTGGAGTTGGTGTAGTAGTCGCGATCGGTGACACCCGGGATGTTGCCGAACTTCTTGCGGTCCTTCTTCGTGAACTTGCCGCTGAGGCCCTCGGCGGGCGTGGCCAGCACGGAGTAGTTGTGGTGATAGCGGTCGCAGAACTCGTTGACGCGGTCGCGCATATAGGTGACGATCTTCAGACCCAGTTCCTGCGACTCCGCACTCTCGCCATGGTGCTTGCCCGTGAGGGCCACCAGGCACTCTGCCAGACCAATAAAGCCGATACCTAATGTACCCTGGTTGATGACGCTCTCGATGGTGTCCATCGGTCCCAGTTTCTCAGCACCGATCCAGAGGCTCTTCATGAGCAGGGGGAATTGCTTGGCGAAGGCCGTCTTCTGGAACTGGTAACGGTCGTCGAGTTGCTTGGCAGCCACCTCAAGCATGTGGTCGAGTTTGGCGAAGAACATGCCGATGCGCTTCTCCTGATCCGGCTCCTCCATACACTCGATGGCGAGTTTCACGATGTTGATGGTCGTGAAGGAGAGGTTACCGCGCCCGATGGAGGTCTTGGGACCGAAGCGGTTCTCGAAGACACGGGTACGGCAGCCCATCGTGGCCACCTCGTGGATATAACGCTTGGGGTCGTCGGCACGCCACTCGTTGTCCTGGTTGTAGGAGGCGTCGAGGTTCAGGAAGTTGGGGAAGAAACGGCGGGCCGTCACCTTACAGGCCAACTGGTAAAGGTCGAAGTTACGATCCTCGGGCAGGTAGTTCACCCCACGCTTCTTCTTCCAGATCTGGATGGGGAAGATGGCGGTCTCGCCACCGCCCACGCCCTCGTAGGTGGAGAGCAGGATCTCGCGCATGATGCAACGGCCCTCTGCAGAGGTATCCGTACCGTAGTTGATGGACGAGAACACCACCTGATTACCACCACGCGAATGGATGGTGTTCATGTTATGGATGAACGCCTCCATGGCCTGGTGCACACGGCCCACGGTCTTGTTGATGGCATGCTGCTGGGCGCGCTCCTTACCTGTCAGTCCATCGAGCGGTTTCTTGATATAGTCGATCAGCGGTTCGTCGTAAAGATCCTTGTAACTCTCACCGTTGAGATCCTCCAGAGCCTTCAGTTCCTCGATATAACTCATGCGGACGTAGGGTGCCAAGTAGAAGTCGAAGGCAGGGATGGCCTGACCTCCGTGCATCTCGTTCTGGCAGCACTCCATCGAGATACAGGCGAGCACTGAGGCCGTCTCGATGCGACGGGCTGGACGCGAAGCACCATGACCAGCGATGAAGCCGCACTCGAGGATATGATCCAGCGGATGCTGCACACAGGTGAGCGATTTCGTCGGATAGTAGTCCTTATCGTGGATATGCAGGTAGTTGTGCTCCACGGCCTCGCGGCTCTCCTCACTCAGCAGGTAGTCATCGACGAAGGGCTTCGTGGTCTCTGAGGCGAACTTCATCATCATACCTGCGGGGGTGTCGGCATTCATATTGGCGTTCTCACGCGTCACATCGTTGTTCTTGATGTTCACGATGTCGAGGAACACCTCTCGTGTCTTGGCCTTACGGGCCACGGAGCGCTGATGGCGATAGGCGATGTACTTCTGGGCCACGTCCTTGCGGCTGGAGTTCATCAACTCCACCTCGACGGCATCCTGGATCTGCTCCACCGTCATCTGACTCTCACCACGCTGGGCGATATGGTCGGTTATCTGATACAAGAGCCGTTCGTCCTCACCCTGTTCGGTGTGGAGCATGGCCTTACGGATGGCAGCCATAATCTTCTGCTCGTTAAAGCCCACAATGCGTCCGTCGCGCTTTACTACTGTCTGAATCATGATCTATAAAAAGGTTTTTATTTGTTGCTTTTTCAATTCCGTTTGCAAAGATACAATAATAATCCGTAAGTTATCCGTTTTGGAAAACTTTTCTTCCGTTAATAACTATTAAACGACTGGCTTTCAGTTGGTTACAAAATAAAATGGAAAACTTCACCCCAAGGGATGGTAAAAAAGTTTTCCATTTTAAGTACGCCTTATCCTATGCTTTCATGCTGAAAGCCAGCGCATAAGCACGCATTTGCTTCACCATCGCTACAAGCCCGTTGGAGCGTGTAGGCGACAGGTGTTCCTTGAGTCCGATCTCTTCGACAAAGTAAAGGTCGGCATCGAGAATCTCCTGTGGGGTATGGTCAGAGAGCACACGGATGAGTAGGGCCACAATACCCTTCACGATCAGGGCATCGCTCTCAGCCGTGAAGTGGATCACACCCCCTCCTGCCTCCCCCTCAGAGGGGGAGAAGCCCTTTTGAATATAATCGGCCTGCAGCCACACACGGCTCTGGCAACCGTCAATCAGGTTCTGCTCCGTCTTGTACTTCTCGTCAAGCGGTGCCTGTTCATTGCCCAGGTCGATGAGCAACTGGTACTTGTCCATCCAGTCGTCGAAGCCTGCGAACTCCTCTATAATCTCGTCTTGAATCTCGTTAATCGTCATCTTTCACCAATTTAAAAAGTTTGTCGCTGGGGCGTACCTTAGAAGATACGGCAATGCTGACTTTGGTACCCTGTTGCGCCACCTCCACAGGGCCGTTATCGTCGTGGATCTCGTCAGCGGTGACATACGTCACCCCCGTCGTAGGACCTGTGATCAGCATCTTATCACCCACCTTGAAGGTGCTGGCCTCAACGGTGAACTCCGCCACACCCAGTTTTGAGAAATATTTCACACCCTTGCCGATATAGACCTTTCGCTCCGTGGCATTAGAGCCGTAGTTCTTGTTCCACTCGCCCATGAGTTGGCCCTGGTAATAGCCGTCCCAGAAGCCACGGTTGAAGACGGTGGCGAGGCGCTCGTCCCACTCATCCTTTCGCTCCTCCGTAAACGTACCATCGAGCACAGCCTGGATAGCCTCCTTGTAGCACTTCACGACGGTATAGACATATTCCGGTCCACGGGCACGACCCTCGATCTTAAACACACGCACGCCAGCGTTCATCATCTTATCGATGAAGCGCACGGTCTTGAGGTCCTTAGGCGACATGATGTACTTATTGTCGATGTCGAGTTGATAGCCCGTCTCATTATCCGTAGCCGTATAACTGCGACGGCACACCTGAATGCACTCCCCACGGTTGGCAGAGCGGTTGGCAGCATGCAGACTCATATAACACTTCCCGCTGATGGCCATGCAGAGGGCACCGTGACAGAACATCTCGATGCGGATCTGCTCGCCCGAAGGCCCACAGATATGCTCCGCCTCCACCTGACGCCAGATGTCTGCCACCTGCTTCATGTTCAGTTCACGCGCCAAGACCACGACATCGGCAAACTGGGCATAGAACCTCAGGGCCTCGATGTTCGAGATATTCAGTTGGGTGGAGAGGTGTACCTCCTGCCCCACCTTATTACAATAGGTCATGACGGCCACGTCACTGGCAATCACAGCCGAGATGCCAGCCTCCTTGGCGGCATCGATAATCTCGTGCATCAGGGGGATATCCTCGCCGTAGATGATCGTGTTCACCGTCAGGTAACTCTTGATGCCATGCTCATTGCAGGTGGCGGCGATCTCCTTCAGGTCGTCGATGGTGAACACAGAGGCGGAGTGCGCCCGCATGTTCAGTTTCTCGATGCCAAAATAGATGCTGTCGGCACCCGCCTGGACGGCTGCCGCCAACGACTCCCGCGAGCCCACAGGGGCCATGATCTCGAAATCCTTTACCGTTGCATTCATCTGGGCTGCAAAATTACAAAGAATTACAGAGAAAATCACCAGATATTTCAAATATTTTTAGGAATTATTCGTTTATAACGTATCAGACTTATCTAATGAGACATACCATACATGTGGTATGGAAATGCCACAAACATGCGATTGCAGAGGTGCGGGAAACACCCTACCTTTGCAAACCATAAGCATTAAGATTAAGAAGAATATGAGAGAAAAGATTGCATTAGTAACAGGTGCCAACAAAGGCATCGGATTCGGAATCGCCAAGCACCTCGGAAAAAGCGGCTGGCAGGTGATCATTGGTGCACGCGACGGACAGCGTGCAGAGAAGGCCATTAACGAGTTGAAATCAACTGGTGTTGATGTGCTGGGATGGGTGAACATTGAACTGCGCGACCTCGCCAACATCGAACAGGCCGCCAAGGAAATCAATGAAAGGTATCCAAGGTTGTCGCTCTTGGTGAATAATGCCGGTATCCCTGGCGACATGAGCGTGGATAGTCTGCACACGGAACTCAGCGATATCAAGGAGACGCTCGACGTGAACTTCATCGGCACCTTCGCTCTCACCAAGGCCCTGATGCCGCTGCTCACCCAAAACGAGGGGCGCATCGTCAATGTGACAGTTCCCTCGGAGATCAGTCCCTACTGGCACCCACTGGCCTATGTCGCCAGCAAGGCAGCACAGAACGCGATGATGGGTGTGATGGCCATCGAACTGCAGCAGAGCAACACACCGCTGGAGGTCTTCTCCGTACACCCGGGGCCCACCACTACAGATCTGAATGGTAACATGGCACTGCCTGGTTTCCACGATATCGAGATCGTTGGCGAGAAGATGGCCGAACTCATCAACGACGGCCAGAACCACCAAGGCGAGTTCATCGAACTCTACCCCATTGTCAAGGAAGACTAACCGGACAGCCGCCAAAACAGAATAAACGTATGAAAGTCATTAGCACCAAACAGGCACCTGCTGCCATCGGCCCTTACAGTCAGGCCATCCAAGTCGGTAATCTCGTCTATACCTCTGGTCAGATACCCATCGACCCTGCAACGGACGCATTTGTAGAGGGCGGCATCAAGGAACAGACCCGCCAGTCGCTCACCAATGTCAAAGCCATTCTCGAAGAGGCAGGGCTGACGATGGCCAACGTCGTCAAGACCACCGTCTTCCTCGCTGACATGGCCGACTTTGCTGACATGAACAGCGTATATGCAGAGTTCTTTTCAGAGCCCTACCCTGCCCGCTCTGCCGTGGCAGTCAAGACCCTCCCCAAAGGAGCGCTCGTAGAGATTGAAGTTATCGCGGAAGTCGGATAGCAGTAGGGGGAAGGTCGTACATGACCTTGGCATGGTTGGTGCGGATGAGTTGGCTCTCAAGATGCAGGCCTGTCTGCCGGTCTATGATGTCACGATAGACTAAGCCGTTTCGGTATATGGTGCCATTTTCGCGAGTGAAGCATTCGTTTTCGGCATGAATGTGGAAAGTGTGAGGAAGAAGTTCCATGGCACGGAGTTCGCCACACAGATATTCGTCGTCAGTACACAGTCTGAGTTGGTAGGTGTTGGCTGTCTCGTTCTTTACGCGGTAGTCGATGTAGTTGTACGAGATGCTGGTGCCTGTGCCAAAGGGGATCTGACGGCCAAAGTCCGGGAAGAGGTCCAAGCCGTCGTGATGGTGATGCTCGACGATAGTCAGGTCGCTGTGCAATACAAGCCAATGGATCAGGTTCGACAGTTGGCACAGTCCACCTCCAATACCCTGAGAAGGCTGTCCCTTGGCGATAGTCAGTCCCTCTTTGTAGCCTTTCCGCTTGGTGGTTCTTCCGATAAGTTTCCAAACAGAGAATACCTCGCCTGGACGAATAAGCAGCCCGTCGATATGGGTAACGGCCAAGGCAAGATTGGTAGCTTTGTTCTCCTGCAACTGCATATTGACATTGCCTAGTCTGCGGCGAATGAGTGACTTGTGCTGATAGACGAGAACGGGCAATGGATCCTGCGTCCTGTCCTTGGCGAAACGGGCCCCGCCAAGGAAGTCCCTCAGATGACGCTTCAGGATTTCCTTCTCCATCGACAGGCGGTAGGTGAATGGGCATATCTCGCAAAATAGTTTCCGTTTCATTCTTTGTTCCATGTTGTAATAACAGGGCAAAGTTACGGATTTTTCTGCAGATTTTGTAAATTTACGCCGTAGATTTATGATTGTTTATGAAGTAGGCTATATGCATGAGGCAGGGCTGACGGAATAATGCGTCAGTCCTGGGTGAACTTGTATTTAAATAGGGAGCATCGCCAAATATTAAGAAACTTTATAACTAATTGATTTGTAATGTGATAGAATTTTTGTACCTTTGTAAAGGATAAGAAAAATCCCCCCGACCACCGTAGGAAAGTGCAAATCGGGGGAATTACAAATC
>JAFRMM010000176.1 GCA_017430675.1 Prevotella sp.
TCCAGACGGCGAGCGCTTCGCCACGCCCGCCGAGGCGGACACGCTGGTGAAACTGTCGTCGGCCATCAGGAAGATGGAGACCGACGCGGGCATCGCCGACACCATCAGCGTGCTCACGCAGTTCATCAACTTCGTCCGCCCGGCAGACCTCGAGAAGGCAAAGGACATCACCCGCCTGGCAGACGCATTCATCAGGAGCAGACTATGAGACAGCAGGACCGTGACGCCATCCGCAACTGGGATGAGTACAAGGAGAACATATACAGGTCCACCCCCGTTGACCTCTCAATGTCACAGGCTGAGATAGAGAGGCAGCGCGCCTACCTGGAGGCACATCCCATAGAGTGGATCAAGTTCTTCTTCCCGGGCTATGCGAAATACGAGTTTGCCCCCTTCCAAATACAGGCCATCATGCGCATACTCGCCCATGACGAGTGGTACGAGGTGCTCTCGTGGTCACGCGAACTGGCCAAATCGACGACGGTCATGTTCATCGTGTCCAACCTGGTACTCACAGGGCGCAAGAAGAACGTCATCATGACATCCAACAGCCTCGACAACGCCAGACGCCTCCTTGACCCCTACCGCGCCAACTTCGAGGCCAACCAGCGCATCGAGCAGTTCTACGGGAGGCAGCAGACGCTGGGCAGTTGGACCGACTCGGAGTTCGTGCTGAAGTGCGGGGCCTCCTTCCGCGCCATCGGAGCCGGACAGTCCCCCCGTGGCACCAGGAACGAGGCCGCGCGCCCCGACTGTCTGCTGGTCGATGACTTCGACACCGACGAGGAGTGCCTGAACCCGGACACCATCAACAAGAAGTGGGACTGGTGGGAGCGGTCGCTTTACCCGACGCGCTCCGTGTCAGAGCCGCTGCTGGTCATCTTCTGCGGCAACCTCATCGCGAAGGACTGCTGCGTCATGAGGGCCGGGGCGGCAGCCGACCACTGGGACATCATCAACATCCGCGACAGGGACGGACACTCGACGTGGCCGGAGAAGAACACGGAGGAGCACATCGACCGGACGCTGTCGAAGATATCCACCAAGGCGGCCCAGGGCGAGTACTTCAACAACCCGATATCCGAGGGCGAGGTGTTCAAGACCGTCACCTACGGGAAGGTGCCGCCGTTAAGGAGTTTCAGGTTCCTGGTCATCTACGGCGACCCGTCACAGTCGGAGAAGCGCAACAAGCAGAACTCCACGAAGTCGGTGATCCTGATGGGCAAGAAGAACGGCAGACTCTACGTGATCAAGGCCAAACTCGACCGCTGCACCAGCGCGGAGTTCATACAGTGGTACTTCGACCTGGTCCTGTACGTGGGCGGGCGCACGAACCTATATTGCTATATGGAGAACAACTCGCTGCAGGATCCGTTCTTCCAGCAGGTGTTCCAGCCCAAGGTCAGGGAGATGCGCAGGAAGACGGGAATCGACGTTTACATCCGGGGTGACGAGGAGAAGAAGACCGACAAGGCCACCCGTATCGAGGCAAACCTGGAGCCGATGAACCGCGAGGGCAACCTGATCCTCAACGAGCAGATGCGCGAGGATCCTGACATGAAGCGCCTCGAGGAGCAGTTCCTGCTGTTCACCATGCGCCTTAGGTTCCCCGCCGACGGCCCCGACTGCGTGGAGGGCGGGCTGCGCATCCTGAACAACCTCCAGGCGAGCCTGGAGCCCCCGGTGATCATCAAGGCCGACGAAGTGAAGAAACATAACAGACACAGAATGTAATATATATGAGTACGTTTATCAACCTATCAGACTATGACGCCAGCATCCACCGCGAGATACTGGACGCGCTGACCCGTGAGGACGGGACCGTCATCGAGATATGCGAGGACAGGGCCGTCGCGGAGATGCGCTCCTACCTCTCCGGGCGCTATGACTGCGACGCGATCTTCTCCCGGGAGGGGGACGCCCGTAACCAACTGGTACTGATGATGGCCGTCGACATCGCCATCTACCACATCTTCTGCATCCACAACCCGCAAAAACTCTCCCAAGTCCGCCAGGACCGCTACGACCGTGCCGTCGAATGGCTCCGCCAGGTCAACAAGGGCGACGTCAGCATCGACGGGGCTCCCCTGCTGCCCGAGGACGACCAGGTAGCCCACGACTCCACACGCATCATCAGTAACCGCAAACGACATAATCACCTGTAACTATGGACAGAAAGAACAGCAAGCGCATCACCACCGGCGGTTTGCGCCCTGCTCCCAAGCAGACGCAGCCCGCCACGATCATACTGACGCAGCCCCGCAAGTTCGGGCTCGACATCTCCGACTATATGCGGGCCATCCGCGACGCAGAGAGCATAGACTTCTACCAGCGCGTCAAACTATACGACCTCTACGACGACGTGCTGCTGGACTCCCACCTGACCTCCAGCATCGAGCACCGCCGCGACGCGCTGCTGGAGGCGAAGATATCCTTCGTGCGCAACGGCGTGCCTGACGAGAAGATCGAGCAGCAGTTGCGCTCGCCGTGGTTCTCCGACCTGGTCGGCGACATCTTCGACGCACAGTTGTACGGCTTCTCCCTCTTCCAGTTCTACCGCGACGACGACGGGTGGATCAACTACGACCTCATACCGCGCAAGCACGTCGATGCAGTGCGCCACTACATCCTCCACCAGCAGGGCGAACTGGCGGGCACGCCGTGGGAGGAGTACCCCAACATGCTCTTCGTGGGCAGGCCCCGCAGCCTCGGCATGCTGGCAAAGGCGGCCTTCTGGGTCATCTACAAGCGCAATAACACCGCCGACTGGGCACAGTTCAACGAGATCTTCGGAATGCCCATACGCGACTACACCTACGAGACCGGTGACGATGCTGCCCGCCAGCGAGTCATCCGCGACGCACAGGACTCCGGTGCACTTGCGTGCTACATCCACCCGAAGGACGTAGCCCTGGAACTGAAGGAGGCTGGCAACAAGAGCGGCTCCGCCGACACCTACGACAAGTTCAGCGACCGCTGCGACAAGGAGATCTCGAAACTCTTCCTGGGCAACACCCTCACCACCGAGGCGGAGAACACGGGTTCTGAGGCGCTGGGCAAGGTGCACCAGAACGTCGAGCAGTCGAAACTCAATGCCGACAAGCGCTACGTACTCAACGTCCTGAACTACTACATGACAGACATCTTCCGCGCCATGGGCATCAACACCGAGGGCGGCGAGTTCGTATATCCGGAGCCGAAGAGGGTCGATCTCACGGCGAAGATGAACATACTGGTACAGGCCCAGACCAACTTCGGCCTCCCCGTATCCGACGACTACCTCTATGAGACATTCGGCATCGAGAAGCCCGACGACTACGAGCAGCGCAAGCGCCAGCAGGAAGAGCGCATCAGACAGTACCTCGCCTCACAGATGAAGCAGAAAGACGATAGCCAGGACAACGGGGCCGACGATGATCCTGGAGATCCAGGAAAGCCCGTAAGGCCAAAGGCCAGGTTCACCAAGTTCTGGAACCAACTGAGCAATTTTTTCGGGGTCGCCCCGACGGACCTCGGGGCTCGTTTAGACTGGTAGTCAATGACCTCTACGGCATCCGTGCCGCCGCCGAGGGCGTAGGCACCGGCTTCACCTTCGACAACTCCGTGCTCGAGGCGGCCCTGAAGCGGATCTACTCCCGCGACTTCCACCCGATGACCGATATCGAGCAGAACCTTTTCCATGAGTTCCTGCGCACGTTCAACACGGCTGCCGACCAGGGTTTCTCGAAGTCCGTGGACCCAGA
>JAFRMM010000177.1 GCA_017430675.1 Prevotella sp.
AACCTTGGGCTGGTGCTTCTTTCGGCGGAGCCATTCAGCCTTCCGTTTCTCGTACTCTTCGTGATGCTTCTCCAAATATCCGTCAGCCATATCTACCTGTCCTTGAAGTTGGCATAGATGACCTTCACCTCTATAGGATTATTCGGACCTCCTTCTAACTGTGTGCTTGACAGTCCCATCTCATTGCTAAGCGGGAAGATAATCGAGGCGGTTGTGGTCACAGTGATCGAAGTGGTGGCAATAGGCACAATGACAACTTTGTTCCAGTTGGGATGCTTCTCAACCCATTCAGGATCCGTTAGTTCGCCAATGAACTTGTTTTGGTACATCAGACTGATCAGGTTACCGATATTGCTGAAAGTATAACTGTTTGTTCTGAGGTCGGCAACGAAAGCACTTGTGAAGTCGTATGTCTTTTCTTTCTCAAAGAACGAATACAGGCTGTCCTTCATCACCATCAATACTGATCCGGGTTCATCCAGGAGGTACTTGTTTTGAGGGATTTTGCTGTTGATGTGCTTCAGGGTCAGACTGACGGAGAGCAGTGAATCGGTATTGTGTTCTGGCGACATGATGTTCTCGACAGGTAATGTCATTTCCGTAAAGATGCCAGCCGGGGTCTTCAGGTAGGTACAACTCTCATCGGCAACAAGCCTCTTGAGTCCCTCCTTGTCATTGGTCACCTTGGTAGTCTGCAATACCTCTGGGGTGGAGGCCATTCTCATCGTGCCATAATAGGTGGTGTCAGTCTTGAAATGGTAGAAGATACGCATTTCAATAATGTTCAGTTTCGCCATCACACCCAGACCGTCAGCAAACTGGAAGAAGAAGCCCGGGCACAGGTTATGGATGAACGTATAGGAATTCTTGAAATACTCAGGTGATTCGTAGAAGGAACGCAGAATATAGGATCCATAGTTGTCATATACCTTTCCATTCTTGTCGGTGTATGAACCGTTGAGGGGAATGCGGGCAATGTCTTGATAGCCAGAGAGTTTTCGTATGGAATCCGAGTAGGTAAGGTTAGACAACGAGAAAGCCAGGTCATGCTTCAGACCTTCTTCCCTAATATATCCCTCTTTCACAGGATCATAGTTGCTATAGTAGGTCATGGTGTCGTTCATGGGCCTGTTCAGTTCCAGCATTCTCATCTTAATAGGAGTGAGCGTATCGCCGTAGCAGAGATCCTTGTCGAAATAAAGCCATATCTCACAGGAATCAGCGGCGATATCCCCGTCTTCGGCCTTTGTTAAGATAGTCTCCTTTTGAGGCATCTTATAGTTCTCCAGCATATTGAACTGGGCCATGAACTCACTGGTGACGTAAGTGCCGGTCTCCGGGTCTTTCACCTTACCGAAATAGCAGTCGTAGTTTCGTGCATAGATAGAGTCGGCGAGTATGGATCTGGTTGTTGCGTGATAGATACCAGTTGACAAGTCAAGTTTATCGGCTTCGTCTGTCAAGGATGAGCCGATCACCCCTGTGTTTTCATTGCAAGAAATAATCGCCATTGCGGTGATTGCAATCGCTGTAAACAATCTTGATTTCATGCGTGTTGTTCTTTGTTAAGTTTATTCAGCCTCTTCCGGAAAGAGTTGGTCGTAGAATGATTCATAAGCGTCGGCGAATTCTTCATGATAGCCTAGGACTGGAATATTCTTTTCCTTGGCATAATCCAGAAGTCCTTTGTTGGCTTCTTGACAGGCTTGAACCACACCATCACTATAGTCGATGGCCAACTTGCCCAGTTCCTGGAAGTTGAAATTGTCGTTATATACCTTTAACAGTTCTGCTTTGGCCTCCCGGAACTCCAGACATTTCTTGAAGTTGGCTCCAAGATCCATGTCGATGTTCTCCGAGAAAAGGGATGTCACCACCTTCGTCTCTGCAAAGGAGGGCTCGTCATGGTAGGCCGTCTTGACGTAGAGGGGTACGACGGCACTCATCCAGCCCTGACAGTGAATGACATCAGGCACCCAACGCAACTTCTTGACCGTCTCAAGCACCCCACGTGCAAAAAAGATAGCCCGTTCACCGTTGTCGGGGTAGTCCTCACCCTGTTCGTCTTTTTTCATCAGTCTTTTTCCGAAATAGTCGTCATTATCGATGAAATAGACCTGAATCCTTGCTGATTGTATCGAGGCGACCTTGATAATCAGTGGATGATCAGTATCATCTATGATAAGATTCATACCTGAAAGACGTATGACTTCATGTAACTGTCCACGACGTTCATTAATGGTACCCCATTTCGGCATGAATGTACGAATCTCGTGATTTCGTTCCTGCATGGTCTGCGGGAGGTCTTTGCCCATGAGAGACAAGTTATTGTCTGGGACATAAGGAGAGATCTCCTGATTGATGAACAATATTTTCTTTTTTGCCATTCTTGGATGTTTTTGCTTTGCAAAGATACGAAAAATAATGCACAGAGCAGACATTCTGAGTCGGTTTTTTACAAAAAGTGACACTTTTGGAAGTTTTTTAGTTTATTTTTTCCCTTTTCTTCTCAAAATAGGCGCAAATGAGGAGAATATGTTCCTTCGGAATAGGGTTTGTGGCTTCCCTGTATGTCCATAAGTTCTGTTTTTTACCACAAAGAAACACTTTTTTCGCATTTTTTTGCTAAAAAAGTTGTTAATTTGGAAATATTTTTGTATATTTGCGCATTAATCAACAAACCGTTCGTAAGATGGGTAAGTATAACATTACAGAGAAGAAGGAGAAGGAGGCCGCCTACAGAAGTCTGGTGAGCCCCCGGATGATGGATGAGATGCAGGAGAAGATCCTGAATATCATCGTGATGCAGAAGAAGTACCGTGACAAGGACTACTCCGCCAAGAAACTTGCCGAGGATCTTGGTACGAATACCCGTTATATCTCGGCCGTCGTCAATGTACGCTTTCACATGAACTACACATCATTTGTCAACAAGTATCGCATTGAGGAGGCTATGACGATTCTGGTAGATAAGCGTTATCAGGATCTCCACATGGAGGAGGTAAGCGATATGGTGGGCTTTGCCAATCGCCAGTCGTTCTATGCGTCGTTCTATCGTGTAGTGGGTATCACGCCGCGTGAATATCGTCTGCAGCACCTCAAGCAACATCCCGCTATGATGGTCAAGCATCCAAAGAAGTCAAAGTCGTAATTAGGATCTCGTGGATTTCTCTTATCAAAGTGAGCGGTTTGCTGATCTGCAACTTCTCAGATATCGTTTGACAGGCTTTGACAGGCTGTCCGTGCGACAGAAACAGTTGGTCTATTACCTGTCCAAAGCCACCTTGTACGGAAGGGATATCACTTTTGATCAATTCGGGAAATACAATCTCCGTATCAGAAAGGTACTGGAGGTTGTATATTGTGACCGTACCATACCACACCACACATCTGACTTTAAGGCGATGGAAGTTTATCTGAAGCGGGTGTGGTTCTCCAATGGCATCTATCACCATTATGGGTGTGAGAAGTTCAAACCAGGATTCTCTCAGGAATGGCTTCGGGAACAACTCCAGAAGGTAGATGCCCGTCAGTTGCCTCTGAGGGAAGGGGAGACGGTGGAACTGCTCTGCCAGGAGTTGTTTCCCGTCATCTTTGATGAAACATTCTTACCCAAACGTGTGAACAAGGCTGATGGTGAAGACCTGCTATTGACATCTGCCTGTCATTTCTACGACGGTGTGACCCAGCAAGAGGCAGAGGCGTTCTATGACAAGATGAAACGGGAGAATGCGGATTCGCAGACGCCTCCTTCATACGGACTGAACTCTACGCTCGTCAAGGAAAACGGACTCGTTTATGAGCAGGTATGGCATACTGGCGGGAAATATGCGAATGCCATCAGCCATATTGTCTATTGGCTTGATAAGGCCATGGACGTAGCCGAAAACAAGCAACAGAAAAAGGTTATTAGTCTATTGATAAAGTATTATAAATCAGGTGATTTGCGTCTTTTTAATGAATATTGTATTGAATGGCTGAAGGAACATGATTCTGCCATAGATTTTATCAATGGTTTCATAGAGGTATATGGCGATCCGCTGGGTCTGAAAGGTTCATGGGAAGGACTTGTGGAGTATATTGACGAGGAGGCGACCAAACGTACGCAGACCATTAGCCGTAACGCCCAGTGGTTTGAGGATCACTCGCCAGTGGATCCCCGTTTCCGTAAACCAGTCGTGAAGGGTGTCACCGCGAACGTGATCTGTGCGGCTATGCTTGGAGGCGATGAATACCCCTCAACGGCCATTGGCATCAACCTGCCGAATGCTGACTGGATCCGTGCCCAATATGGCTCGAAGAGTATTACCATCAGCAATATCACGGAAGCCTATAACAAGGCGGCTCATGGAAGTGGCTTCCGGGAAGAGTTTGTTATCGACGAGGAAACGCTCCGGCTCATCAATCAATACGGGGATATCTGTGATGACTTGCATACAGACCTGCACGAATGTCTTGGTCACGGGAGTGGGCAGTTGCTCCCAGGCGTGGATCCCGATGCCCTGAAGGCATACGGCAATACGATTGAGGAGGCGAGGGCAGACCTCTTCGGACTCTATTACATTGCCGATCCCAAACTCATCGAACTGGGACTGGTGCCTGACGGGGAGGCCTATAAGTCACAGTATTATACCTATATGATGAATGGTCTGATGACCCAACTGATCCGTATCACACCAGGACACCAAATAGAAGAGGCCCACATGCGCAACAGGGCATTGATTGCCCATTGGTGCTATGAGCATGGACAGGCCGTTAGACTCACCAGGCGCGATGGCAAGACCTACGTTGAAATCGCGGATTATGGAGAACTGCGCTCCCTGATAGCCCGTCTGCTGGCCGAAGTTCAGCGCATCAAGAGCGAAGGGGACTATGAGGCTGCCCGCCAGTTGGTGGAGAGATATGCGGTGAAGGTGGATGCCGACTTGCACACAGAGGTTCTGGAGCGCTATCGACGTCTGGATCTTGCTCCTTATAAGGGGTTCATCAATCCGATGATGCTTCCTGTCCTCGATAAAGACGGTGAGATCTGTGACATACAGTTGAATTACAGCGAAAGTTATGTCCACCAGATGCTCCGTTACAGTTCCGAATATAGTACATTGATCTGATATGGATATCCAACAGCAAGTTAAGGAGATCAAACAGTCGTTCCGTCAGATGATGGACGGGGCTGTTGCCCAGTCTATGCGGAACAAGGGCCTTGACTATCATCTCAACTGGGGGGCTACCCTGCCGAGGCTGCAGGAAAAGGCCGTTGAAATCGGCAAGAACTATGATCTGGCCATAGCCCTCTGGAAAGAGAACGTGCGTGAATGTAAGATCCTGGCAACGTTGATTATGCCATCTGACGATGTGCTGCCTGAGGTCATTGATATTTGGATGGAAGAGGTCCCGACTCAGGAAATTGCCGAACAAGCGGCCTTCAACCTGTTTCAGTACCTGCCTTTTGCTGCAGAGAAGGCCTATGCCTGGATGGCGTCGGACAAAGAACTGTACCAACTCTGCGGATTCCATATCCTAAGTAGGCTTTTCATGAATGGTCAGGAACCCAATGAACGGGGAATCCACGAATTCATCGATCAGGCGCTTGTTGCCTTGCAGGGTGAGAGTCTTTCTGTGAAAAAGGCGGCTGCGGCGTGCGTGAGACGCTTTGCTGAACTTGGACTCGTCTATGAGCGGATTGCCAAAAGCGCATTAAAACAGTCTAATTTAGAATTTTTATAAATTAACTTTCTTTCGTCTCATAGAAAATGCGTACCTTTGTGCGGTTTTCTAAGAAAATAAGATGAAAGAGAGTGTCTTTACGGCTGTGGAGCGTATATTGGATAACTATCTTGAGATGAATAATCATCGCAAGACACCGGAACGCTACACCATCCTTAAAGCCATCTACAGCATCAACAGGCATTTTACTCTGGAAGAACTGAATGAACGGCTGACCAAGGAACTGAACTTCCCCGTCAGCAGGGCCACTTTGTATAATACACTTAACTTATTCCTTGAGTTGCGGCTTGTCATTAGGCACCGTTTTCAGGGAACTACGAAGTATGAGGCCTGTTACGACAACAACAGCCATTGCCACCAGATCTGTACGATTTGTGGGAAGGTGACGGAGGTGAAATCGCCTGAAATCATCATGGCAGTGGAGAACATGCACCTGAAGCGCTTCAGGAAAGACGGGTTCTCGCTCTATGTATATGGTGTGTGCAGTACCTGCCAGACGAAGTTGACAAGGCGTAAGAAGCGGGAAAAGACAAAGAAGACAAAAACAGAATAGTAAGCATTATGAACAAAGGAAAAGTAGATGTCCTGCTCGGTTTGCAGTGGGGCGACGAAGGAAAAGGTAAGGTGGTCGATGTCCTGACCCCGAAGTATGATGTGGTGGCCCGTTTCCAGGGAGGTCCTAATGCTGGTCATACCCTGGAGTTTGAAGGCCAGAAGTATGTGCTTCGTTCGATTCCATCGGGAATCTTCCAGGGTGGCAAGGTAAACATCATCGGCAATGGTGTAGTACTTGCTCCGGATCTCTTCATGGAGGAGGCCAGGGCGCTGGAGGCCAGCGGACACAACCTGCATGAGCGTCTGCATATCTCGAAGAAGGCTCATCTGATCATGCCCACCCACCGTGTGCTCGATGCCGCCTATGAGGCCCAGAAGGGTAAGGACAAGGTAGGTACCACCGGTAAGGGCATCGGTCCGACCTATACCGATAAAATCAGCCGTAATGGTCTGCGTGTGGGTGATATCCTCGAGAACTTCGAGGAGAAATATGCCAAGGCCAAGGCGCGTCATGAGGCTATCCTGAAGTCGCTCAACTTCGACTATGATATCACGGAGGTCGAGAAGAAATGGTTGGAGGGCGTCGAGTATCTGCGTCAGTTCCCCATCGTCGATTCGGAGCATGAGATTAACAATATCCTGAAGAGCGGCAAGAGCGTGCTCTGTGAGGGTGCCCAGGGTACGATGCTCGATGTGGATTTCGGTTCTTATCCCTTTGTCACTTCTTCCAACACCATCTGCGCTGGTGCCTGCACGGGTCTGGGCATCGGTCCCAATAAGATCGGCGATGTCTATGGTATCATGAAGGCCTACTGCACACGTGTGGGGGCAGGTCCCTTCCCCACGGAATTGTTCGATGAAACGGGCAAGAAGATCCGTGACCTCGGCCATGAGTACGGTGCTGTGACGGGACGTGAGCGCCGTTGCGGATGGATCGACCTCGTAGCCCTGAAGTATTCCATCATGGTGAACGGTGTCACCCAACTGATCATGATGAAGAGCGACGTGCTTGATGGCTTCGACACCATCAAGGCCTGTGTGGCCTATAAGCAGAATGGCGTTGAAATCGACTATTTCCCCTATAACATTGAGGAGGGTATCAAACCCGTTTATCAGGAACTGCCGGGATGGAAGACCGATATGACGAAGTTCACCAGCGAGGATCAGTTCCCGAAGGAATTCAGCGATTATATCGCTTTCTTGGAGAAAGAGTTGGAGACTCCGATTAAGATTATTAGTATCGGTCCTGACCGTGATCAAACCATCGTTAGAAAGTAAATGGCACAGAAACCAAGTATTCCCAAAGGAACACGCGACTTCTCTCCGATGGAGATGGCGAAGCGTAACTATATCTTCGACACCATCAAACAGGTGTATCAACTCTATGGCTTTCAGCAGATAGAGACACCAGCGATGGAAACCCTCGGCACACTGATGGGGAAATACGGTGAGGAGGGTGACAAACTGCTTTTCAAGGTGCTGAACTCTGGCGACTTCCTGGCCAAGACTACTGACGAGGAGTTGCAGGAGCGCAACAGCCTCCATCTGGCTGCCAAACTCTGTGAGAAGGGGCTCCGCTATGATCTCACCGTGCCTTTCGCCCGTTATGTGGTGATGCACCGTGAGGAACTCCAGTTGCCCTTTAAGCGTTACCAGATGCAGCCCGTCTGGCGCGCTGACCGTCCGCAGAAGGGCCGTTATCGTGAGTTCTGGCAGTTCGACGGCGACATCGTCGGTTCCGACTCCCTGCTCAACGAGGTGGAACTGATGCAGATCGTCGATACCGTCTTCAGCCGTTTTGGTGTGCGGGTGCAGATCAAGATCAACAACCGCAAGGTCCTGACGGGCATTGCCGAAGTCATCGGTGCTGCAGAGAAGATCGTGGATATCACCGTCGCCATCGACAAACTCGACAAGATCGGCCTTGACAATGTGAATCAGGAACTCCGTGAGGATGGTCTCAGTGAGGAACAGATTGAAAAACTCCAGCCTATCATCTCCCTCGAAGGCACCAACGACGAGAAACTCAGTACCATCGCTGAGGTGCTCGCCAGCAGTGAGACGGGACTGAAGGGTGTAGAGGAGATACGTTTCATCCTCGACACGCTGAAGACGTTGGGCCTGAAGAACGAGATCCAACTCGATCTGACGCTGGCACGTGGTCTGAACTACTACACGGGTGCCATCTTCGAGGTGAAGGCCCTCGACGTACAGATCGGTTCCATCACGGGCGGTGGCCGTTACGACAACCTGACGGGTATCTTCGGCATGCCTGGCATCTCAGGCGTGGGTATCTCATTTGGTGTTGATCGTATCTTCGACGTGCTCAATGCCCTCGACTGCTATCCGAAGGATGCCGTCAATGGTACCCAGTTGCTCTTCATCAACTTCGGCGAGCAGGAGACGGCCTACTGTCTGCCCGTGGTGGCGAAAGCCCGAGAGGCTGGTATCCGTACGGAGATCTTCCCTGATGCTGCGAAGATGAAGAAACAAATGTCGTATGCCAATGCGAAGCAGATTCCGTTTGTGGCCCTTGCAGGTGAGAACGAGATGGCGGCTGGCAAACTGACACTGAAGAATATGTTGACTGGTAATCAGCAACTCCTTTCTGCAGAGGAACTTATATCTGTCGTTAAAGACTGACAAGGTGGAGAGGGAGTTTGTTCGCCCGGAGAAGAAGCCCAGTGGATGCTGGTGGATGTCAGGTTGTCTGATTACAGTCATCAGCGCCCTGATGTTCGTCTTTTTTATCTATTTGATTTTCGATTCCGAGAAGACGATGGATAAGCATCGTGCGGACTATACGGCCTCGACACGGGAGTACGAGGAGGCACTGGAGGCATACAATGCCGACTCCGTCCGTCTCCGTGCGGAATATCGTCGTATTGAGGCAGAGATCGACAAAGCCGCTGCCCGTCAGGACTCCGTAAAGATGGCCGCCCTGCGCGACAGCCTTCACAAATATGCCGAACCCGAGTGGAACCCACGGGGGCATATCGGCGTCAACATCGGTGCCGCCTTCTTACTGGTCTTTGCCTTGGTGATGCTCGTGCCCTTAGGGATAGGTTTGGTACTGCTCTTTGTCTATTGGTATAAGCGTCGTAAGTGGCGGAAACGGCCAGGGCTTGGTCAGATAGGCATATTGTTGTACTTCATAATTTGAAATTCTTTTTTAATTTACCTTTCAGCCGAGACGTAATGTGTTGATATTCAGGGTGTTCGGCTGAAAGGTGATTTTGGGGACAAAAGGGACTGTTTGATGAGGGCATCAGGCTGTTCTACGGAGCCACCATTCTCTGCTACGGAGTCACCATTCTCTGCTACGGAGCCACCATTCTCTGCTACGGAGCCACCATTTTCTGCTACGGGACTGCCTTACGATGCTAAAGCACTGCCAAATTTCCGTCCCACGGCCAGGGACAAGCCTGAAAAAGCATGCGGCACAAACTTTTAGATACGAAATTGCAAACTTTTATATACGAAATCGTCTCCATGGAGGCTCAGGCGAGTGCATAAAAAGTGCTTTCAGCCGAACAGCCTGATAATCAACGGGAAAACTCACGGCTGAAAGGAAAACGTGTTTTGTAATTTATAATGTCATAATATGTTTAGACGATGTATAAATTGAATTGAAATCAGGGTAAAAACTTGCGGGATTTGTTTTTTATCCGTATATTTGCAGACGGAAGTTTTTAACTAACGCAATTATCACATTATTAATAACTAAAAAGACAAATACGATTATGAAGAAAAAGTTTATTTGCGCCGTTTGTGGATATATCTACGAAGGCGATGCCGCTCCCGAGAAGTGCCCTATCTGTAAGGCTCCTGCCAGCAAGTTCTCAGAACTGAAGGAGGGCGGTGATGTAACCTACGCTACCGTTCATAAGTTAGGCGACGGCAAACTGGAGGGCGTTCCTGAAGAGATGATTGAAGAACTTCGTAATAACTATCGTGCTGAGTGTGGTGAGGTTGGCATGTATCTGGCTATGGCCCGTCAGGCAGATCGTGAGGGCTATCCCGAGGTGGCTGAGGCTTTCAAGCGCTACGGTTTGGAGGAGGCTGTCCATGCTGCTCAGTTCGCAGAATTGCTGGGTGAGGTGGTGTTCGATACGAAGACCAATCTGGAGAAACGCGCTGCTGCCGAGGAGGGCGCCTGTGCTGATAAGTTCGAACTTGCCAAGCAGGCTAAGGCTCTGGGCTTCGACGCCATTCACGATATGGTACATGAGGCAGCCAAGGACGAGGCCCGCCATGGTGCTGGCTTCGCCGGACTGCTGAAACGCTATTTCGGCAAGTAAGAATACAATAAATCCCGTATGAATCCGTTTTATCAGTACGATGAAACGGATTTTTTATTTTTTCGCGATATTGATGGCGCTGGTGGCTTGTGAGGACGATGACTCGTTCTCCACGAGCACAGCGCTGCGGCTGGAGTTCTCTGCCGATACCCTGCAGATGGACACCGTCTTCAGTCGTACCCCATCCTCGACCTACGCTTTCTGGGTGCATAACAGGAACAGTGAGGGTGTCCGTCTCTCGACGGTGAAACTGCGTCGAGGCAACCAGTCAGGCTTCCGCGTGAACGTCGATGGCGTCTATCTCGACAATTCCAACGGTTCTCAGACCAGTGACGTGGATATAAGGAAGAACGACAGCATCTTGGTTTTCGTCGAACTCACCGCTTTGGAGAACCATCAGACGGAGCCGCAGTTGGTGGAGGATGACCTGCTGTTCTTCTTGGAGAGCGGGGTGGAGCAGAAGGTCAGCCTACAGGCCTGGTCATGGGATGCCCAGAGGCTCTATGATCCGCAGATCAGCCGCGACTCCGTGATAGAGTCCGACATCCCACTGGTGATCTATGGCACCATGCAGGTGGATAAAGGCGTGACACTGACCATCCGCCATACGACGCTCTATTTCCACGACAGTTCAGGCATGGAGATCGACGGCACGTTAAAGACAGAGAACTGCGTGATGCGCGGCGACCGCCTCGACTATATGTTCGACTACCTGCCTTACGACCGTGTGAGCGGGCAGTGGGACGGCCTTACTTTCCATGAGTCTTCGGTTGATAACCAACTTATAGACACAGAGATACGCAATGCCACTCATGCGGTGGTCTGTGACTCCGCAGCCCTCGACTCCCTGCGCCCCAGACTGACGATGGAGCGCTGTATCGTTCACAATGCCAATGGCGACGGGGTGAGGGCTGTCAACACCTATCTTATATTAAAGGAGTGCCAGTTGACGAACACGTTGGGCAACTGTCTGGCCGTCAGTGGCGGTATTGCAGAGATCTACAAGTGTACGCTGGGGCAGTTCTTCCCATTCTCGGCCGACAGGGGCGAGGCCCTCTATTTTGCCAACCAATGGAACGGGAATGCCATACCCCTATTACGGCTGACGTGTGAGGACACCATCGTGACGGGCTATAATGAAGATGTGGTGATGGGGTATTCTGACGATGATACCACGATCGCGTTTAACTACAGTTTCGCCCATTCGCTGTTACGCACACCCAAGGTGGAGACGGAGGACAGCGTGCGCTTCTCGGGCATCATCTGGGAGACCCCGAAGGACTCCATCCAGGGCACGAAGCACTTCGTCAAGATCGACGAGGAGAACTTTGACTATGATTTCCACCTCGATTCCCTATCGACAGCACAGGGTATGGGGTGCTATTAGCATTTAGAACTCGCTGAACGACAGCGGCATCAACTGTCGGGTTCCCTCGATGACATACACGCATTTTCGTCCGTAGAGCAGGATACGGACGGGATGGCCTGCACGCGTCTCCGACTCGATGATCACCTGTCGGCAACTGCCACAGGGACCCACGGGCTCGTACTGCAGTTCGCCGTCAGTGCCGCGGGCGGCAATCGCCAGCATCTCCACGCCCACGTCGGGATACTGCGCACCTGCCGAGAACAGGGCCGTTCGCTCTGCACAGAGTCCCGAAGGATAGGCGGCGTTCTCCTGATTGCAGCCGATGATCTCCACGCCGTTCTCCAACCTGACGGCAGCGCCCACGTGGAACTTGGAGTAGGGAGCGTAACTGCGCTGCGTGGCCTCGATGGCGAGTTCCACGAGATGCTGCTCCTCGGCAGTCAGTTCCTCCTTCTGACAGACCTTAATGACGGATTTTAGTTCTAGTTCTTTCATAAATTGTGATATTTTTCGGCAAATATACGAATTATTCGAGAAATATCACTACTTTTGCAGCAATAATTTGCAGTTATGAGGAAGATTCTCTTATCCGTAGCCCTGTTGCTGTCGCTTTCCGGCTCTGCCCAGATCCGATGGAATCAGGCATATCAACAATATTTCGACCAATACAAGGATATTGCCATCGAGCAGATGCTCAAGTATCATATCCCTGCCTCCATCACACTGGCTCAGGGCGTGTTTGAGAGTGGGGCAGGCAACAGTGAACTGACACGGAGGGCCAACAACCATTTTGGTATCAAGTGCCACGGATGGACGGGGCGCACGAGTTATCACGACGATGACAAGAGCAACGAGTGCTTCCGCGCCTACGACTCCGCCTATGAGTCCTTCGAGGATCACTCCAAGTTCCTGGTCAGTGGCCGCCGCTATCAGTCGCTGTTCGACCTGAAGCAGACTGACTACAAGGGCTGGGCCAGAGGACTGAAGGCGGCGGGCTATGCCACGAACCCCCAATACGCCAGCAAACTGATAGAGATTATCCAACTTTACAAACTCTATGAGTACGACAAGGCCAAGGACTATGACAAGTTCATGACCGATCGTGCCAAGGATCACAGGGTCAATGGAATCTTGCACGCCATCAAGTACTACAACAAGAACTACTATGTCATTGCCCGCAAGGGAGACACGTTCCGCTCGCTGGCTGACGAGGTGGATATCAGTTATCGTAAGTTGGCCAAGTATAACGAGCGCGACAAGCGCGACCAGTTGGAGGAGGGTGAGATCATCTGGCTGAAGAAGAAGCAGACGAAGGCCCCGGGGGACTATAAGGACCGTCTGCACTATGTCCGTCCAGGAGAGTCGATGTACTCCATCGCCCAGAAGTACGGCATCCGCCTGAAGAACCTCTACAAGATGAACCACCTCTCGCCCGACTACCAGATCAAGGTCGGCGACGGTCTCCGCCTGAGGTAATTTCAGATTCATCAAAATCGCAAACTACCAGAATACATCTAACTGACAATGAGACTATACTTAACTATACTTCTTCTTCTGTCAATGACCATATCGGCGACGGCCCAGCGGAGGCAGTTGCAGGAGGCACGTGTGATCCTGAAGGGCGACAAGGACTATGACAAGGCGGAGAAACTGATGACCGACCTGCTGAAGGACTCGGCGAACCTCTCTAACGCGCGTATATATGATATGTGGCTCCTGGCTGTGGAGAAACAATACCTGCAGGTCAACGAGCGGATGTACAAGAAGCAGCAGGTGGATACCACCCACTTCTTCGAACTGACAAGGCGGATGTTCGACATCGGCATGCGACTGGACTCGCTCGACATGCAGCCTGACAAGAAGGGAAGGGTGAGCCTCCAGTACCGTAAGGACAATGCCCAGAAACTGGCATCGTACAGGCCGAACCTGTTCTATGGCGGCACGTACCATCTGAGGAAGGGTGACCTGGAGACGGCCTACAACTTCTTCGAGCGCTATATGGACTGCGACCGTCAGCCGTTGTTCACGGGCTATGATCTGCTGGCGACGGATCAGCGCATGGGCGAGGTGGCCTACTGGGCCACGTACTGCGGCTACAGGATGAACGACCCCGTGCGCACCCTGCGCCATGCCCAACTGGCGAAGCGCGATACGGTGAAGTTGGAGCATACCCTGCAATACATCGCTGAGTCCTGGCGGGCGCTGAACGATCAGGGGCAGTACGTCGAGACACTGCGCGAGGGCTTCGGGCATTTCCCGAAGTCGGTGTATTTCTTTCCCAGGCTGATGGACTGCTACTCGTCGAAGGGGAACTACGGGAAGGCGCTGGCCGTGGCCGACGAGGCGCTGGCGACGGATAGTGTGAACACGCTGTTCCTCCTGGCGAAATCGACCATGCTGCTGAACCTTGGGCGCTATGCGGAGTGCCTGGACGACAGCCAGCGGCTCATCGCCCTCAATGATCAGGCGGCAGAGGCCTACTACAATGCGGGGACAGCCTGTCTGAACATCGCCCTGAAGATGGATTCGCGCAAGTACAAGAAGCAGATCACGAAGATGTACCAGAAGGCGCTGCCCTATATGGAGACTTACCGCCAACTGGCGCCGCAGGAAGTGGAGAAATGGGGACCGGCGCTCTATCGCATCTACTTCAACCTGAACATGGGGAAGAAGTTTGATGAGATTGACAAAATCTTAAAGAAATAAAAAAGTTTCGCGAAAGTCGTACAAGTTTGCGGTTTTATTCCTATCTTTGTGGATTAGAATATTATTAACGTCTAAAACATAAAATAGGAACAACTATGGCAGACAATGCTCAACTGATTGCTCAGTGCGAGGCACGGGCTAAGGAATGGCTTTCTCCGGCCTTTGACGAGGAGACAAGAAAAGAAGTTCAGGCTATGCTCGATAATGCCGACAAGACGGCTCTTATCGACGCCTTCTATCAGAATCTGGAGTTTGGAACGGGTGGTCTGCGCGGCATCATGGGCGCAGGCACGAACCGCATGAACAAGTACATCGTGGGTATGGCTACCCAGGGATTCGCCAATTATATCCTGAAGGCATTCCCCGGCAAGCAGTGCTCCGTGGTGGTGGGTCACGACTGTCGTAACAACGGCCGTATGTTCGCCGAGACCGTCGCCGACATCTTCTCGGCCAATGGCATCAAGGTGTATCTCTTCGAGAGCCTCCGTCCGACGCCTGAGATCTCCTTCGCCATCCGTCAACTCGGCTGTCAGGCTGGTGTGAATGTGACGGCTTCGCACAACCCGAAGGA
>JAFRMM010000178.1 GCA_017430675.1 Prevotella sp.
AACGTCAGGACGAGGTGGTGGTATGCACAATGAACGATGAACAGACCAGACAATACACGGAGGAACTGTCGAAGGCCCGCAACGAATGGCTCGACCCCAATGCCAACAGTCAGGGCCGTCAGATACATATTCTCGCTGCCTTGCAACGGTTGCGTCAGATTGCCAACGGCGAAGGGAAGTTGGGCGTGGTATTCGACCATCTGGAGAACCTGCGCCAGACACAGCACAAGGTGCTTATCTTCAGCGAATACGTCAGTCTGTTGGAACATGTGGGAAGTGAGATGACGAATCGGGGCTGGAATTACGCCCTGCTGACAGGACAGACGCAAGATCGTGAACAGGTGATAGCCCGTTTCCAACAGTCGCCCGATTGCCAGTTCTTCCTGATTTCGCTGAAGGCTGGAGGTGTGGGACTCAACCTGACCGCTGCAGACTATGTGTTCCTGCTCGATCCGTGGTGGAACCATGCTGCCGAGGAACAGGCCATCGCCCGTGCCCACCGTATCGGTCAGCAACGTTCGGTATTCGTCTATCGCTTCGTATCAGCAAGTACGCTCGAAGAGCAGATTCTCACCCTGCAAGACCGCAAGCAGTCGCTGATAGACAGCGTCATGCCGTTTATCTGCAAAACATAAAATTGGAAAGATTATCAACAACAAAACAAGTGAGGCTATGATTAAGATGTATGTAATGCAAACCTTCCCGGACTGCGACACCAACCCTGCTTTCGATGAAGCGAAGGCCGTGGATGATCTGGGCATTCCGTATTATGTGCTGGAGGATGGTACGGTTACGCTCTATTCGAAGGATGTTGGGCTGGAACCACGGCCACAGGAGGAAGGTGCCGCATGTAGCATTGACGGAAGAGGGTGCTGAAACCCTAATAAGAAAATGGAACAACTGGGAAAGAGAGCAATAGTAATTGGGGCATCTTCGGGTATCGGCCTTGAAGTTGCCAAACTGCTGATGGCACAAGGATGGACGGTGGGTGTTGCTGCCAGACGAGTGGAACTGCTACAGAGCATCGGAGCGGCTGCGGTGGAACGTATCGACGTGACCGCTGATGACGCGACGGAAGGAGTGCAGCGACTCATCAACAAGTTAGTCGGTATGGATTTGTTCTTCTACGCATCGGGCATCGGCAAGCAGAACCGCGAACTGACAGAAGATATAGAACTGGCAACGGTACAAACGAATGGTGTCGGCTTCACCAGAATGATAGGCGAGGCATACCGTTACTTTGCCAAGCAGGGTAGTGGGCACATCGCTGCCATCACGTCGATAGCAGGCACGAAGGGACTTGGCCCTGCACCATCCTACTCTGCTACGAAAGCCATGCAGAACGTGTATCTGCAGGCGTTGGAACAACAGGCAAGGAGTCGTGGCTTGGACATCCGCTTTACCGACATCCGACCTGGTTTTGTAGATACGGCATTGCTGAGTGGCGACTTCCGCTACCCGATGATGCTACGGCCAGAGAAGGTGGCACAGGAGATTGTCTATGCCATCAACCACCGCAAGCACGTTCGTGTTATCGACTGGAAATACCGCATCCTGACAGCCGTATGGCGCAGGATTCCACGATGGATTTGGAGAAGAATCAGGCTGTGAAAAGTGAAGTGGTTAGAATATCTTTGTTTTGGGTAATCGATGTTCCGCGAAATCGCCGTACCTTTGCCGTCGAAAACGGCGATGATGCTCACGCTCGGCAGAATGAAAACACGTTTTCTTCTGCTCTCGCTTAATCGCATCATTGCACCGTGAAATCAAAAAAACAAAGGTATTATGGACAAGAAAATCATTTTAGTAACGGGGGCATCGAGCGGCATAGGTCGCGTGACGGCACTGGAACTGGCCAAGCAGGGTCACACGCTGATTATCCACGGCAGAAACGAGAAGAAGACTAAGGAGGTGCTCGACGAGATTATCAGCACGACGGGCAACAACGCTGTCGAGATGCTGACGGCTGACCTCTCGCTGATGGCAGAGGTGAAGGCGTTTGCCGACAAGGTGAAGGCGAAGTATGACGATCTGGACGTGCTCATCAACAATGCAGGCGGGCAGTTCGGCGAGACGCGCCAGGTGACCAGCGAGGGGCATGAGAAGACGTTTGCAATCACCACGCTGGCACCGTTCCTGCTCACCCGTCTGCTGCTGCCGCTGTTGGATAAGAGCCAGACGGGACGCGTCGTGACGGTATCGTCGGCATCCTATCAGCAGGGCGGTGAAGTCATCTGGGATGACATCGAACTGGAGCATCACTATTCGCTCACCAAGAGTTACGGACTGTCGAAGCGCTACGTGTGGTGGCTCATGCGCCAATTTGCCGAGGATCTGGAGAAACGGGGCGTGAAGCATGTGACGGTCAACACCTGCGAGCCAGGGTCGGCCAACACAGGGCTGGCCCGCGAGTCGCGGAAGGAACTGTGGTTCCGTGTGCTGATGTTCCTGTGGCAACCGATGATGTGGAGCGTGGAGAAGGCTGCCGCCACCAGCATCTATCTGGCTACATCGCCGGAGGTTGAGGGCAAGACGGGCGGTTTCTACGGCAACCTGAAGGAGAAGAAGGTGAAGCAGAAACTGATCTCAGCAGACAGCCAGCAGCGCATCTGGGACTACTGCGAACAGGCCTGCAAGGATTATTTGGGATAAAAAGCCGTCATTCTCAGATTTTTTTCGTAACTTCGCACCCAGTTTGGACAACGTAATACGCATCAACACCATCGAGGACTATACCGACATGTTCGGTTGTCCCGCAGCCCGTCATCCGCTGATGAGCCTCTGCCGCCTGTCGGATGTACGTGACTTCGTGCCGCCAGAGCAGCCCGTGGAACTGAACCTCTACACCGTGGTCATCAAGGACGGCACGACCTGTACGGCGCAGTACGGTTGGCACGACTACGACTTCCGTCGCGGTGCCGTGTCGTTCTTCGCTCCCGGCCAGTTGCACCGCTGGGGCGATGCCAGGACCGACACGTCGCGCTGGGGCTGGATGCTGTCGTTCCACCCCGACTTCATCCGTCGCCACGCCCTCGGACAGCGCATCAAGAGCCTGCGTTTCTTCAGCTACGAGGTGAGCGAGGCCCTGCACATCAGCGACGCGGAGCGCGAGACCATCGAGAGCCTGATGGAGGACCTGGAGCACGAGTACCAGCGCGACATCGACGAGCACACGCAGCCCATCATCGTCTCGCTCATCGACGTGCTGATGAACTACTCGGAGCGGTTCTACACCCGCCAGTTCCGCACCCGTCAGAGCGTAGAGCCCGACATCCTGCAGCGCGTCCGCGAGGCTATCGAACAGCACTATGCCCAGCGCGGAATTGTCCCCCTCGTCACGCCTCGCCACATTGCCGATGCCCTCAATATGTCGCCCCACTACCTGGCCGACTACCTGCGCACGCAGACGGGGCAGAACACCCAGCAGCACATCCACGCCTACCTCATCGACCGCGCCAAGTACCTGCTGCTGACCACCGACAGTCCCGCCAGCGACATCGCCTACCGCCTCGGCTTCGAATATCCCCAGCACTTCGCCCGCTTCTTCAAGCAGAAGACCGGCATGACTCCGATGGAGTTTAGAAAGGCAGGGTAAACATATTTTTATATGAGAAAGAAGGCATTACGCCTGAGCCCTATACTCCTGCGGTGTCAGCCCCGTCTGCTTCTTGAACAGTCGGGAAAAGTATTGTGGATACTCGAAGCCGAGGGCGTAGGCTATCTGACTGACACTGTCGGTGGTTGAGGTGAGGCGATGAAGGGCCTGCTGGATGACGTGCTGCTGGATGAGTTGCTGCGGACTGTTACCTGTTTGGGCCTTCACCAGGTCGCCGAA
>JAFRMM010000179.1 GCA_017430675.1 Prevotella sp.
GGCAAAGATACAAAATAATTCGATATGTTTGCCGAAAATCCCGGAGTCAGGATAAACCTAAAATGAGTTGGTGGTGCAGACCACCCCGCCCTGACGGGCACCCCTCCTGTCTCACAGGAGGGGAAATGAATACCTTGGGAGCCGCAGTGAGTTTCGGGAAATACTCAATGACTATTGCAAAATACTTGTTGAGTAATTTTCCTAAAGCATTGAGAAATTTCCGAAAAGTACCACTTGTGTGAGTTCTATCTGCATGGACTCTCCTCCTTTCTTCGTTCCTTTCTTTTCCATAGTAAAGGTGTTTATGGGTTATTATTTGTTGTATATCGGCTGCAATGGAAAGAAAAATCCCGAAACGTCCAAGTATTTCGCTATTTTTTATTATCTTTGTGGGCGAAAAGTAAGGAATGAAGCAGTGACATGAAAGAGGCTCTGACGGCAATCATGGTGTGGCTCAGCAGGATCGGGCACTGCAGAGGCTTCGGCATCCAGTCGCCCACGGACTACTGGCTGGTGCGCTATGTGATCAATGAGCACTGGCCCTACTACCAGTATGACGCGTTGGGCAAGGATGATGACTGGCTGACGAGGAAGTTGGGACGTTTGTATTTCCGTCTGGCAAACTGGCGACAGCCATCGGTGATACAGAGCAACGGCTACAAGGCTTATCTGGAAGCAGGCTGCCGCAGGGCTTCTTTTGGTGACAACACCGACAGTATAGAACTGATGCGCATCTCGCTGCCTTCGGATGCGGTGGAGCCTATATATGATAAGGTGGACGACCGCTCGGTGCTGATCGTGGAGGGAATCAGGGGCGAGAAGGAGCGCTGGCGCAGGATCGTGGAAGATGAGCGGACGGTTGTGACCTTCGACCTGTACTACTGTGGCATCGTGTTATTCGACAAGACAAGATTTAAAAAGCACTATATCATTAACTTCTAACCGACAAGAAAGATGAAGATAACCAAAGTTTATACCCGCACGGGTGACAAGGGAGAGACCAGTATCGTGGGTGGCATACGCGTGAAGAAATCCTGTGAGCGGCTGGAGGCCTACGGCACGGTCGATGAACTCAGTTCACAGTTGGGTCTGCTGGCTGCCCTCCTGCCCGACGGTGAGGACAGGGCCCTGATCATCCGCATACAGACCAACCTCTTTAATGTCTGTACGAACCTGGCCACCGACCAGAGCCAGACACCCCTCTATGACTCAGCCAGACTGCCTGAAGGGGAGATAGAACTATTGGAGCAGGAGGTCGATAAGATCATGAACCTGTTGCCGGAGCGCCAGGGATTCATCCTGCCCGGTGGTACGCAGGCAGCGGCTCAGGCGCATGTCTGCCGGACGGTCTGCCGGCGTGCGGAACGGCGGATCGTGGCCCTCGCGGAAGTGGCGCAGATAAGCCCCGAAACACAGCAGTACGTGAACAGGTTGAGTGATTACCTGTTTGTTTTGGCAAAAAAAATAAATTTTAACGCTGGTGTTAAGGAAATAATCTGGCAAAAAGTTTGCAGATAAGAAATAAATGATTACTTTTGCGCCCGAATTTAAAACTAAGTAAACCCAAAGACTAAAAATATGTATTGGACACTGGAATTGGCATCGAAATTAGAGGACGCGCCCTGGCCTGCTACCAAGGACGAGTTGATAGACTACGCAATACGTTCTGGCGCCCCCTTGGAGGTGCTTGAGAACCTGCAGGAGATAGAGGATGAGGGTGATGTGTATGAGAGTATTGAGGACATCTGGCCCGACTATCCGACCAAGGAGGACTTTCTCTTCAACGAGGATGAATATTAGTTGGTGGTTTTAAATGTAACTAACTGATAATCAACGAGGTGTGAAAATTGTGATTATTTTCACACCTCGTTTTTGTGTGCTTTTTGGCTCAAAAAAGTGCCAAATTAGTAGATCAATAATCCCACATATGGGTATTTTTAGGCTTATTTAGGTGTGGAAATTGGATTACTTTCACAATAATCTGTACCTTTGCAAAATCCTCCAAGTGTGAAAGTAATTTTAGTGGGTTCATTACTCTTCGCCTGGACTGTTCCAATAGTAGTCATCCAAACCTCCATTACCGGCGCTGCCAGCCAGCAACTGTGTCTGCTGTTTCAACTCATAAACCTTCATCGAAGGCTTCTCATAATTTTTTCTTTTCATTTCTATATTTATTAGTGATAATTATCTTGCCAGTTTCTCTTGTTAATTCTGACGAAGTCATACCTCCTTGCTGCGGCGGATGTTCCACCATCCGGCACGGAAGAAGAGGAAGATGCCCCCGGCGGCGATGCCGATGAGGAGCAGCGTGAGGGGATAGAGTGATAAGATGTCTGTCATGTCCATATCCATTTTTAATGGTTTACCTTATTTATTTGGTTTACGGATGCAAAGGTACGGACTTTCGGCGAGACGGGACATTACAAATTGTACATGTACATTACAAACGGAGTGTAAGTTCATTACAAATTGTACACGGGAGATTACAAATTGTACACGGCGTGTAAGAAATGCTCGAAAAACTTTGCCGTTTGTATCATCGGCATGAAATGATGCAAGAATTCAACTATAATTGACTAAAATGTGTAATTACGCAGAAATTGTTGCCATATTGTTTGGCGATGACAATATAAATCCGTATATTTGCAAACGAAATCTGTGGTTTTCCACAAAAAACGTCTATAGATGATATTTAAAAGACAAAAGTATATCGATAAATTGGTAGCAGGTCTGGGTAATGGACTTGTAAAGATTGTAACGGGTGGACGTCGTTGCGGTAAGTCATTCTTGCTTTTCAACCTGTTTCACAGTTATCTAATTTCGCATGATGTCAGCGAGGATCATATTATTGAACTATCGTTCGATGATAGAAGAAGCAAACCTCTTCGAAATCCAGATACTTTATTGGATTATATTGAGGAACGTGTCAAAAAAGACGGTAGCACTTATTACATCATTCTTGATGAGGTCCAGATGGTGGAAGATTTCGTTGAAGTATTATTGAGTTTGATGCACAATCCTCAACTGGAAGTATATGTTTCTGGCTCTAATTCAAGATTTCTGTCGAAAGATGTAGTAACTGAGTTTCGTGGTCGTGGAGACGAGATACGTGTATGGCCGCTCTCATTTGCCGAATACTATGAAGAATATCATGGCGACCGTACCCTTTTATGGCGCGAGTATTACACTTACGGAGGACTTCCACAAGTGGCTCTTCTTTCTGATAAGGAAAAGAAAGTCGAGTATTTACGCAATATGTATGAACTTACCTATCTTCGAGACATCATTGAGCGTCATCAATTGCGTAATGCAGAGGGTATGCGTCAATTAGTACAGATACTGTCCTCTGGTATCGGCTCTTCCACAAACCCACAACGTATCAGCAATACGTTCCATACAGTAGAAAACGCACCTATTTCCCGTAACACCATTAAAGAATACATCACCTATCTTCAGGATGCATTTCTTATTGAAGAAGCGATGCGATACGATGTAAAGGGGAGAAAGTACATTGGTACCGAATCAAAATATTATTTCACTGATATGGGGCTGCGTGGTGCTATCCTTGATTTTCGCCAGCAAGAGGAAACCCACATCATGGAGAATGTGATATATAATGAATTACGTATGCGAGGCTTCCTTGTGGATGTAGGAATGATAGAAGCATGGAAGAAAGACAAGAACAATCAGAATGTCCGTCGCAATTTGGAAATAGACTTTGTAGCGAATAAAGGGAATCAACGCTATTATATACAATCTGCTTTTGCTATTTCAGATGACGAGAAAAAGGAACAAGAGGAAGCATCTTTAAAAGCAATTAAAGACGCTTTTAAGCGAGTTGTTATCTTACGCAACGACATGATGCCCTACCATGATGAAAATGGTTTCCTAATAATCGGACTGATAGATTTCCTGCTTAACCCCAACAGTTTAGATTTGTAACTTGAGTTTCTGCTTGGCACGATAGCACGCTGTATATGACGAGAAGCCGGAGGCAATGGCGGCTGCCTCCTTAGTCTCGTTGGGATGGTCGGCGAGGTATTGCTCGTAGTGCGCCAGACGGAGGCTGTTGACGTAGGCGGCAAAGGAGCCGAAGCGCTGGCTGAAGGTGAGCGAGACATAGGTACGGCCCAGTTGCGTGTAACTCACCACATCGTCGATCTTCAGGTGAGGATCCAGGAAAGCACGCTGGTCGCGCACGTAGGCCTCAATCTCGACGGCAGTCTGGTCGATGAGTTTTTCCTGATTCGTATGATTATCTCTGGCAGACGGCGTATCTGCCTCAACGGCGGTGTCGGCCTCGGGACTGGCGAGGATGAATACTAAGAGCATGATTTTGCTCTAAGTTATTGGAAATCAACGAGGTGTGCAAATTGCTATTTTTTGCACACCTCGTTTTTATGTCCATTTTGGTGCGTTTTTGTCCAAAATTAGTAGATCAATTTTAAATATGGCAAGACAACAGCGACAATTCCCTCAGGGTGCAAGTGCGGGCACATGTTGGTTGTATCAATCGTCATCGTCTCATTCTTTATATAGGGAAATACCTCCCAACTCGTTTCGATAATCAATATATTCCTGTCCGAAGTCCTGAGCCAGACGAGGACACCTGCCTTGATGATAGGCGGCTTTCAAGTCTTTGCAAATTTTATTTGCAAAAATAGTGATAATTACGGAATTATTGCTATCTTTGCATCAAGAATTAGCATTGTTTATCAAGTAACCCCACAAAAAAAACTTATGATACTGAAAATTACTACAATCTTCGCGCTTATACTGCTGCCGATGATTTCACAGGCACAGCGTCAGGAGTATCAGCAAGTAAACGACATCACTTACACCGAGTCTTCTGACGCCTACGCCCGGGAACGATGCAAACTCGACGTTTATTACTCCACCGACCTACAGGACGCGCCCGTTGTCGTATGGTTCCATGGTGGTGGCATCGAGGGCGGCAACAAGCATATCGACCAGGAACTGAAAAACAGCGGTCTGGTAGTTGTCGCCGCTAACTATCGCCTACTGCCCAAAGCGGAAATCGATGACATCCTCGATGATGCCGCAGCCGCTGTGGCCTGGACTTATAAGAACATCGAGCAATACGGTGGCAGCCATCGTAAGATCTTCGTGGCCGGACACTCTGCAGGTGGCTATCTGCTCGACATCATCGGCTTAGACAAGAAATGGCTCGCGAAATACGGTGTTGATGCCGACTCACTGGCCGCCCTCGTGCCCTTCAGCGGACAGTGCATCACGCACTACAACATCCGCAAGCAGCAGGGCATTCCTCCCTTGCAGGCCACCATCGACCAGTACGCCCCGCTCACCTACGTCCGTCCAGACGCCCCGCCCATCGTCATCATTTCGGGCGACCGCGAACTGGAACTCTACGGCCGCTATGAGGAGCAGGCCTACTTCTGGCGCATGCTGAAACTTGTAGGCCACAAAGACGTGACGCTCTACGAGATGCAGGGCTACGACCACGGCGCCATGCCGCAACCTGCCTATTACATCCTTAAACAGCACATCAAACGTCTGACTAACAACAAAATGCAAAGGGTGCCATTGAGGCCCTGAAGTTGCCCGATCATATCGTAACCCTCTGCGCCATCATCATCGGCCATCTCGCAGAGAGTCCTACGCCAAAGGACAAGTGGAAGCCGGAGAACGTGTCATATAATGAATTCGGAGGCAAAGCGGAATAACAAATTTAAACCAGCACGATTATGGATTTCATTGAATTAGCAAGAAGCAGGTATTCCTGCAATAAGTTTGACTCCTTTTGGTCCTCTGTGCGAGGAACAGGATTGGAAGGACAGCAATAGAGTTGAATGCGCAGATATTAAATAAGTATTGATAGAAAATATGGACAATAAAGAACTACAAAAGATAGTAAACCCCATTTATTTGACCGCAAAAACGACTTTGGGTCTTCTGAAAAAGGCAAATGATCCGGATGCTACGGCTCTGTTGCCTCTTGTCGGCCTGGATGAAAGTCTGCAAGAGAAAGCAAAGAAAGTTCCCGACGCTATCTTTCACTGTTACAAGATTGCCCAGCAGGCCCGCTACGAAATCTACAAC
>JAFRMM010000180.1 GCA_017430675.1 Prevotella sp.
AACACGTGAGAGTTGTCTTGGCCTTGCATCGATAGAAAGCATAATCTCACGGATAATGCTTTTTCTCTTTTCTAATGTCAGAAGCTGGAAATCTGAAATGCTGCGAAGGCCACATGCGTTGATGACAGCGTCTCTTACCTCGATATCGGGTATCACCCGTCTTTCGTCGATGTCAATGCATCCATACTTTTCTGGCATAGGCATGTCAACCCATGCAGTAAGTTCTGCGAGCGTGTACCTGTGAATGACAGATTCAGACTTACACACATGAATACTTCCCAAACCCAGATAATCATTCCCCCAAGAACTGTAACTGTACTCCCTGGCCGTTTTTGCAAGACCTGCCTTGACAGGGTTTTGGTGTATATAGCGTAACAGGACGACAAAGTAGTCAGAGTCGTTGCATGGTTCACTCTTGAATCGGTCTTGCAGCAGATGTCCAATACGTCCATACTTCTTGTTGTAGTAGCGCACGTATATGTCTGCGATGTACTTTACACACTGGCTTATTGTCCAATCGTTCTCATGGATCAATATATGCACGTGGTTCGGCATGATGCAATATGCATAGATGTGGCAGGCACAGATCTTAGTTTGCATATCTTCCGCCATCACTTCTCTGAGTGAGGCAAGCGTCTCAATCATTTTTCTGTAGTCCTCCGGGGCTTCAAAGATGTCCTGACGGTTGATGCCGCGTATCATGACGTGGTAGATTCCTGTGGTACTTTGTTCTCTTGCTGTGCGTGGCATAGTAAATAGGGGTTAAGTTCAACAAAAACAATATCAAGTGCAAAGGTAGGCATTTTTATTCATTCTTCCAAATTTTTCTGGCAAAATCTGAAATTGTTCCGCATGCCCCAGGTGCCTGTCCCCACGACCATCCACGACCAGTGGTGAAAGAACGGGAAAAAGTGGCACCTCAGTTGCCCGAAGTGCCACCCAACAATTACTAACAATTAATTACTTAAGTTCGAAACTGCACTTGGCAGTCAGTTGGTCGGAGGCAGTGCCTACGAGGGCCTCGAAGGTGCCAGGCTCGGCTACCCAGGCATGTGTGGCCTCATCGTAGAAACTCAGGGCATCGCGGCCAATGGTCAGCGTGACATCACGACTCTCACCTGGCTGGAGGAACACCTTCTGGAAGGCCTTCAGTTCCTTCACAGGACGATCGACAGAGGCCACCTTGTCACTGATATAGAGTTGTACAGTCTCTGCACCAGCCAGTTGGCCTGTGTTCGTGACGTTGATGGTGAACGTCATCCGGTCATCAACCGCCATCTGCGCTTTGTCGGCAGAGAGTTTTCCCAGTTTGAAGGTGGTATAACTCAGTCCATGGCCGAAGGCGAAGAGGGGCTTGATCTTCTGCTTGTCCGTCCAGCGATAGCCCACATAGATGCCTTCCTTGTATTCCTCGTCGATGATCTTATAATCCTCGCGCCAGGTGCCAGGATAGGTATTCAGGGCATGGGCACCACAGTCACCAAGGTTCTGATGCCAGGTGAAGGGCAGTTTGCCTGAGGGGTTCACATCGCCACTGAGCACGGAGGCCAGGGCCTCACCAGACTCTGAGCCGATAAACCAACCCTGCACCACAGCGGGCACCTTCGCCAGCCAAGGCATGGCGACGGCATTGCCAGAGATATTGACATACACCAGACGGGGATTGGCCTTCACCAATGCCTCGATGAGTTGGTCCTGACCGTATGGCAGTCCGAACTCCTGACGGTCATGCCCCTCACAATCCTGATGGTCGCTCTTGTTCAGTCCGCCGAAGAAGATGATGACATCAGCCTGACGGGCTTTCTCCACGGCCTCAGCCGTGAGTTCTGCAGCACTACGGGTCTCATAGAGACTACGGCCTACGGTCACACCATTGTAACTCTGCACAGTGTCGCCCACATACCCACGGGCGAAATCCACCTCGCAGTCCTTGAAACGCTCACGGATACCGTCGAGCGGCAGGATCTCACGCTGTACCTTCAGTGACGAGGAACCTCCCCCCACTGTCATCATCTTGATGGCGTTCTCACCCACCACGAGGATGGAGACCCCCTCTTTCCCCCTATTGGGGGATGAAAAATGTAACTGCTGCAATTTCTCTGCAGTAAGGGGTAATAACCCTTCCCCTTTAGGGGAGGATGGGAGGGGTCTGTTCTTCAACAGGACGATACCCTCCTGGGCAATCCTCAGCGCAGCCCCGTAGTGGCTCTCGGAGCAGAGGAAGCCGTAAGGTTTCTGACGGTTCATCGTGGTACGGAAGAAGAGACGGAGCACGCGACGCACCTTGTCGTCGAGTTCCCTGGTCGTATATTTACCCTCCTTGATCCGCTGCTTATAGGCATCAGCCATATAATAGAGGTTGTAGGCGTTGGTCTTGCCCATTGTCAGACCATCGGTCCAAGAACCGAACTCCATGTCGAGACCATTGGTGATGGCTTCGTCCGTATCATGACAGCCGCCCCAGTCGGAGACGACCACACCATCATACTGCCAGTCACGCTTCAGGATCTGGTTAAGCATGATGTCATTGTGGCAGTTGTGCTGGTTCTTATAGAGATTATAGGCACCCATGATACCCCATGTGCCAGCCTCGGTGACAGCCGCCTTGAAAGCGGGCAGGTAGATCTCGTGCAGGGCACGGTCAGAGACAACGACGTTCACCTGATGACGATACTCCTCATCGTTGTTCAAGGCATAGTGCTTCACACAGGCGGCCACACCCTTCGACTGGAGCCCTTGGATATAAGGCACCACCATCCGTGAGGCGAGCCAGGGATCCTCACCCATGTACTCGAAGTTACGTCCGCCCAACGGTGTACGGTAGATATTCACACCAGGACCCAGGATCATATCCTTGTCGCGGTAAAGGGCTTCCTCACCGAGACTCTCGCCATAGAGACGGGCCATCCCGGGATTCCACGTAGCAGCCAGACAGGTAAGTGCAGGGAAGGCCACGCAGGAGTCGTTCGACTGTCCTGCCTGTTCCCACTCATCCCAGAGCACGTCAGGACGTACCCCATGAGGACCGTCATCCGTCCAGAAGTCCGGGAAGCCAAGACGCTTCACACCAGGCGAGGAGAATTTACTCTGCGCATGGATCACGGCAATCTTCTCTTCGAGGGTCATCCGCGAGAGGGCATCGTCAATGCGCTGCTCTACGGGCTTCGTCTCATCGAGATAGACGGGTATAACCTGGGCTTGTAGCGGACTCAGGCTCACCAAGCCCGCTACAGTTGCAATCATCAATTGTTTCATTTCTTACTTCTTTTGGAATACTCGGATATAGTCAACCTCCATCGTGATGGGGAGCGCAGTCTCATCAACACCGTTCATGCCACCCCAGTCGCCACCCCAGGCAAGGTTCAGTATAGGATAGAAGGCATAGTGGAAGGGCCACTGGTTATGACCGTCGCCAAGGGCAGCCTTCGTCACGTGCAACTGCACCTCACCATCGACATAGGTCGTGATCTCGTCAGCCGTCCACAGCAGGGCGTAGGTATGGAACGCACCCTCCGCATCAGCAATCTTCATGGCGTGGGTCTTCTGCGTATTCTTCGTGTGGTTATAGTCCTGCGTGTGAATACTCGACGACACCTCATTGGGCACGACTCCCACCTCCTCCATGATATCGATCTCACCACACATCGGCCAGGGGTTCGTGTTCCAGTCGTTACCCACGGGCATCATCCAGAAGGCAGGCCACGTGCCCTTGCCCGAAGGCAACTTGATGGAAGCCTCGAAGTAGCCGTACTGCCAGCCACTGTTCACATGGGCATAGACACGGCCCGAGTAGATCTTACCACCTTCCTTGAAACAATGGATCTGCAGATGACCGTTCTTGATCTCCGTCACGAGACCACCCTCAGGCGACTTGTGGTTCACGTAGTTCTGCAACTCGTTGTTCACCCAGCCAGAGCCCTGCACCTCATGGGTCCAATCGTTCTGGTTCAGTTCCGAACCGCTGTCGAACTCATCCTGCCATACCAGCGTGTAGCCATCAGGGGCATCGTAGGCCGGTTTCTCGGCGGCTGCCTGCGTGACGGTGATGGTCTTGCGGGCCGACCCGGACATCACGGTGACAGCACCCGTACGGGCCTCTGTCTCTGGATTAGCAGGAACCATGATTGTCAAAGTGCCCGTCTGGGATGCTGTATTCTGCGTAGTAACCGTCAGGAAGTCGCTCACCTCACCTTTCCCCCATTCTGCCCCCGTCGTCGTGACATTGACAGTATAGGTGCCACCGTCAGCAGGTGCGGAGATAGTCTCCACCGACAAGGTAATGGAGGGCATCACGGGTCCTGATTCTTCACTACTCCCGCCGCAGCCCATCAAGGCCACGGCAAGAGTAAAGAGAATACTATGTAGCATGAATCGTTTCATTTATTGGATTTCCTTAAAGACAATGTTGCTGATCTTGATATTGGCTCCACCAGGAGAGCCACCGAAGTCAAAGAACAGGCGGATAGCGGTAGCGTCAGCCCCCTCATGGGTCTGCACACCCTTCCAGGAGAAGGTCTGTACTTCGTCAGCAGCCACGTCATTGCGCTCCTCAACGAACCAGTTGGTATCACCGGCATCTGTCAGTTTCATAGTTACCTGCGGAAGGTCACTGTCGGACTCAATATCGAACTGGAAGTTATAACTCTTCGCAGCCGAAGCCGTCAGTTTGGTGTCGATGTGGAACTGTGCCTGCCACTGGTTACTGCCGTTCTCGGCAGGAAGTGTCAGTTCATAGACATTACCACTCTGCTTCACCTCCGTATAGTCAATAGCATGCCAGTCGTCACCTGCGGCGAAGTAGTAGCCGAAGGCATCGAACATCGAGCCGTCATCAACGCCTTTCCACAGGTTGTCGGCATCGTCGTAATTCAGCGTCACGGCTTCCTCGAAGTAGATCTTGCTGATCTTGATATGCGTACCTGCGGGGGAGCCGCCGAAGTCGAAGAACAGGCGGATGGCAGAAGCATCAGTACCTTCCTTCAAGGTCACACCCTCACGCTTGAAGACAAATCCGTCAGCAGGCACATCCACACGCTCCTCGATGAAGAAGTTGGAGTCGCCAGAGTCGGTGAGTTTGAAGGTCACCTGCGGACAGTCCTGATCAGCCTCCATCACAAGGTAGAAGTTGTATGTCTTCGAAGCACTGGCCGTCAGTTTGGTGTCAATATGGAACTGGCCCTGCCACTGGCTTCCGCCAAGACCCTCGGGGAGTGTCAACTCGTAAGTGTCGCCACTGTGAGTAGCCTCGCTGTAGGCAATACCGCCCCAACCATCATCTGCAAAGTAGTAGCCGAATGCGTCGAACATCGAACCATCGTCAACAGCCTTCCACAGATTACTGCCACTCTCATAGTTCCAGTCCATCGTGGCAACTGGCTCCACATCACCACCGCCAGGATTATCCTCAGGCAGTTTCGTACCGTCGTCATTGGCATGATCCTTCAACACGATGTTCCTGACATTCACCACCGTAGGTCCTGCGGCACGACCGAAGTCGAGCACGAGTTTCACCTGTGAGAGATCCATGCCTGGGATATCGCTCTTCCAGAAGATATAGTCCTCACCAGCCTTCAGATCCACGTTATCCACGTCGATGATGGCGTCGGCATCTGCCTCATTCGTCAGTTTCACGGTGACACCGTTGATATCCACATCACTGCTGAAGATGGCTGAGAAGTCATAGTGATTGGCTGCGGAGATGTTCAGATCGGTATGGAAGTGGACCTGAGCCTGCCAGCGGTCGTAACAAGCCTCGGGAATGGTGACGGTGTAGTCGTTGTTACCACCCTGGAAGAGCGCCTCAAAGGCAGCCGTCTGCTCGTTGCCCCATCCCGGATCAGGATTATAGTAGAACGACATGACGGGAGTGATGCCCTTCCACATATTGAAGTCGCTGTTCGCATCGAAGCCCTCGAAGACGGCCTCTGCCTCAGCACTGGTGAAGATGAAGCGCCAGGCGATGCTGCGGTCGGGTGTCTCATAGACGAGCACCAACTTGGAGGCTGTCAGGGACTCAATGCGGAACTTCGGATCCTCATACTGAGCATCAGAACTGATATAGGGGAAAGCCGTGTTGGCAGCCAACTGGATATAGGTCTGCTTAGAGACGTTGCCGTCGGCATCCTGCCAGTCATACACCTCGAAACTCCAAGTAGAGGTCTGGTTACCGATGGTGGCATCCCAGTCTGCATCCTCATGGCCCCACTTCGTGGTACCTGTGTTCACGTAGGTCAGACCATCGGCACCAGCATTGTAGTTGAAGGTGCCGCCCTTACGGGTGTCGGCCGTGAAGGTGATACGGTCGTCATACATACCGAAATCCTTCTTGTCGTCGGGCTGTGCAGACCACCACTCCGTACCTGCTGTTCCGGCAGGGCCGCAGCCGAGGTGTCCCACTTCCTTATTGGCGAAACGCCACTCCTTGTCGCAGAGGCGACGGAAGTCGGCAGAGTAATCGACCTTGGTCTCGTTGAAGGTGAAGGTCTTTGAGACCGTACCCTGACTGAAACCGTTGCGGTTACCAAGTTTCAGGTCGATCGTATAGGTACCTGCCTCGGGGGTCTGATAACCCACTTCCTGCAGGGTGGAATACTGGGTACCATTCAGGATCCAAATGGGGTAGGTTCCGGCTGCCGGCGTATAGGTGGCAACCATCTGGTTCGTCTCCTGATCGACGGTCATCTGGAAATCCACACCACTTACCTGGGGGAGCCCGTTAATGTCTGCTCCATCGAAACTCTCTGGCGAGCAGGCAGTCATTGTCAGACCTGCGAACAGAACTCCTATTGAATATTTAAATAGATTCTTCATAATCCTTTAATGTTTAATCTTTAATGTTTATTTTTAATAGTTGTTCTGAACCAGTGTCGGGTCAGCATCGAGTTCAGACTGAGACAGAGGAATGTGCTTCTTGCTCGCTGTCCAGGTGTTGGTGCGATAGCCATAACTGTCTGGCACGAGTTTCACAGAGGCTTTCTCCGTGGCACCACTGATTCCCTCGGCACGCACGAGGTCGAAGTAGCGCTTGCCCTCGCCGCAGAACTCCAGGTGACGCTCGTTGAGGATGTCATCGATGGTAACACTGGAGAGATTGTCCAGTCCGGCACGGGCGCGGACCTCATTCACATAGCCAGCAGCCTCTGAGGCACTGCCACCCGTCTGCAACAGCAGTTCGGCTGCATTGAGCAAGGTCTCAGCATATCGGTAGATACGCTTGTTGTTGTTGTAGTTCAGGTTCTTCGATGAAGGACAGTCCTGGTTGTTGGCAGTCTGCGGACGATACTTGCCATGCCAGATATGGGTGTCCTGATAGCGCTCCGTATAGGTATAGTCACGCACATCCCAGCAGGTAGCGTCACGGCGCTTGTCGTTGTCGGCATACATATTATAGGCCTCAAGACGCATCGGGAGGAATCCCCAGCCGTCGTTACCGCTGTCCCATCCTTCACCGCCAGGCCATCCGTTGGGCGAGCAGAGGGTCGGGAACACGGTACCACCAGCGTGAAGCGGCGTACCCCAGTCGCGCTGGGCGTTATCGTCATCGTAGTTGATCTCAAAGATACTCTCTGCGCACCACTCGCCATTCTCTGACCACAGGTCGTTGAAATCGGGGTTCAGCGAATAGTTGGAGTCACTGATGATCGCCTTCATATAGGAGAGGGCCTGCGGATAGCGGGCGCTGTCGTTCTGATACATCACCATCTCAGCGTAGAGCATGTAGGCCATAGCCTGTGACACACGGCCCGACTCTGCGGCACTCCAGCGCATGGGGAGCACATTGGAGGCGATGATCTCCTCCAGTTCGGGCAGCAGGTTGTTGTAGATCTCGTCAGCCGTGATCTGCGGAGCAGTATAGGGCGAAGAGAGGTTCTCCAGATAGAAAGGCACGTTACCATAGTAGTGCCAGAGGATGCTGTAATAATAGACGCGGAGCAGACGGGCCTGCATCTCGTAACTGCGACGGTTAGTCTCTGAGCCTCCGCCCCAAGCACAATACTGGATCACGTCGTTACAACGCTTGACACCACTATAGAAGTCACCCCAGAGAGTACCAAGGGTGTTGTTGCCGTCACCCTCGAAGTTGAAGAGTTTATGCCAGTGCTGGTTGTCGGAGATGCTGGCGCCGCCTACCCAGAAGTCGTCGCCGAGGATCTCAGCGTCGCAAGTCAGGTCGTTATAAGCCGTTCCGTCCCAGTCCGGCCAGTGCAACGGAGCGTATGCAGAGGTCACGGCCTCGCTCAGATGCTCGTCGTCGGTATAATATTCGTTGAGGGGCTCACCCGTGGGATTCATCACCTCGAGGAAATCGTCACTGCAGGATGTCAGGGCGAATGCTGCTACACAGAAACCTGCTATGATTGATATATGCTTTTTCATAACTATATTCTTCTTTATTTCATTATTTCATTACTTCATTCCTTAAAGTGAGAGGTTGAATCCTACTGTGAAGATACGGGCCTGCGGATAGACACCATAGTCAACGCCCATCGAGGTGCTGCCTGAACCGATTTCAGGATCGAAGCCCCAGTACTTGGTCCAGGTGAAGAGGTTCTCTGCACGGACATAGACGCGGAAGCGCTCGATACAGGCCTTCTTGGTCAGGTTATGCGGCAAGGTGTAACCCAGTGAGATGTTCTTCAGACGAAGGTAGGAACCGTCCTGGATATAGATGTCGCTGCAGACCCAGTTCTTGGAGTCGCCCAGTTTCAGGAGAGGCAGTTTGTTGGAAGTGCCCTCACCCGTCCAGCGGCCAAGCACCCAGGTGGGATAGTTACCTGATGCGATATCCTGACGCCAGGTGGCATCGAAGATGTCGGCACCGCTGACGCCCTGGAAGAATACGTTCAGGTCGAAACCTTTCCACTCTGCGTCGAAATTCAGACCGAAGGTCCAGTCGGGTGTCGGCTTACCGATCTTCGTACGGTCATCAGAGGTGATCTGTCCGTCATTGTTCATATCCACGAAGATCAGGTCGCCAGGATTGGAGTTCGTGCCGTATTTGGCATTGTATTCAGCAGCCTGTGCGGCATTCTGCAGCACGCCAGCCGTCTTGTAACCGTAGAAGAAGGGGAACGGTTCACCGTTCTCAGCACGCGTACCACCGTCGCTGAACTGGCTGATGCCATAGTTCAGGAAGCCCGTGTCGTTACCCAGGTTCTTCAGTTTGTTCTTCAGATAAGAGGCATTGCCTTTGATGGAGAAGCGGGCATCGCTGATATTGAACTTATAACCCAGTTCAAACTCAACACCTGAGTTCTGCATGTCACCCACGTTGCCGATAGGCTTGGTCTCACCCACGTATGAGGGGATCGGCATAGTCATCAGCATACCGTTGGTCTTCTTGATGTAGTAATCGACTGTGAAGGTCAGTTTGTTGTTCCAGAAGCCGAAGTCGAGGCCGAGGTCGGTCTGCTCACTCTCCTCCCACTTCAGGTCCTCATTGGCCAGTCCGTTGGCCTTCGAGCCGTAGATCATCGAGGCCTGACGGCCGAAGTAGTAGTTGCTGGTGCCACCAGAGGTGGTGAGCACCGTGTAGCGGAAGTCACCGATGTTCTCGTTACCGTTCTTACCCCAACTGGCGCGGAACTTCAGGTTTGTCAGCCACTCGCGGGTGCTCTCCATGAACTTCTCGTTCATGATATTCCAACCGATGGATACGGAGGGGAACACACCATATTTATTATTAGAACCGAAGCGGCTGGATCCGTCACGACGGATCGTGGCCTGAATCATGTACTTCTCATCATAGTTGTAACTCAGACGGCCGAAGAGAGAAGCCAGATGGTGCTCCACGTATGGGCCGGCCCATCCGCCAACAAGACTCGTCACACCGATGATGTGCCCGTCGGCATCTGTTGTGGTCTGTACGCTACCGCCAGTCGTATAATCCACGTATGGCTTATCCACATTGATCAGGTTCCAGTGAGAGGCACCTACATAGTCGCCCTTGTACTTCAGGGCCGACTGACCGAGCACGACGCCGATAGAGTGCTTGCCGAACTCCTTGTCGTAGGTCAGCGTGTTCTCAATCTGCCAGGATGTGCTGTTGGCTTTCTCAGAAGAGGCCTGAGTGTGGTCGGAGTTGTTGTTACCAGAGAAATAGTACTTCTCGGTGGTGGCCGACTCACTGCCCCAGAACGACTGCTCGGCACTCCAGGTGAAGTGGTACTTCAGGTTATCCCACAACTGCAGGTCGATGGAGAACTTCGGCATGAACTTATGCGACCAACCCTTTGATGGACGCTGCTGCATCATGGCGATGGGGTTATTCTGCTCCTGATAGGATCCCACGTAGCCGGGAATGGTGTAGGGATCACCGTTCTCATCCCTGTAGAGATCGTATGCGCTGTAGCGGTCGATCATGTCCTCGGCCACAGCACCTGTCAGCGTGACTGGCAGCGTGGGGGCCAGATAGAGGGCCGAGCCAAGGGGAGAACCCCAGGTGGAGTTGGCATCGATACCCGTGCTGTGCGTACGCATATAAGAAAGGTTCGCGCTAATATCCAGTTTGTTCAGGAAATTGCGCTCCCCAGTGGCATCGATGATATTGAAGTTGTTGTTCGAGCGGAGAGTCAGACGATCATAGTTCGACTTACCGTAGTTACCGCCCACGATACCATCCTGGGTGTAGTAGCCCATGGAGAGATAGTAGTTCACCTTCTCCGACGCGCCACTGACGCTCACGTCGTGCTGCACGATGGGGGCATTGTCGTTGAAGAGCAACTCCTGCCAGTCGGTGCCGAAGCCCTTGATGGCATTGCCATTGGCATCCGTCAGGTTATAGGGGTCGGCGTAGAGGGGTGCCTGTCCGCCGTTGATATACTTCTCATTCTGAAGAATGGCGTAGTCCGTAGCACCGGTTACGTCACGATGCTTCCAGGCTGTCTGCCAGCCATACGAGAAATTGTAGTTGATCTGGGCCTTACCCATCTTACCCTTCTTGGTGGTGACGAGTATCACACCGTTAGCAGCGCGCGCACCATAGATGGCACCCGAAGCAGCATCCTTCAGCACCTCGATACTCTCGATATCATTCGGGTTCACCGACTCCAGACCGTATTGGTCGGCTGGCATGCCGTCAATAATATAAAGAGGGTTCGTGTCATTAATAGTACCCGTACCACGCACGCGGATCATCGACTGGGAACCCGGCTGACCTGATGAAGAGGTCACGTTCACACCAGCGGCCAGACCCTTTAGGGCATCATCGGCACGCAGACGCGTCTTACCTTCCAGATCCTCAGCGCTCACCTTGGCAATGGAGGCTGTCACAACACTCTTCTTCTGGACGCCATAACCGATGACCACCACTTCCTCGAGCAGTTTGTCGTCGGGTCTCAGGTTGATCGTCATGTCACTCTGGGCGGTCACCTCCTGAGTGATGTAGCCTACATAAGAAACGACAATGGGCTTACCAACCTCAACCTTCAGCGTGAACTGGCCATCGAAGTTGGTGATGGTCGCATTCTGAGGATTGTCCTTCTCGACCACGGTAGCACCAATCACGGGCTCACCGTTCTCGTCGATCACAGTACCCAAGATTCCTTGGGCGAACGATGTCATGGACACAAAAAGTGCCAACAACATCAAAAATAACCTGCTTTTTTTCATACTAAGTTTTTTATTATTGTTAATTAAAAGTTAGGAATAATCCCTTTTTTGGATTTCGTTTGCAAAATTAATAAAAAAAACGGCACCGTTCAAGTCCATGCACCGAAAAAGTGGATGATTTTACATGTCACAAAATTACAAATAACTGTTTTTCAATATATTAGAAAAATTTTGCCCACCTTAAAGAGTGGGCAAAATATAGAGGTGTAAAAAAGACACAAATCGCTTATTTCTCCTCTGGTTCGATCAGTTTCCAGATACCAGCAGCACAGGCACCACCCACGAATGGACCCACGATGAAGATCCAGAGGTTGGTCAGTGCGGTACCGCCCTGGAAGATGGCAGGAGCAATCGAACGGGCAGGGTTCACGGACGTGCCTGTGTAACGGATACATACCAGATGAACCAGGATCAGCGACAGACCGATAGCCAGACCAGCGAAGTTGTTGGTGGCACCATTGGTCTTGGCCGTAGCGCCCAGCACGACGAGCACGAACACACAGGTGAAGATAATCTCAGCGAGCAGTCCGCCCAGCATCGACACGTTAGCCTGCAGGTCGTTGGCACCCGTACCCTCCAGTCCAGGCACGTTCTCCGTCAGGATATACAGCAGCAGACTGCCAATGAAGGCACCGATCACCTGGAAGAGCATATACATGCCACAGTCCTTGGCACTCATGCGTCCGCTCAGGAATACACCGAGGGTAATAGCGGGATTGATATGGCAGCCACTGATGCCGCCAATCGTATAGGCCATAGCCACCACGGCCAGTCCGAAGGCGAACGCCGTACCCACCACAGCGGGAATATTGTTCACCGGATCACAACCCAGGCTCACGGCCACACCGCAGCCCATCAACACGAGCACCATCGTGCCCACCATTTCTGCTAAATACTTTTTCATAATCTTTACTTTTTAATGGTTTTTTATTAAAACGGTTATTTTTAGATATTATTGTTCCCGATAGTCGAAATAGTCAAACAGCGCAAATGACCGTCCATACGCTTCCGACGTGTTATTCTCCACGGCGTACAGCCCAATCACGGCACCCGTAAATCCGCCCGCCACCTCAGAACTCAGTAACGAACTGTCAATCGACGTCAGCGTCTTATACAGTTTCCCATCTTCGGAATAGTCAAACCAGTAGTGCACACCGTCACTCCTAATCCTCAGATATGCCGAATAGCCGTCGATCTCGGCAGTAGCCATAATACTCTCCACATTCTTCAACTGATATTTTACAGCCACCTGTGTCTTCTCATTCATCGGACGCAGGAAGATGTCCGCATGACCATCGAACGTCTGGTACACCGTCATACCAGCCTCATCCCTGGGCAGTCCCTCCTCGAAGTTCAGAAAAGTCTCTGCCACGATATTCGGACTCTCCTGACGGCGCCCCACAAACGTAGGACGGTCATTCCTCGACAGTTTCCCACGCGAACAGATCAGTTGCAGCCTACCTAAACGTATCTGGTACTTGCTGGAGTCCGGATTCTGGATATACACCCACTCTGGGCCGAGAGGTTTGTCAAAGTCGGTACGGATATGGCGCTTCTGCGAATGCTGGGCCACGCCCAAGGGATTGCCGTTCATCAGCGTGTCAATAGGCTCACCGTCGTTCACCACGGGCCACCCGCCAGTCTCCCACTCCACAGGAGCCAGGAAGGTCTCGCGGCCCAGATGATGGTAATTGATACCGAAATGACGATGGCCTAAGAACACCACCCACCACGAGCCGTCCTTTGCCTGTACGAAATCGCCATGTCCCACAGCCTGAATCTGACTCTCCTGTCCCCTCACATTACAATGCGTCAGGATGGGATTATGCGGACAGGCCTCGTATGGGCCATAGATATTCCTGCTGCGCGCGATAGTCATACAATGGGCAATCTCCGTGCCGCCCTCGGAGAGCAGCAGGTAGTACCAGCCGTCCTTCTTATAGATATGCGGAGCCTCGGGAAAACGCATGCCCATGCCCTGCCACAGCGGTTTGCTGGGTGTCAGTTGACGGCCCGTCTTCGGGTCGATCTCGCAGAGCATGATGGTATTGTCGGGATTGCCTACCAGATAGCACTTGCCGTTCTCAAACCACAGCGACGGGTCGATGCCCAACTGCTCCAGCCAGACGGGCTCGCTCCAAGGGCCTCGTGGATCGGTAGCCGTCACGAGGAAGTTGCCGCCGTTGCCCACGTTCGTGGCCACCACGTAATACAGTCCGTCGTGGTAGCGGATGGTGGGTGCGAAGATGCCCAACCACGAGTTGGCGCCCTTCAGCGGCACCTGCGACTCACGGTCAAGCACATTGCCGATCTGCTCCCAGTTCACCAGGTCCTTCGAGTGATAGATGGGCACACTGGGGAAATACTGGAATGAGGAATTCACCAGGTAGAAATCGTCGCCCACGCGGCAGATGCTGGGGGCTGGATGGAAGCCCGGAATGATGGGATTATGGTATTGCGCCGAAGAAGTCAGCGTCAACATGATCAGACAGATAAAGCACAAGAACTTCTTCATATTTATAGTCTATTTGGGTGCAAAGTTAAGAAAAAAGATTGAAACACGATGAACTTTCAGGGATTTTTTTTATCTTTGCACCAGATATGGAAGAAGTCAGCAAAATACCACAGGAGTGGAATAAATTCTACCTGAAGGATGTGTCGTTCATCAACATCATGACGCGACGCATCTTCAACGTGCTCATCGTCGCCAACCCCTACGACGCCTTCATGCTCGAGGACGACGGCCGCATCGATGAGAAGATCTTCGACGAGTATATGGAACTGGGTATGCGCTACCCACCCACCTTCACACAGGTATCAACGACGGAGGAGGCCAACGAGGTGCTCCACACTACGGACATCGACCTTGTGATCTGTATGCCAGGTAATGCCGACAACGACGCGTTCACCGTGGCCCGTGAGATCAAGGCCGAGCACCCCAATATCCCCTGTGTGGTGCTGACACCTTTCTCCCACGGTATCACCAAGCGTATCCAGGACGAGGACATGTCGGTGTTCGACTACGTGTTCTGCTGGCTTGGCAACACCAACCTCATCATGTCGATCATCAAACTGCTGGAGGACAAGATGAACATCGACCACGACATCCGTGAGGCGGGTGTGCAGATGATCCTGCTCGTGGAGGACAATATCCGCTTCTACTCCAGTGTGCTGCCCAACCTCTATAACTATATCCTCGCGCAGTCGAAGCGCTTCTCCACGGAGGCACTCAACCCCCACGCCGCCGCCCAGAGAAAGCGCGGCCGTCCGAAGGTGGTGCTCGCCACCAACTACGATGAGGCGATGGCCATCTACGAGAAATATCACGACAACACCTTAGGTGTGATCTCCGACACCCGCTTCCCCATGAAGATCGTGCCAGGACGACTCTCGCATGTCGAGGAGGGCGACCCCGAGGCAGGACTGAAACTGCTCCGTGAGATCCGCCGCCGCGACGAGTACGTGCCCCTGATCCTCGAGTCGAAGGAGACCCTCAACGCCGCTAAGGCCAAGGCCGAGGGCTTCCACTTCATCGACAAGAACTCCACGAAGATGAACGTCGATCTCCACCATCTGATGGAGGAGCACATGGGCTTCGGTGACTTCATCTTCCGCGATCCGAAAACGAAGGAAGAAGTGGCCCGCGTGTCGTCGCTGAAGGAGTTGCAGGACAATATCTTCAAGATCCCCAACGACTCGATGCTCTACCACGTGTCGCGCAACCACATGAGCCGCTGGCTCTGTGCCCGTGCCATCTTCCCCGTGTCGGCCTTCCTGAAACACGTCACGTGGCATAAACTGCAGGATGTCGATGCCCACCGTCAGATCATCTTCGACGCCATCGTACAGTACCGCCGCATGAAGAACATCGGTGTGGTGGCTGTGTTCGACCGCCTGAAGTTCGATGCCTACAGCCACTTCGCCCGTATCGGTGAGGGCTCGCTGGGCGGCAAGGGCCGCGGTCTGGCCTTCCTCGACAACATCATCAAGCGCCATCCCGAACTCAACCAGTACGAGAACGCCCAGGTCACCATCCCCAAGACCGTGGTGCTCTGTACCGACTTCTTCTACGAGTTCATTGAGAAGAACAACCTCTACCCCATCGCCCTCTCGGACGCCAGCGACGAGGAGATCCTGCAGCACTTCATGCGCGCCCATTTGCCCGACTCGCTG
>JAFRMM010000181.1 GCA_017430675.1 Prevotella sp.
AAGCCGATGCGGTCGCCGTCGATGCGGAAGAAGTCGTAGAAGTCGCCGCCCACGTCCTTCGCCGCCGTCATCGAGGCGGCGATGTCCAGTTGGTCACCGTCCTCGGGGAAGGGCGGGAAGATCCTCGGCAGGATGGCCTGCTGGATCTCGCGGGCCACGGCCAGGTCGCCCTTGATCGACTCCAGTTCCGTGTGCTCCGCCTGCATCTCGCGGATATACCTGATCTGCCCGACGGCCTTCTCGATGGTCACGCTCAGGTCGTCCAGGTCGATGGGCTTCGTGGCGAAGTCGAAGGCCCCGTTGTTCATCGCCTGACGGATATTGCCCATGTCGCCGTAGGCCGACACCATGATGCACTTCAGGGCGGGGTTGCGCATCTCGTTGATCTTCGCCAGCAGCGTCAGACCGTCCATCTCCGGCATGTTGATGTCCGAGAGGATGATGTCGTAGTCCTTGTTCTGCAGGAGCATCGTCAGGGCCTCCAGGCCGTTGTGGGCGAAGGAGAACTCGTATTCCCCCTTGCGGATCTGCCTCCTGAAGTATTGTGTCAGCAACAGTTCGAGATCCATCTCGTCATCGACACTGAGTATTCTTACAGCCATAGTTTACGTTGTTTTAAAATACTGTGCAAAGTTAATTAAAAATACGCTGACGACCAAATTTTTTCCCGTGTTTTTGCGGTATGTCAATAGTTTGACCGCGAATGCGTGAAAAATAAATCCTAAAACTTGTATATTTCAGGAAATTATTCTACTTTTGCAACCGTTATCAAGACATTTTCAAACGCATTATTTATTAAAAGGGAAAAAGTTATGAAGAAAATGATGATGATTGCCGCCATGATGGTGGCTGCACTGAGTGCTAACGCACAGTTCGAACCGGGTACATTCTCCATCCAGCCGAAGGCCGGTATGAACATTGCCAAGGTGAGCAACATGTCTGCCATGGGTGTTGGTGACTACAAACTCGACAGGTCCCTGATCGCCGGTGGCGTGATCGGTGCCGAGGCTGAGTATCAGATCGCCAAGCCCTTCAGCGTTGCCGCCGGTCTGCAGTTCTCCATGCAGGGTTGCCAGTGGAAGGACGATGACTTCACGGTTAATGGCGAGAAGGTCGAGGTCAGGGATTCCAAGGTCGAACTCAACTACATCACCCTGCCCATCGTGGCCAACCTCTATCTCTTCAAGGGTTTTGCCATCAAGACTGGCGTACAGTTCGGCTTCCTCGTTGGTGCCAACGCCAAGACCACGATGAAACAGGGTAGTTACACACTGTCATACGATGAGGGTGTCAGGGGTGACTGCAACAAGTTCGATTTCTCCATCCCCGTGGGTGTGTCTTACCAGGTTCCGACTATCCCCATCTACATCGATGGACGTGCCATCTTCGGTCTCTCTGACATCGCTAAGGATAAGTTGGACAACGGCACAAACAGTAAGAACCAGGTGTTCCAACTGACCGTTGGTTACAAGTTCGCCCTCTAAATATCAAACAGAAGAAGTTATGAAAAAGTTTTTCCTTTACACGACAGCCATTACGGCCATGCTGGTCCTTTGCATGAGTTGCTCGAAGGATGACAGTATCAGCCCTGAGGCCCAGCAGGATTTTGCCAAGTTCCTGACAGCCGGCACCTGGGAAGGTCTGAACAAGAGTGAGTATAAGGAACTGGGTTCCTGGATCGAGCACACCAGCACGTTTGTCACTATGAGTTTCAGCCGCAGTGGCAGTCAGGCCCTGAGTGGTACAGGCGTTCAGATCGGCTACGAGAACTCTTATAAGTCCAAGGAGACAGAGCGCAGTGAATTCAAGTGGAATATCTCCGGTGACCGCATCTACATTGAATACAGCGAAGGATGGACCACCGTGTATGCCCGCCTTGGTGACTGTGAACTCAGTTCCAGCCGTTTTAAGGGCTGGTGGATCAACAACAGCGATTCCGACCGCCGTTTCGTGTTTGATTACTCAAAATCCAATTAATAATCAAGAACTCACTGGGGACGGTTCCCAGTGAGTCCTTTTCTTTAGAGGATCGGGCCGTAGCCCATGCAACTCGTGGTCGTGATGGCCGTCAGAAAGGCCGTGAGCGCGGCTACTATCACCTTCACCGCAATCTCAACGAATCGCTTCTTCATGATTCACCATCCTTTCGCTTACGGCTCGGGCACGGTCACGGGATTGACGATCGCGTCGATGGCATCGGCGGCGGCCTTCGTCCAGCGGAACGATGAGTCGTCGTTGAGTTCCTTCTTGGTGAACTCACCCGTAGCCTGTGCCAGGAGGCGCACGGTCTTCACGGCGGGCTGCGTCTGCTTGGTGAAGTCGGGAGAGCCCGTGCCGTCGGGACCGGTCTTGGGCAGGACACCCAGGCCGCAGTTCACCTTGTAGTCCTCGCGCAACTGGAGGCCGTTGGCCGAGATGGAGCACTTGAAGATGGCGAGGTCGTCGATCTTCACCGTGTTGCCGTTCAGGCACTGCTCACGGGTACAGGCGACGAAGTCGCGGAGGATGCCCTCGATGGTGCCCACGGAGAACGGGGTGTTGTGCTCGGCCATGTGCACTGCCATGTCGTGGATGCTCATGGTCTGTTTGTACTCCACGCGGGCGTAGTACTTGCCGTAGCCCTGTGCGTGCTGGTTGTTGTTCACTGAAATGTTAAGTTCTAGCATAGTTCTTGTGTGTTAAAGAGTTAAACATAGGCTTGTGTCTTCCGGATCCTTTTGACACTGCAAAGATACAAAAAAAATCAATACGTTTCCCGGAAATCCCCGACCCAGGATAAACCTAAATGCACACTGGTGCCTGACCCCAGTGTGCACTGAACAGTGCACGGGCGCGCTGGCGCTGCACCCACTTCATGCGGCCGCGGTGCATGTGGAGCACGTAGTGGCAGTGACGGCAGATCTTCCGCCGCGTACCTGTCGGGTAGAGTTCGAACTGCTCCTCAGGCAGTTCCTGCTGACAATTCCTGCAGGTCATACGCGGTAGTTCTTAAAGGCCTGGTGGCGGTTCTGCCTGGGGTCGAGGCACACGGAGCAGTGGATCCACATCGCGCCGTGGCGGTTGTACTCGAAGAGCAGTTGGTCGAAGTCGATGTTCCTCTCGATGAAGCGGAAGTACTCCCTGCCGATCTCCTCCGAGGGCAGGTGGATGTCCATGGCCTCGCCGCTGAGGTGCTTGGAGTTGCCGACGCCGTGCACGCCCTCATTGACCTCGGGCGAGCGGAAGCCGCTGTTCACCGTGATCGGCCCGAACACCTCGCGCAGGGGCTCGCCCAGTTTCCAGCAGATGTTGATCAGGCCCGCCAGTTGCAGTTCGTCGGGCGTGTTGTCCTTACCGTGTGCCTCGGCCCATGCCGAGCGCGTCATCTCCTCATAACTGAAATGAGGAGAAAGCATAAAGTTCTTTCTTTCCATTTTCGTCAGTCTTTGTCAGTTAAACACACTGCAAAGATACGAAAAACAGAATCGGAATTGTGGCCGCTGGTGGCCGCTGTGAGTTAGCGGGAGCGCCGCATGGCGTAACTGATCTCGGGGAGCGAGAAGGGTAGGGTGACGCGGCTGGTGGGGAGCGTCAGCATGTCGTGGGTCAGCAGGTGCATGAAATAGCCCTGCCAGCAGATGCCCGTGACATACCGGTCGTGGCGGAGCAGCCTGAAGAACTCGCCCTCGCGGCTGGCCTCCAGGATGTAGTCGCCGAACGGACGGTGCCAGAATCCTCCCTTCGCCTGCTCGAAGCCCCAGCGGCGCAGGAACTTCGCACTGATCCTGATCGCCTTCACCTCGTCGTACGTCCGCGTGACGGTCTTCTGGTTGGGCAGACGCAGCGTGAGTCGCGTCGCACTGATGCCGCAGACGGCTGCGGCCTCCCATCTCTTTCCTACCTTGGTCCTGAGGATGTCGCCCAGCACCAGGTTTCCTGTCGATAGTCCGATTGTCTTTCTCATGTCTTGATAACGTGTTAGTATTAATTGAAAATTACTCAATGCTTTAGGAAAATCAGTCAATGAGTATTTTGCAAAACTCAATGACTATTTCGCGAAAGTCACTGTGCCTGACCCCGCTGTGCACTCAGTCGATGCAGAGGTAGTAGGCGATCAGGCGCACCTGGCGGGCGGTGTAACTGTCGCAGTTGCGGTTCCAGCGGGTGGCCTCCAGCGCCGCCACGAGGTCGCCGCAGCGGAGGATGTCCTCGCGGAGACGCTTCAGGGCGGCCTTGCGGTGCCGCGTGTGCGGACTGTAGATCCGCGCCAGTTCGCGTTTCAAATAGGGTCTGTCTTCTAACATAGATTTCCTTTTAAATTCAATTTAAATTAAAATTCTCAACTCACCCAACCCTCTCTTAGCGTAAGACTTCCTCAACTCACCCAACCCTCTCTTACCGTAAGAGAGGGCTTCAAACCACTCCCCAAACCCCTCGCCAATCTTTGGCAAGGGGCTTAACTGAAAATCACGGGCGACCGCTGATTTTCAGAGTTCATTAAGGTAAAATCGACCATCAAAGGTCGATTTTGGTCTTTTATCGGCTGCCGCATAGGGTTGTTGCAATAAGTCAAAGAATGGAACTCACTGGGGACGGTTCTCTGTGAGTTGGGGTGGGTGTGGGTGGAGGATGTTTTTTAAGACTTTTCACGTGTACTGCGTATGGGCGTACGCACAGTACCCGTGAGAATGTTTGAAAACAACCTACACCCACCCCCACCTTCAGAACGCATCCGCTTCATCCTCGTCATCAATGGCCAACTGGCGCATGCGCGTCTTGATCTCAACTGCATCACGCTGTACGACGATATATCCTTTCAGGCCGTGACGCATCTTGGAGTCAAAGCCCAGTTGGGTAAAGGCACGACCGATGAGCACGGGCGACAGGCGGTTGGCCGTGTTGCCGCCGACAATCTGCAAGGCACGGGACACTGGCATGAACTCCCCCTCGCCGCTATTAGCGGGTCGTCGGAAGAACATGTCCACCAGTTCCCGCTCTTGTGTGGGCGTCTCGAACTGGCGGTTGTGGGCGGAGAGGCGGCGGATCTCGGCCTGGGAGAACCAGTAGCGGAAGCCCTGGCGGTAGAGGGCGTAGGCCTGGGCGTAGATGCCCTCGTAGTCGAAGGGGTCGTCGCGGGGCGAGCGGATGTGCTCCACCTCGAAGGGCAGCCAGCGGCGGTTGCCCGTGGGGTCGGAGAGGAACTGCACGTTGTTGCCCGTGCCGCAGAACGAGGCGATGTGCTTGCGGTGCTCGTGGAAGTGGGCGTAGGCGGCGCGCTCGTCGATCGACGGCATGGTGACCGCCGCCTTCAGTTGGTTGAGGTCGCGCGGCGACATCGTGTCGAGTTCCTCGCAGCACACCAGGCCGTACTGGGCGAGCGTCAGCAGGTCGTCGCGACCCATGCGGCTGGCGTTGGTCTTCGTGTAGAAATATCTTGACAGTTCGGGCGGCAGCAGGTAGTTGAACCACGTCGTCTTATAGGAGCCCTGCTCGCCGATGAGGACGAGGATCACGTTGTTCACCACCTTCGGATCGACCCAGGCGGCCACCATGCCCACGAGCCACCGCTTCAGGTAGTCGTAGAAGAGCATCTGCTCCTCGACGTCGCCCCTGACCTGCACGGAGACGGACATGGCGAGGATGTGGTCGCTCTCCCCGTCCCACGGCGGCAGGCGGTCGAGGTAGTAGCGGAAGGGGTGGAAGTCGGGCACGAAGTCCGACTCCATCACCCGGAAGATGTCCTGGGCGCGCACCGGCTTGGCCTTCGACAGTTGCGCCCACAGGCTGTTCACGACGCGGTCGGAGACCGGCTGCCAGTCTCCCGTGGCGGCCAGTCCGGCGTCTGCGGCGAACTGGTCGGCCTCGGGCACGCGGTACTCCACCCGCCCCGTGATCACGTTATGTCTGAGGTAGATGTGGTCGGAGAGGAACGCCTGGATCTCCTCCACCGAGGCAAACGTCTCGCGCCAGTGCCTCTTGTGGCCGCCGTCGTCGCCTGCGGCCTTCGGCTGTTTCTTCTTGCTTTTCGTTTCCATGCCGCAAAGTTACGAAGAATCGCCGACACTTTCCCCCTACGTAGTACCTACGCGTAGGGGGTACGGTGGGGACTCACCGGGAACCGTCCCCTGTGAGTTCCCTCAGCCTGTCCTGAAAGGCGAGCGTCTGGCGCTGGGAGAGGGCACCGTTGTAGTCGCTCCGCATGTTGTTGCGGTGCCAGAGGGCCTCGAAGACCTTCCACTTCTCGCGGATGCCGAGGCACTCGGCCATGGCATCGGCCAACAGGGCCGACTGGGTGCGGGAAAGCAGTGGCTGGTAGTTGGCATCGATGAAACCGGCCTCCTGTGCCTTCCGCCAGAGTGCCATCGCCTCGTCGGTAGAAAGGACATCTGGCAGAACGACCTTTGCCAGAGCGAGTTGCGCCTTTTCCTTCTCGTGTTCGTTGAACAGGGCATCGTACTCCAGTTGCTGTTGCCGGTGCCGCCATTGCTGGCGCTTCCAGAGGGCAAGACCGGTTATCAGACCGATGACGAGGACGGAGACGGTCACGGCTATGATCCATCCCCGGAGGCGGAGTTCCGCCCGCATCCGTTCCTCTGACTGCTGATAGTGGGCGTAGTTGTACATCGCCTGCATCTGCTGCACCCGGTCGGCATTCGTGGCGGCCTGTACAAGATTGGTCTGGGTGTACTGCAGTTCACCGTATTTCGCTATGGAGTCGGCCGGTCCCCCTTGCTTGTAGAGCAGGAACAGCCCGCGATAGCCCGCCTCCAACTGGTCGGGCGCCAGGTCCGGCCGCAGCAGTTTGCGGAAGTACACCTCTGCCGAGTCGGTCTTCCCCACGGCCAGGCAGTACAGGCCCTTGTTATAGTAGTGTATGGCCTTGCGGGGGATGGGCTCGCCATCCTGGAAGAACTGTCGTGACGTTTCGTAGCGCTCGATGCAGCGGCGGGCTGCTGCCGTGTCGCCGCTATCTACCAGCGGTCCGATGCAGGGACTCAGCGTCTGGGCGGCCTCTTCGGGGAAGCCGTACTGCTCGTAGAGGGCCGAGGCGCGGCGGCGGATGGTGACGACGGAGTCTTCGCGGGCCATCAGGTCGTAGGCGTCGGCACTGCGCTCCAGGGCGTTGATGGCCGTCCGCATGTCGCCGGTCCTGCGGGCATAGCGCTGCTGGGCCTCCAGTTCCGTCAGCATCTCGTCGGGCAGGTGCTGGCGCTTCAGCAGGTCCGCCGCCTGGCCGTGCACCTTCACCAGCAGACCGTAGTCGCAGTCGGCGCGGGTGGTGTCGGCGCGGTCCGCCGCGTCGTGATAGGCCTCCAGCGCCTTCAGCACGTCGCCCGCATCGCGGTAGGCACAGCCCAACAGGTAATACGCGCGTACCTTATCTTTATATGTACCATAACGGTCGTAATACTCGGCCGCCATCCGGATCGAGTCGATGCCCGTGACCGGTTCGTAGTCCTGGTTCTGCCTCTCTGCCCTGTCGAGCACCTGGGCGTACTCCTGTCCCCCGCAGCCCAGCACCAGCAAGGCCGCAGTCATCACAATCAATGCGTTTTTCCTTTTCATATCCCTTAAAAGATTTAAAAAGAGGGGGGCCAGGTAGGATTCCAGCAGGCTATATGACCGGTAAAGTGTTAATGCAAACTGAAACCACCTAAGCCCACGCCTCCAAGACGTGAGCAAGGCAGACAATTCGCTCGCATTAACACTTTTAAGATTACCGGTCTTTTAGCCTACGAGATCGCTGTCTTAAACTCTATATGATCGTTATTTATTTTCTCACTGATACTTCCCGATGAGGGCTTCGGCCTGCGGGTCACCGAGTTCCTTGGCTTTCTGCAGGTTGGCAATGCCCTCTGCCTTGTCGCCCTTCAGGCACTGGGCGAGACCGAGGAAGAGGTAGCCGTCGCTGTTGGCGGCATCGATGGCGATGCACTCGCTGGCGGTGGCGATGGCCTCGTCGTACAGGCCCACGCGCACCTCCAGCGAGGCTTTCTCGGCATAGTAGAGCGTCTCCTGCGGGTTCATCTGGATGGCGCGGCCGATATCGTTGAGGGCCTGCTGGTAGAGGTGGCCCTGGATCTCCGTCTGGTGGCGCACGTAGTAGAAGTTGTTGTTCACGTTGGCGGCCATCAGAGCCTCGTAGTCGTTCATGTCGGCGACGGCATCACGGTACCTGCCCGCGTCACGGCGCATCTCGGCCCTTGCCCAGAGGTAGGGCGCCGCCTCCTTCAGATAGGGACGGGAGAAGGTGGCGAGCGTGGAGTCCATCAGGGCGAGGGCGGCGGTGGTGTCGCGGAGCATCTCCTTACACTTGGCGGCACCGAAGAAGACCTCGGCACTGCGGAGGTCGGTGCCGGTGAGTGAGGTGAAGACCTGACAGGCCTCGTCGTACTTCTTCTGCGAGAAGAGGATGTTGGCCTCCAACTGCCGATAGGTGGGAAGAGGGTTGATCGCGCTGGCAGCCTGTATCTCCGCCAGGGCCTTGTCGAGCGTCCACGCCTCGTAGGACTTGTCGCTCTGGTAGATCACCTTATTATAGATCATGCGCGCGAAGGTGAAGTGGGCATCATCCTTGTTGGACGAGCACCTGAGGGCCTGCTGCATGTCCCTCTCCGCGGCGGCGAAGTCGGCACCGCCGGCTTCCTGCATGGCACGGGCGGTATAGCCGTCGGGCACGTCGGGGAACTGGCGGATGAAGTCTTCGATCAGGGTGGCATACGCCGTGGAGTCCATCTGCGAGGCGGAGAGGTAGAGCACGAGGTTGGCCTCCTTGAGATCCGACGGCAGTTCCTTGCGGATCTGCGTCATCTGGAGGGTGGCGTCGTTATAGGTGAGGCCCGTGATCTTCAGGGAATCCACGAAACGGGCATCGATGGCGTAGTTCAGGGTGTCCCTGGCGGTGGCGGGCTGCTGCATCATGCCGACCACCTCACCGGCATCGTTCATCAGCGGACAACTCACCTGGTTCTCCGTCATCGGCACGGCGACGGTGTAATAGCCGTACTCCCCGAAGATGGTCTCTGCCTTGCGCACGGGACCGCCGTTCAGGCCTTTCACCTCACGGTAGGGCAGGAGCCAGACCGTGCTGCCTACGGGGGCGATGGCACTGCTGACGCTGAGCGGCTGGCTCTTGGGGTTATTGACGCGGAACTTCACCACGTCGTACATGTCGTTGGCCCCGAGGATGGCCGTCACCTGGTATTCCTTGCCCTGGGCGTCGATGATGACGGCGCGGGTAGCGCCCTTGAAGGGGGTGAAGTTGCTGACGGCCTCGCCGTTGGCACCCGTGTAGAAGCCGTTGGTGCTGGCGATCATCGTACCGTCGGCACCGAAGGTCTTCAGGGTGAATACGGACTTCGTGGCTCTCTTCGTCCAGTCGGGCTGGGCATTTAAAGGCAAAAAGGTTAAAAGGCAAAAAGGTAAAATGACCCATACCCTCCTCAATACCTTATTGTTTATATGTTCCTTCATATCTTAATTATTTGATTTTTAATAGTGTCTTGGCGTTTTGGATGGCGGCGTCGGAGACATCGCTGCCACTGAGCATCTGGGCTATCTCGGTGATGCGCTCTTCGGGCGTCAGTGCCGTCATGCGGCTGACGGTCCCGCGGGCGGTCTCCTCCTTCTCCACACGGTAGTGCGTCGTGCCGAGGGCGGCGATCTGCGGCAGGTGGGTGATGCTGATCACCTGACGGCCGTTCTGTCCCATCTCCTGCATGATCCCGGCCATCTTCTCGGCGATCTTGCCGCTGACACCCGTGTCGATCTCGTCGAAGATGATCGTGGGCAGTTTGACGGCCCCGCTGATCATCGCCTTCAGGGAGAGCATCACACGGGCGATCTCACCGCCCGAGGCCACCTGCGAGACGGGCTGGAGCGGGGTGGAGGCGTTGGCGCTGAAGAGGAAGGCCACCTTGTCCTGTCCGTTGCGGCCGAGACCGTCGTCGGTGACCTGGATGCTGAAGCGCACGTTGGGCATGCCCAGGGGGATGAGCCGTGACTGCATATCCTGCTCGATCTGGCGGGCGGCCCTCGTGCGGAGCCTCGTCAGGGTGTCGGCCTCCTTCCGGGCCTGTGCCTGCAGTCGGGTGAGTCTCTGCTGGAGTTCGGCGAGGGCCTCGTCACCGTTCCCGATGCCAGCCAGTTGGCGTGTCAGTTCGTCGCGCCTGGCGATGAGTTCGCCGACGGTCTGCACGTGGTATTTCTTCTCCAGGTCGTAGAGGCGGTCGAGACGGTCGTTCACCGTGTCGAGTTCGGCGGGGTCGAAGTCGATGCCTTCGAGTTGGCCGCTGATCTCCCGGGCGATATCCTTCAGTTCGATATAACTGCTGTCGAGGCGCTCCGTCAGTTCCTGCACGTCGGGATAGACGTTTCCGATGCCCCTCAGGGCGGAGATGGCCGTCCGCAGGGAACCCACGATGCCCGTCCCCTCGGCGGAGATGGCATGGTCGGCTTCATAGAGGGCACCCTTGATCTCCTCGGAATGGCTCATCACGTCGCTCCGCTGCTCCAGTTCCTCCTGTTCGCCTTCCACGAGGTGGGCCTGTGTCAGTTCGTCGCACTGGAACTGCAGGAAGTCCAGGTTCTGGCGGTTGTGCTCTATGTCGTCCCTCAGGGTCTCCAGTTCCCTGGCCGTCGCCTGATACCGGACGTAGGTCTGCTGGTACTTCGCCAGTTCCCTGGCATCGTCGGCAATGGTATCGACGACGCTCAACTGGAAGTCCTGTTTGTTGAGCAGCAGGTTCTGGTGCTGGGAGTGCACATCGACGAGCCGTTCGCCGAGTTCCTTGAGCATGGAGAGTTGTACGGGCGTGTCGTTGATGAAGGCCCGGCTCTTGCCCGCCGCCGTCAGTTCCCGGCGGATGATGCAGTCGGCCTCGTCGTATTCGATGTCGTTGTCGCTGAAGAAGTCCTGCATCCCGTAGCGTGAGAGGTCGAAGTGCGCCTCGATGACACACCTGTCGGCACCCTGTTTGATGGCTTTCGAGTCGGCTCTCTGACCGAGCAGCAGACCGATGGCCCCGAGGATGATGCTCTTGCCCGCACCCGTCTCTCCCGTCATCACGGAGAAACCTTGATGCAGTTCAATGTCAAGTTCATCAATCAGCGTAAAGTTCTTGATATATAAGTGTTTAAGCATACTATTTCTTGATGTTGTCCCAGGCGTTGCTCTGTGAGGCGTTGATGCTCATGAGCAGGTCGTAGATCCGTTCCTTCTCCTTCTGCGTGCCCTTGCCCTTGTAGATGCTCGACAGTTCGTCCTTCTTGTAGTCGGTCCATATCTGCGGCAGGAGACTCAGGGGCTTGTTCTCGTGGGCCGCCTTCAGACCGTTCTCCAGGGCGTCGGAGATCTCCGTGCGTCCGCGCTCGGCATTGTTCACCATTTCGTCGAGACCCTTGCGGTAGTAGTCGTACTGCAACTGGCGCAGGGGTTTCATCGACTCGTCGAGGTAGTCGTTGATGATGGCGAAGCGGTTACGGCTGTCCTCGAACGACTTCCAGCCGGGGAAGCCGAGGTCCTGGGCGTTGTTCACCAGGTACATGCAGCGCTGCAGGATGTCGGTGCCGCCCATGGGCGAGAAACTGTCGAGGTTGAGCCCGATGATCAGGTAGGCGTAGTAGGCGAAGAGGGCCGTCAGTTGGTTATCCACGATTTCATCGTTATAGTTCAACTGGTCGAACTCCGCGAACTCGAAGTTGAAGTTCTCGTCCTTATTATTATATAAGGTGGAGGTGTAGGAGGCGTTATAGACGGGGCGGTTGGCCTGGATCAGTGCATTGCACTCGAAGCGGTTCTCCTCGCGCACGTACTTCGTGACGGTGATGTTGAAATTGCACTGGATGCGCTCGTTCTTCTGGAACTGCAGGGGTGTCCACTGGCGTTCGTTGACGAACTGCTCCAGTGTCTGCTGCAGGTTGTCGAACACGCTGACGTCCGTGCCCTGTATCTGACTGTGGTTGATGTTGATCTTCGCCTGCAGTTCCTGGGCCTGTAGCGGTGAGGGGGTGAAAAGGTGGAAAGTGAAAAGTAGTGGCAGAACGCTCCGCCACCACTTGATAGTCATACGAATGTATTGTCTGTTCATTCTATACTCTTTCTATACGCTTGGTCTTCTCTTCTTATTCATTGCAGTTTTGATTCCCGAAGCCGGATGCGCGTGAGCACCTGCTTCGTGTTGTAGGTGAAGTCGCCCGACAGGATCCAACTGTAGTAGCCTGGATCGATGCGCAGGACGTCGGCCACGGGCAGTCCCTTGTGCTTGCCGAAGTTGAACACCTCCGTGAGCCTCGGCTTGCCGTCCTTGTCGAGCAGCGGCTTGCCGTAGCGGTCCTTGACCTCTCCCCAGACGATGCGCCCCGCGAAGTCGATGTTGTTGTTGGTCTTCGAGAACTCGGCGAGTGTGTCCATGTCGTTGTCCAGCACCTTCTCGGGATCCTCATTGGCGCCCGGGGCGTACTTGTCGAGTTGTCCCATCAGCACGCGGTAGGTGGCCTCGGTGTCCTGGTCGGCACGGTGGGCCTCGAAGTCCTCCTCCATCTTCCGTCCGCAGTAGAACTTATAGGCGGCGGCGAGGTTACGGCGCTCCATCTTGTGGAAGATGGTCTGCACGTCGATCAGGCGGCATCTGGAGAAGTCGAAGTCGATGCCGGCGCGCAGGAACTCCTCGGCGAGCAGGGGGATGTCGAAGTGGTTGGAGTTGAAGCCCGCGAAGTCGCAGCCCGTGAAGATGTCACAGAGTTTCTGTCCCAGTTGCTTGAACGTGGGCTTGTCCTTCACGTCCTCATTGCTGATGCCCGTGAGGGCCACCACCTCCTCGGGGATGGGCTTCTCGGGGTTCACCAGTTCGTTGCCCCGGAGTTCATCGCCGTTGGGGAGCAGTTTGATATAGGAGATCTGGATGATACGGTCTTTCACCAGGTCAAGCCCCGTCGTTTCCAGATCGAAGATGACCAGCGGTTTCTTGAGATTCAGTTTCATCGGTCTGCCGTCAACTAATCATTAATCAGCATGGGCATCATCAGCATGAGCACATCCTGGTTCTCAGGCTGCTCTGAGGGCAGCACGAGACCGGCTCTGCTGGGATCGGCCAACTGGATGATGACCTCGGGGCAGTCGAAGTTGCTCAGCACCTCGATGAACGAGGAGCCCTTGAA
>JAFRMM010000182.1 GCA_017430675.1 Prevotella sp.
AGATCGTACCAGCCACAGCGGGTGACAATCCGTAATTGGCTCTCAAAAACAGAGCAAAGACGGCAAGCATCGTGTAATAACCGAAGCGCTCGCCAGTGTTGGCCAGTGCCAACGCGAATAATCCTTTTGGTTGTCCTTCGAACATAAATTATTTGATATTTGAGTTTTTAGTCCTGATGATATCGAAGAGATAGGAGATCTTGACGACGATGTTTCCAAAGTTGGACTTTGAGAAATAGTCACGCTTAGAACTGCCATAGATGTTGCCCAGCCCATAGTAGTAACGGCCTTCCAGCAGGAAGTGGCCCACCTTACGGTTACTGAACTCCAGACCCACGGCAAACACCACACCATAATCGACCTTATTCTCCACAGCCATCGTGTCCTGTGCCACGATATGCGAGGCACGGAGATTTCCATACTTATAGTCGGGCGACAGTTTACCGTTTTTGTCGGGATTGGGATTGAAGGCAGGATCCCTTACGTCGAAGTTCGTCTCAATCTTATCGCTCAAGAAGAATCCGATCTGCGGACCCAACTGTACAAAAGCCTGAACGCCACTACGCTCACGTCCCCACCCTAATCGTGCCAGAACGGGAATCTGCAGATACGACATCTTACGGCTATACTGCAGCGTCTGAGTCTCATCGGTAAGCAAGGGCACGGGCTCATCCTTCAAGGTCAGGATCTTCTCCTTCCAACCGATCTGGGCATAGTTCATCTCAGCCACGATGGCACAGATGCTACTGAAATACTTCTCACATGTATAACGGCCTGTGATACCAAACGTAGCACCACCCAACATACCCTGTGGCACCTTGGGGACAAAACCCACGTTACTCAACACATAACCGCCATTCACACCGATGGCAAGGTCCTTGCGAAACTCTCCCACCTGAGCCGCCACGCTCAAAGGCAAGAGGGCAAAACAGCAAGCCAGTACCTGTTTGTATATCGTCATATTGTCTGTTTCCTAATTAGAATCTGATGGTCTCGATCACCATGTCAGGACGGTAATGCACAAACATCATCGTCTTGTTTCTCATACCGCCATTCCCATAACGCTCAAACACCAAAGGTGTCTGCACGTGGGGATAACTCGACGTACCAGCCGAACCGTTGAAGAACTTACCATACTTATGCAGTCCGCGCAGGAAGAAATAGGCGTGGTCAAAACCCGTGATGGCAAAGCGAGGCAGCGCATTCATCATATCGGCATGGAAGTTCCAGCGATACTTCTGCTGCAGACGCTGCGTGGCAGGCGACACGGGATTATAGTAGAACACCGTGGGGATAAAGGTGTTATACTTATAGAAGTTATCCAGATGCGTCTTGGTGTACATCAGCCACTCCGTATAGCCAAACATCGTGATGTCGAGGTCGGGATGGTTCACCTTCATACCGTTGATCTTCGAGAAGGCGATACCCAGTTCGGGAGAACGCCCTGTGTTCAGGATCACCACATTCGGCTGCGTGGTGCTGAAGGCCTTGACGAAGTTCGACTCTTCCGACTTCAGGTTCGTCAGGTTATAGGTGATGCCACGCTGTTCCAACTGTCTGCGGAGACTTGCCGTGAAGGTTCCCTTCCTACTCGTCGAGTCGTTACAGTCGATAAACACGGGGTGATAGTCCTTAAACTTCTGCAGGAAATGCGTGATGGCAGATTCGTTCTGCTCCGTGGGTGTCTGATACACCTGGAAGATATGACGGTTGTCCACCAACTGAGGCGCATTGATAGAGAACGGGATCAGCAACTGTATGTCGTGCTTCGCCACGAAGTCCGACATCACATCCATCTGCTTGGAATAAAGCGGACCGATAATCAGGTCGCAATTGGCAGCAGCGGGATCCGTCAGCAACTGGGGGATATTGGCATCCTCAGCCGCATTCCAGGCATGCACATCCACTGAGATGCCCAGTTTCTTCAGACTATCGCAGGCCATCAGCACACCACGGTAGTACTCCACCATCCTTCTGCCGTCACCATTGATATCATGCAGGGGCAGCATCACGCCCAAGCGGATGGGGCGATCAGCGATGCCTGCGCTGGAATTGGGACTAGCAGGACTAGCCTGGCTAGCATTACTAGCCTGACTAGCATTGCTAGAACTGCTAGGCATGCTAGAACTAGTTTTTCCTGGATAGGGAATCTTCAGCATGGTACCCTTCTTCAGTTCGTAGCCAGGCGCCTTCATCTCAGGGTTGGCCTCCAACAGTTCCTCGATGGTCAGGTCATACATCCTGGAGATACCAAAGATCGTCTCCTTACGCTTCACCTGATGAAGTCCACGGATCGATTCATCTTCCTGAGCCGACACCACACCAACTGCCACGAAGAGCATGACAAACAGCGAAAAATATCTTAAAAGTCGAGTCATAATTCTATATTTTAGCAATTTCGCCTACAAAAGTACGAAATAAATGTCAATTATCAATTGCGATTTATCAATTTTTTACTAACTTTGCACTTTAAAGCAGACTAAAATGAGAATATATCGCGTATTTTTGCCCTTTCTGATGGTTTTTCTGCCATTTGGATGCTCCGCTCAGGATGATGTCCTGGTCGAAGATGAAGAACAGGAGGTTCTCAGTGTGAGTAAACTGTCTTTCCCCAATGCCTTCTCGCCCAACGGCGACGGGCGGAATGATACGTTCGTGGCGAAGGAATGCGAGAACATCACTGAATTCCACGCCTACATCTTCAACCGCTGGGGCCAGAAACTGTTTGAATGGACAGATTCAAGCCAAGGTTGGGATGGCATCCATAACGGCACACCCGTAAAAGAGGGTGTCTATTTCCTGCTCTGTAAGGCGAAAGGCACCGACGGCAGGACGTACAATATCCGTAAAGACGTTAATTTACTTCGTGGCTACAACGAAGGCACGAACAACGAATGACTCCATGAATAGAGAAGACGACAAAATAAATGTGTACGGTGCGCGCGTACATAATCTTAAAAATATCGACGTGGAGATACCACGCCAGTCGCTGACAGTTATCACAGGTCTCAGTGGCTCTGGAAAATCGTCGTTAGCCTTCGACACCATCTTTGCCGAAGGGCAACGCCGATATATCGAGACCTTCTCCGCCTATGCCCGTAACTTCTTAGGTGGCATGGAGAGGCCCGATGTCGATAAGATTACTGGTCTGTCACCCGTCATCAGCATCGAGCAGAAGACCACTAACAAGAATCCACGTTCCACTGTTGGCACCACTACTGAGATCTACGATTACCTGCGTCTGCTCTTTGCCCGTGCTGGCAAGGCCTACAGTTATGCCACCGGTGAGGAGATGGTGAAATATACCGAGGAGAAAGTGCTCGACATGATCATGCACGACTATGCCGGTAAGCCCATCTATATCCTCGCCCCTCTGGTGCGCAGCCGAAAAGGCCACTATCGTGAACTCTTCGAGTCGATGCGCCGTAAGGGCTATCTGAATATCCGCGTGGATGGAGAGCTGCTGGAGATCACACGCGGCATGAAGGTAGATCGCTACAAGAACCACGACATCGAAGTAGTGATCGATAAACTGAAGCCAGGGGCAGAGGCCACCGACCGCCTCAAGAAGTCTGTCGCCATCGCCATGAAACAGGGTGAAGGGCTCGTCATGATCCTCGAAAAGGACTCTGGCACCATTAAGCACTTCTCCAAGCGGCTCATGTGCCCCACCACTGGCATCAGCTACTCCGACCCCGCACCCAACAACTTCTCTTTCAACTCCCCTCAGGGAGCCTGTCCACACTGCAAAGGACTGGGTTACATCAACATGATCGACCTTGAGAAGGTGATGCCAGATAAGAAACAGAACATCCACGACGGCGGTATTGCACCACTTGGCAAATACAAGAACCAGATGATCTTCTGGCAGGTGGAGGCCATTCTGAAGAAGTATGAGTGCGACCTCAAGACACCGCTCCAGAATATTCCCGACGAGGCCCTGCAGGAAGTGCTCTACGGTTCATTGGAGAACGTACGCATCGACAAGGAACTGGTGCATACCTCTAGCGACTATTTCGTCTCGTTCGACGGTATCATCAAGTACCTGCGCAACGTGATGGACAACGACGACTCCACGGCAGGTCAGAAATGGGCGGATCAGTTCCTCGCCGAATGTGAGTGCCCCGAGTGTCATGGGCAGCGTCTGAACCGTGAAGCCCTGTCGTATCGGATCTGGGACAAGAACATCTCCGAACTCGCCTCGATGGACATCAGTGAACTGCGCGAGTGGCTCGACCAGGTGGACGCCCATCTCGACCACCAGCAACAGCAGATCGCCGTCGAGATCCTCAAGGAGATCCGCACCCGACTGGACTTCCTGCTCGAAGTGGGACTCGACTACCTCGCCCTCAACCGCCAGTCAGCCTCCCTCTCAGGCGGTGAGAGCCAGCGCATCCGTCTTGCCACTCAGATCGGTTCGCAGCTGGTGAACGTGCTCTATATCCTCGATGAGCCCAGCATCGGCCTCCATCAGCGCGACAACGAACGCCTCATCCGCTCCCTCAAGGAACTGCGCGATCTGGGTAATACGGTCATCGTCGTCGAACACGATGAGGACATGATGCGCAGTGCCGACTGGATCGTGGACATCGGTCCCCGGGCAGGTCGCAAGGGCGGTGAAGTCGTATTTCAAGGAACACCTCAAGAAATGCTCTTAACCGACTCGGTTACAGCGCAATATCTCAACGGCACGCGCTCCATTCAGATCCCCGACAAGCGTCGCAAGGGCAATGGCAAGAGCCTGGTGTTGAAAGGCTGCACAGGCAATAATCTCAAGCACGTCGATGTCACCTTCCCCCTCGGTACCCTCATCCTCGTGACGGGTGTCTCAGGCTCCGGCAAGTCCACCCTCATCAACGAGACGCTGCAGCCCATCCTCTCGAAACACTTCTATCACTCACTGAAGAACCCCATGCCCTACGACAGCATCGAGGGACTGGAAAATATCGATAAGGTGGTGAATGTCGATCAGTCGCCCATCGGGCGCACGCCGCGCTCCAATCCGGCCACCTACACAGGCGTCTTCTCCGACATCCGTTCGCTGTTTGTCAATCTGCCCGAAGCCAAGATCCGAGGCTACAAGCCTGGGCGTTTCTCCTTCAACGTGAAGGGCGGTCGCTGCGAAACCTGCGGTGGCAATGGCTACAAGACCATCGAGATGAACTTCCTGCCCGATATCCAGGTG